>CAMKDG010000094.1 GCA_946411205.1 uncultured Desulfotomaculum sp.
AAATAGACCTCGCAAAGGGACTTTTTTTAATGTCCACTTTACGGGGTCCATTTTACTCGGTACAGGGAGGGACTTTTTGAACGACTATTTTATATGGCAGGTTTTTACAGTGGTTTTTGTACAACTTTGTTTTAGGGGGACAAAATCAACAACTTATTTTCTCCCCTACTCCACCGTCACACTCTTCGCCAAATTCCTCGGCTTATCTACATCACAACCACGGTATACAGAGATATAATACGCCAGTAGTTGCAGCGGGATTACGGTGATAATGGGTGCCAGGACTTGGTGGGTCTTGGGAATGTAGATTACTTGGTCTGCTACCTTTTCCACTTCGGTATGACCTTCCATGGCCAGGGCGATGACGGAGGCGTCTCTTGCTTTTACTTCTTTGATATTGCTAACCATTTTTTCAAACAGACCTTGCTGAGTGGCTAGCGCGATCACTGGGATGTTTTCCACGATTAGTGCCAAAGTGCCGTGTTTCAGTTCACCAGCGGCGTAGGCTTCGGCGTGGATGTAGGAAATTTCTTTTAGTTTCAAGGAACCTTCCAGAGCTACGGCGTAGTCTAGACCGCGGCCGATGAAGAAGGCATCTTCGTGTTTGCAATATTTTTTAGCAAAGTCCTTAATCGGCTGCTCGCCGTCCAGCACTTCCTGGGCTTTACTATAGATGGCTTTCAGTTCATCTAAAATCTCTTTGATATTACCGGCAACCAAAGCGTTGCGTTCCTGGGCCAGGTAGAGAGCCAGCAGGTAAATGGCTACCAGTTGGGTGGTGTAGGCTTTGGTGGAAGCCACGGAAATTTCCGGGCCGGCCCAGGTATAGATAATATCGTCTGCTTCCCGGGCTACCGAGCTGGCAATTACGTTGGTAATGGCCACCACTCGGGCCCCGCGGCGGCGGGCTTCTCGGAGAGCTGCCAGAGTATCGGCGGTTTCACCGGACTGGCTAACTACCACTACCAGGGTTTCTTCATCAATGAGAGGGTCCCGGTAGCGGAACTCGGAAGCAATATCCACTTCCACCGGAATGCGAACCAACTGTTCGATAATATATTTACCTACCAAACCGGCATGATAAGCCGTGCCGCAAGCGGTAATCACGATGCGCTTAACGTTTTGAATTTCCTTGGGAGTCATTTTAATTTCATCTAGAATAACCTTATCTCCGGCATGGGAGATACGACCTTTCAGCGTATCCCGAATGGCTCTGGGTTGCTCATGAATTTCCTTGAGCATGAAATGGTCATAGCCGCCCTTTTCGGCTTCTTCGGCATCCCAGGTAACTTCGAAGATTTCTTTTTGTACCACCTTGCCGGTGACATCCCGGATAATCACTTCGTCTGCCTTTAGCTCCACCACATCCCCATCATTCAGGAGATAACACTGGCGGGTATGCTTCAGGAGAGCCGGAATATCCGAAGCCAGCAGGTTTTCACCCTTGCCCAAACCCACCACCATCGGCATATCCTGGCGAACTGCCACGATACGTCCGGGCTGATCTACGGAAATGGTCATAATGGCATAGGAGCCTTCCAGGTGGGAGACTGTCTGTTGAACCGCCTCGATTAAATCCCCTTTATAGAAGTGCTCAATAAGGTGGGGAATTACTTCGGTGTCGGTTTCGGATTGAAAGACATGGCCCATGGAACTCAGCCATTCTCTCAGCTGCAGATAATTCTCAATAATACCGTTGTGGACTACGGCAATTTTGCCGTCGTTGGATGTATGCGGGTGAGCATTGACATCACTGGGACGACCATGGGTAGCCCAGCGGGTATGACCGATGCCGATGGTGGCATCTAGCTCCCGGCCTGTGAGGGCCTTTTCCAATTCGGCCAGTCTGCCTCTCTTTTTCTCAACCTTTAAGCCATCCTTATCCAAAACTGCCACACCGGATGAATCGTACCCTCTATATTCAAGTTTCTTTAAACCATCCACAATAATGGGTGTTGCGGGCTTGCTGCCCACGTAGCCGACGACGCCGCACATATAGGTCGACCTCCTTAAAAATAGTTATGCCGTGACCTTTACCGGCCACGGCTTCTTTTACTGTTTAAGTTACCCGAAAAAGGCAATAGTATACCTTAGCGTTAACATTAACCAATGCCGCTGGTTCGTTACCTGCAGTTTTTGTACCCAGGGTTACCTCTTGGGTTTTATGCTGCGTTATCGGCCGTAACTGGCCGGAGGGCATCCGCCGAATCTTCGATACTCCCTCTCCTCGTCAACCCCATCGGGGTTCTGGCGCTTCTCGTATATTTAGTTGTTATCCGAGCCGCTCTTGTGCAGGCATCACCTCCCTTGCTAGCTTTCAGATTATACTATTCTATGACGTGGGCAACGGTTAAATGTTGCCCACGATGTCTGACATTTTTTCCACAATGGTTTGTAATTCTGCCATATCTTTGCCCTCTACCATGATCCGCACCAGGGGTTCGGTACCGGAGGGGCGTACTAAAATGCGTCCTTTGCCAGCTAAATCCCTTTCAAAGCGACGAATGGCTTCGGACATAATGGGACTGTTCATCACCACAGTTTTATCTTTTACCTGCACATTTTTAAGAATTTGCGGGTATTTTTCCATTTGGCCGGCTAGTTTGGCCAGTGATTTGCCAGTTTCTTTGATCACTGCCAGCACCTGCAATGCCGTAATTATACCATCTCCTGTGGTATTGTGGGCAAGAAAAATAATATGACCGGATTGTTCGCCGCCAAAACGGGCACCGGTTTCCAGTAATTTTTCCAACACGTAGCGGTCTCCCACTTTGGTTTCCATTACATTAATATCGCTGCTTTCCAGGGCCTTATACAGACCTAAGTTACTCATAACGGTAACAACGGTGGTATTTTTTCTCAGTAGGCCTTTGCTCTTGAGGTGCTTGGCACAGAGGACCATAATTTGATCGCCATCGACCAAGTTGCCCTGTTCATCCACTGCCAACACCCGGTCGGCATCTCCATCATGGGCCAAGCCTAAATCTGCACCTTGCTTTACCACTTCTTCCATCAAGACTTCCGGGTGAGTTGAGCCACAACCGGCGTTAATGTTCACACCGTCTGGCCGATGAAAAAGGGGAATTACCTCCGCACCCAGCTCAGTCAATACCCGAGGTGCCACTTGGTAGGCTGCCCCATTGGCACAGTCCACCACAATTTTAAGCCCCTTAAGGTCGGTCGTGATGGTGCTTTTAGCAAACTCCACATACTGGTCTAGGGCATCTTCTACATAGTAAACTCTGCCTAATTCGCCACCCGTGGGTTTGGGAATATCCGGTTCTTCCTGCAGAGCCAGTTTTTCAATTTTGCTTTCCAGTTCATCGGGCAACTTGTAACCACTGGGGCCAAAAAATTTGATACCGTTATCCTGCACAGGGTTATGGGAGGCAGAAATAACAACTCCCGCCCCGGATTTAGTTTTTCTTGTAAGATAGGCAATGGCCGGTGTGGGTAAGACACCTACTTTGTAAACATCCACTCCCACAGAACAAATTCCCGCCACCAGGGCTGCTTCCAACATATCACCAGAAATTCTGGTGTCTCTGCCAATAATGATTTTCTTCGGGTGTCCTTGCTGCGTGAGTACATAAGCGCCAGCCCGCCCCAATTTAAAGGCGAGTTCAGCGGTCAGTTCGGTATTCGCTACCCCACGCACACCGTCGGTGCCGAATAGTTTTGCCATTATATGTCCTTTTCCCCCTTGTTCCGAGGAATTTTAACCAAATTAAAGCTTATTATAGCTCCCCCTGTTGGGACTGTCAATTTCAATCATAGTATGAACCAAGGGTAGGCTGCGTCAGTTGTCCCGTTTTGGTAATTTTACCTACTTAGGTTTGACTGAGTTTGAGGCTTCTCCGGCGGTGTCGTATCCCCTGGAGATGGCGTCTGTGTGGTCTCCGGACCCTGGGTGGACTGCTTGGCCTTCACCTGAATAGTCACTTCCACTTTCCCGGGGATAATCTCTGCCACTCCTTCGGGCAACAACAAACGAACATCCTTTACTGCATTTTCAACAATACCATCAATTCTAATGGGTTCCGTTGAGATATTTTCCAGGTTCTTCAATACCTCCGCCGGCGCGTAGACCAGAATGTTGGCTGGCTGAGAGATGATTCGTACAATCTGATACTGGTCCGCCGGGTTACCGATATAGCGGGGTACTACCGGCAAGGTTCGGGAGGGCATAGTGCGGGTCACGGGAACCAGTACCTTTACCCGATCCGGTACGGACGAAACACCCTGGGGTAATGAAACCGTCAGGGTTTGTTCTATGGTTTGGCTGGCTTCGGAAACATCTATGGTTGCTTCTACGTTTTTGATATCTTTTAGTAAACGGGCCGGTCCCCGAACCATCACTGCACTGGGTTGTATTACCGGTTCTGCTGCGGAGTACCCTTTCACCGGCTCTCCCCTCAGTACGATTTTAACCGGAAATTGTTTCTGTAGCAGACGATCTGCCACAATATCAACCCTAGCCGGATTCATCTGGACAATTTGTAAACCACTGGGAGTTGTAACTTGAATCGGCAGACTGTTGGTGCCCTCTTCGACGTTGCTTAAATCAACAACGGCTTGAAAATCCGCAGGACGCACGCCGGAAAGTTGAGCATTCTTGCCCTGTACCCGTACAGAAATGGTTTTGGGCAGGCCGCTCATAGTAATGCCCTGGGGCAGCTCCCCCCGAGTATCCACGGCCACTCGAAAATCCTGCTCTTTAATGGGGTTCTGTACGTTCGTCACGTAGACCCATAACAACACAGCCAGCAGAACAGATAGCAGCATCATGGAGTTGTTGCTCCACTTCAGCCGAATCATGATTCGTTCCTCCTAAATACACCGCTCAAAGATGTCTGGTGCTTTGCCTCCAGAGCATCGGTTAATTTTTGTTTAAGTGTGGCTTCGTCCAACATGCGGTCCAGGGTTCCATCCACCGCCAGAGAAATAGCACCGGTTTCTTCCGAGACAATCACAGCCAGAGCATCGGAAACCTCTGTAATGCCGATACCAGCCCGATGGCGGGTACCCAGCTCTTTGCTAAGGTAGGGATTCTCTGATAAGGGCAGGAAACAAGCGGCGGCAGCCACCCGATCCCCCCGGATAATCACCGCACCATCATGCAGGGGCGTTTTGGGAATAAAGATATTAACCAAAAACTCGGCAGACACAAAGCCGTCCAGTTTTACACCTGTAGCAATATGTTCTTCTAAGCCGGTAACCCGTTCGAGGAGAATGAGTGCTCCGATCTTATTCTTGGTCAGTACGGTAACGGCCCGTACCACTTCATTGGTCATCCGACTGATGTCAGCCTCTTTTAGCGTATTCAGGGTGCGCGCTAAAAACTTCCCCCGGCCCAGTGATTCCAAAGCGCGTCTCAGTTCTGGGTGAAAGACGATGGGCAACGCCACCACCAAGGCAGTCATCACCTGCTGCAACAACCAATTGACCGTATATAAATGCAGCCAACTACTTACGGTAGTGGCTACCAACAGAACAACCAACCCCTTGATCAATTGTACTGCCCGAGTTCCCCGGATAATGCGCATAAAAAGGTAAAAAACAAGGGTTACCAAGGTAATATCCAGGATACTGGCAAGATTTAAGATGTCAAGGTTCAGCGCCTTTAGTTGTTCCAACCGGCACTCCCCCTATTTTTAGATATTTTGTAGTATTTCTCAAAAGGACAGATCAATCCAACTTTCTGGACATACCTATTATTTTCGCTGCCGAATGAGGATACCCTTCTCTGACATTGAAAAAAGGCCGTCCCTTGGGGGCGGACCTTAATAACAGAGCTTTAGCGATAGTATTTACCCTCAGAGTCAATTTGTGTACCGAAGGGTTTTGAGAGATTTAACAGGCGAACCAGTTCTGCCGATTTGCTCTGACCTTCCAGCACTTGGGGTTGCCCCCGCTCCAAGCGAGTCGGTATCATCTGTAAACCCTTGATTCCATTTTTGTCCATGGTCACCAGGGCGATGGCACCGGTGCGGGCCTTCAGACTGCTGGAGGTAAAAATGAAATTCCCCATACTGTAGAGAATTGGCTTGTCACGATAAACCTCTATCCCTTGTAAACAGTGCGAGTGGTGACCCAGGATGAGATCTGCCCCGCTGTCAATCATCGTTCTGGCCAGCTTCACCTGGTCCCCAGCCGGGTAGTCCGCCAGTTCCTCACCCCAGTGAATGGCAACCAGCAATAGATCCACTTGACCATCCCACTGCTTAATGGTGTTCAACAAGGTTTTTTCATCCCAGCCGCTGGCCACTCCGGACTGTTCATGTCCGGCAACCCACCAGCCGTAGGGAACCACCCGACTGAAGGAAAGCACCCCTATTTTAAGACCGTTAGCCTCTTTAACAGCCGGTGTCAAAGCTTCGTAGATATTGCGACCCGCTCCGGTGCGGGCGATACCGTACTGGTCTAAATTTACCAGAGTTTCCTCCAAGGCCGTGGTGCCATAATCCAGCACATGGTTATTGGCCAAACTCACCACATCAATACCGGCATTTGCTACTCCTTGTAGGGTTTCCGGCTTGGCCCGGAAGGTGAAGGATTTGCCCTTTAGGGGACTGCCCCCGATCCCTACGGCAGATTCCAAGTTGCCAATGGCCAGATCGGCAGCACTAAAGATTGGTTTTACTTTGGCCCAGGGATAATCCACGCCCTGTTTTAGTATCTCGGTACCCACCCAGGAATCCAGGAGAATATCACCCACCAAAGCCAGGGAAACTTGTGCTGGCACAGGCTGTAGAGCGGCCGGCGGTTCCTGTGGGGCAGGCTGAGTTGCGGGCTGCTCTTGTTCCAGTAATTGACCAAAGGTAGACTGAGCAATCTCCTTTTGGAGCGAGCCAGCGGAGGCGGCGGTCATTGGCCCTGTCTTTGCAGAAAGAGGAATCACCACGAAGGTGTAGAGTACGATAAAAAACAGTGCTTTTACAGCAATCTGGCAGGTTTTCTTGTTCAATCCTGATTCCTCCTGACGTCAAATCACTCCCCTTCATGTATATGTGCACACTGCGCTAACTATGACATTTATTACCAGACAAATTTGGGCAAAAAAGAAGCAGACTCGGAATTCTTCTTCCAAGTCTGCCTTATGTCGATTATTTTGGAGTTTCCGGTAGCAACCCGTAGGACATACTGTCCGCCAGAGCCTGCCAACTGGCTTCGATAATGTTCGTGGATACACCCACAGTACCCCAGGTCTTTTTACCATTGCCCGTTTCAATGAGTACCCGAACCTGGGCTTCGGTACCGGCCTTTTCCTCCAACACCCGCACCTTATAATCCGAGAGCCGCAGGCCGGCCACTTCCGGATAAAAGGTTTCCAAGGCCTTGCGCAAGGCATTGTCCAGGGCATTCACCGGTCCGTTGCCTTCGGCCGCGGTGTGTACCATTTCCTCGCCAACCTTTAGCTTAATTACTGCTTCAGAATGAATCGGCTGCTGTTCACGCATCTCTAAGATCAGACGCATGCTGGCTAATTGAAAGGGTTCCTGGTAGCCGTTCATGGCTTTATGCAGCATCAGTTCCAGGGAACCTTCCGCTGCTTCAAACTGGTAGCCCCGATGTTCCATGCTTTTGAGTTGTTCCAGTACTTGGCGGCCCTGGGGGCTGCTTTTGTCCAGATGCAACTCTTTATATTTGTAGAGTAGATTAGAAATACCCGATAACTCCGACATCAGCACCCGCCGGGTGTTACCTACCAGCTCCGGGGCCAGGTGCTCATATGTGCCGGGTTCCTTCATGAGAGCACTAACATGCATGCCACCCTTGTGGGCGAAGGCACTTTCCCCTACATAGGGCTGGTTAGCCAGGGGATTGAGATTGGCCTGTTCATACACATACCGGGAAAGCTCGGTAAGATAGGCCAGATTTTCCCGAGGAACCGTTTGGTAACCCATTTTTAAGGTAAGGTTGGGGATAATAGAGCAAAGATTGGCATTGCCACAGCGCTCTCCCAAGCCATTGACGGTTCCCTGTACCTGGGTAGCTCCGGCCTGTACAGCCATAACGGTGTTGGCCACAGCCATTTCGCTATCGTTATGGGCATGAATTCCCAGTTCTATCTCCGGCAGTTCTTGGGCTACCCGCCTCACTGCCGCATGTACCTCGTGGGGTAGACTGCCGCCATTGGTATCGCACAGAACAAGGGCGGCTGCTCCCCCTTGGGCCGCCGCCTTTAGTACCTCCAAGGCGTAGTCGGCATTGGCCTTAAAGCCATCAAAAAAGTGCTCTGCATCAAAGAAGACGGTCAGGCCATGGTTTTTTAGGTAGGCCACTGATTCTCGCACCATCCGCAGATTTTCTTCCAGCGTGGTATTCAGGGCCTTGGTCACATGAAAATCCCACGTTTTACCGAAGATGGCCGCGGCCTGCACCCCCGCCGCCAACAGGCAGTTGAGGTTAGCATCCTGTGCGGGCATTACCCCGGGGCGACAGGTACTGCCAAAGGCCGTGATCACAGCTTGCTTCAAAGTGTATTGCTTGATGCGGTTAAAAAACTCCATGTCCTTGGGGTTGGAACCAGGCCAGCCCCCCTCGATATAATGGAAACCCATTTTATCTAAACGCAGAGCAATTTTCACCTTATCTTCTGCCGATAAACTGACTCCTTCGCCTTGGGTCCCATCCCGCAGGGTGGTGTCATAGATTTTAATTACGTTCTGGTAATCCCCAATTTTGCCTCACCTCGTTTGCTTTTGGGTATTCCTTTGGAGTCGGGCCAACAATTCATTGGTTTCTTAAGAGGAAAGCACTACTACCGGATTCCACTGCTCACTCTTGTCTCAACGCCCGGATCACCGCATCAGTCATTTCCACGGTGCCCAACCGGATTTTGCCCGGTTGCATGATGTCGCCGGTCCGATAGTCCTGTTGCAACACGCTGTCTACAGCCTGTTCAATGGCAGTGGCTTCTTCCTCCAGGTTGAAGGTGATGCGCAGCATCATCGCTACAGACAGGATGGTGGCCAGAGGATTGGCCAGGTTTTGGCCGGCAATGTCCGGTGCAGAACCATGAATCGGTTCATACAAAGCTACTTTCCCGCCCAGGCTGGCGGAAGGCAGCATCCCGATGGAGCCGGAAAGTTGAGAGGCTAAATCCGTTAGGATATCGCCAAACATATTCTCGGTCACCATCACATCGAACTGCTTAGGGTTACGTACCAATTGCATGGCACAGTTATCCACCAAGATGTGGCTTAGCTCCACATCGGGATATTCCTGAGCCAGTTCCTCTACGATTTCCCGCCAAAGCCGGGAGCTTTCTAACACATTGGCTTTATCTACAGAGGCTAATTTCCGGCCTCTTTTTTGCGCCATTTCAAAACCCAAGCGAACCACTCTGGCCACTTCCTGAGTGGTATATTCCAAGGTCTCCACTACTTTTTGACCGCCGTCCGGTAAATCTTCCCGGCGTTTATCCCCAAAATACAGGCCGCCGGTAAGCTCCCGAATAATCAAAACATCCAAGCCGGCCACCAGATCGTATTTTAAAGGAGAGGCATCTGCCAAAGCATAATTCACCGTCACCGGACGGAGGTTGGCAAAAAGGCCTAATTGCTTGCGCAGGGGTAGCAGTGCTCCCCGCTCGGGGCGCAAATGTGGCTCTAAATTATCCCATTTAGGACCACCCACCGCCCCTAGGAGAACTGCCTCGCTGTTGCGGCAGATTTCCAAGGTTTCTTCCGGCAAGGGATGGCCGGTGGCGTCGTAGGCCGCGCCTCCGATCAAGGCTGTTTCACATTGAAATTCTCTGTCAAATCGTTGTCCCACAGCATGCAGTACGCGTACCGCCTGGGGGATAATTTCCGGCCCAATGCCGTCACCGGGTAAGAGGGCTATTTTATACATTTTTGTTCACCCTCTCTTTCACATAGCTGATGAGCCCACCGGCATCGATAATTTGCCGCATAAAATCCGGAATGGGCACTGCTTGGTACTCTTTACCGGTGGTCAGGTTTTGAATCGTGCCTGTGGCGGCATCCACCGCCAGGGTATCCCCTTCCTGCACTTCATCAATGGCTTCCGGGCATTCCAAAATGGGTAAACCAATATTAAAGGCGTTACGATAGAAGATCCGGGCAAAGGATTTAGCCACCACACAGGAAACTCCTGCCGCCTTAATAGCAATGGGAGCATGCTCCCGAGAACTGCCGCAGCCAAAGTTTTTGGCTGCCAGAATCATATCCCCGGGCTGAACTTTCGCAGCAAATTCCGGATCGCCATCTTCCATGCAGTGGCGGGCTAATTCCGCCGGGTCGGAGCTGTTAAGGTAACGTGCCGCGATGATGACATCTGTATCAACATCATTCCCAAATTTCCAGGCTTTCCCTTGCAGTTTCATTACAGCACCTCCTCGGGATGGCTAATCCGGCCGGTAACAGCACTGGCCGCTGCAACTGCCGGGTTGGCCAGGTATACTTCGCTTTCGGGGTGTCCCATCCGGCCGACAAAGTTACGATTGGTTGTGGCAATACAGCGCTCACCTTTGGCTAAAATCCCCATGTGACCGCCCAGACAGGGTCCACAGGTGGGGGTACTGACCACGGCACCTGCATCCAGGAAAATTTCAAAGAGACCTTCCCGCATGGCCTGACGGTAAATTTCTTGGGTACCGGGAATCACGATTAAGCGAACCCGCTGATTCACTTTATTCCCTTTGAGGATTTCTGCCGCCAAACGCAAATCTTCAATCCGCCCGTTGGTGCAGGAACCAATCACTGCCTGGTCAATCTCTACCCGGCCGGCTTCGCTGACAGGACGAGCATTTTCCGGCAGATGGGGGAAGGCCACCTGGGGCTCTATTTTAGAAGTATCAAAATGATACACTTGTGCATATTCAGCATCGGGGTCACTGGTATAGAAGGTATAGGGCCGTTTGGTGCGCCCTTCCACGTACTGGCGGGTAATTTCATCGGGCTCAATAATCCCGTTTTTACCACCGGCTTCAATGGCCATGTTGCACATGGTGAAGCGGCCATCCATGGAAAGCTGCCGAATGGTTTCACCGGAGAATTCCATCGCCTTATACAGTGCTCCATCCACACCGATCTGACCGATGGTGTAGAGGATCAGATCTTTGCCCCCGACCCATTTGCCCAGCTGGCCATGAAAAACGAACTTGATGGATTCCGGTACTTTAAACCAGGTTTCCCCCAAAGCCATCGCGGCTGCTAGGTCGGTACTCCCCACTCCGGTGGCAAAGGCCCCCAGAGCACCATAGGTACAGGTGTGGGAATCGGCCCCAATAATTACATCTGCGGGTCCCACCAGACCCTGTTCGGGTAACAGGCAGTGTTCAATGCCCATGCGCCCCACTTCGAAGTAGTTGCTTAATTCTTGCTGATGGGCAAATTCCCGTACCATTTTCGCCTGTTCGGCAGATTTGATGTCCTTGTTGGGAGTAAAGTGGTCTGGCACCAGGGCAACCCGATCTTTATCCCAGACCCTGTCTACACCAATCTTTTGAAATTCCTTAATCGCCACCGGAGCTGTAATATCGTTCCCCAGCACTAAGTCTACCCTGGCATTAATAAGCTCCCCAGGTTTTACGCTGTCCTTACCTGCTGCCGCAGCCAGTATTTTTTCTGTTATTGTCATTGGCACGGTACTTCACCTCTCTATGAATGGCCGCCGGCCTTACGCCCTCGGCCATAGGATTTTTAGTATTTTGACAAACGTTTTTATTACGCTAACTTAGGATTTTACTCCCTGCCGCTCATACATCAACTTATTCACCGCATTGACATACGCCTTGGCTGAGGCTTCCAGGACGTCACTGCTGACGCCGCGGCCGGTGTAAACCTTTTCCTGATCGCCGCAACGTAGCTTTACGGTTACGTCACCCAGGGCATCTTTGCCGCCGGTGATGGCGTTGATAGCATAGCTGACCAAGGTGCAGGAGAGACCGGTGATTTTGTCTACGGTTTTGTAGATGGCATCTACCGGACCATCGCCGCAGGCTGCCTCTTCTTTTGCTTCCTCACCCATCAGGAGTCTCACGGTGGCCGTGGGCACTACGGTGGTACCACTGGAAATGTGGAAGTAGTCCAATACATAGGTGTCCGGAATTTGTCTGATTTCATCCTCCACCAGGGCTTGCAGGTCTTGGTCGGTAATCTCTTTCTTCTTATCAGCCAGTGCCTTAAAACGGCCAAAGGCTAAGTTCAATTCTTCGTCAGTCAGGTCATAGCCCAATTGGGACAAGTGCTCCCGGAAAGCATGCCGGCCGGAATGTTTACCCAGCACCAGATTATTAGAGGCAATACCCAACATTTCCGGGTTCATGATTTCATAGGTGGTGCGCTCCTTAAGTACACCATCCTGGTGAATACCCGATTCATGGGCAAAGGCATTTTTACCCACCACAGCCTTGTTAGGCTGTACCGGCATACCGGTGAGTGAACTAACTAAACGGCTGGTGCGGTAAATTTCTTTGGTATTAAAACCGGTCGTCAAGCCGTAAAGGTCTTTCCGGGTGTAGAGTCCCATCACCACTTCTTCCAGGGCGGTATTTCCTGCCCTTTCACCAATGCCGTTGATGGTGCCCTCCACCTGACGGGCACCGGCTCCCACTGCCGCCAGGGAGTTGGCCACAGCCATTCCCAGATCGTCATGACAATGCACACTGACAACAACCTTTTCGATGCCCGGCGTCCGATCCATCACCTTGCGGATAAAGCGTCCATATTCCTCCGGCGTGGCATAACCCACTGTATCCGGAATGTTAATGACCGTAGCACCCGCCTTGATGACTTCGCCGAAAACTCGGCTCAGATAATCTACATCCGAGCGGGAGGCATCCTCCGCGGAAAATTCCACATCGGAGGTATATTTTTTAGCGTATTTTACGGCTGCTACCGCTGCCTCCAGCACTTGTTCCCGGTCTTTACGAAGTTTGTATTTTAAGTGAATATCCGAAGTGGCAAGAAAAATATGAATGCGAGCTTGCTCAGCTTCCTTAAGTGCCTCGTAGGCACCGTCGATATCTTTGAAGTTAGCCCGGGCCAAACCGGCTACGGTAACCCCCCGCACCTCCCTAGACACCGCTTGCACCGCGGCGAAATCGCCCGGGGAGGTAATGGGGAACCCCGCCTCAATAATGTCTACGCCCAGGCGGGCCAGTTGCCTGGCAATCTGTAGTTTCTCATTTATATTTAAGCTCACACCCGGAGACTGTTCGCCGTCCCGCAGGGTGGTATCGAAGATATACACCCGATTGCTCAAGCCATTCCCTCCCGTATATTTATTCGCAATCCACTGCGTCGTTAATGTCTTTCCCCGCTAATACCATAGGCATTACATTTTCCTCGGGGTCGATGGCACAGTCCACCAGTACCGGACCCGGTTTTTGGAAGGCCGTCTTTAAGGCCTCCTGCAGTTCTTCCTGGGATGTCACCGTTAACCCGGTAAAGCCGTAAACTTTGGCTAACTCTGCAAAGCTGGGTACAAAGCTAAAATCCACAGCGATATAGCGTTTTTCACAATAAAACTCCTGGAGTTGTCGTACCATACCCAGCCGTTGGTTGTTGAGGACAAAGATCTTCAGCGGCAAACCTTGTTCGGCAGCGGTGGACAGCTCATTCAGGGTCATCTGGAAGCTGCCATCACCGGTAATGAGCACCACCGTTTCCTCCGGTCGGCCAAATTGGGCCCCGATGGCCCCGGG
>CAMKDG010000095.1 GCA_946411205.1 uncultured Desulfotomaculum sp.
AACTCGTGGGGTTGATGGATATCAGCAATCAACTGGTGGGAATGTTATCCGGTGGGCAGCAACAGAGAGTTTTTATCGCCCGGGCGCTGGTATCTGAGCCGGAAATTTTAATTTTTGATGAACCAACAGTGGGTGTTGATGCTGCTGCTCAATCCTTATTTTATAAATTGCTGAGAGATCTCAACCAGAGAAGAAATATGACGATGTTGATGGTTTCTCATGAATTGGAGGGGTTATCCTCCATTATTACCAGGCAAGTTTGCTTGGATCGACAGATTTGCTCCTGTAATTGCCATACCTACGAGATACCTCGTCTGCAAGAAAACTGCAGCAAAAGGTTGGCTTACCAGGCGGCTAAATAACGGGAGAGAACGATGGAAATATTTCAATATGATTTTATGCTGCGAGCCTTTGCTGCGGGTATTATAGTGGGGTTGATCTGTCCGGTGGTAGGACTTTTTGTAGCCTTGCGTAGAATGTCCATGATTTCCGATGCTTTGTCCCATGTCTGTTTAGCGGGTGTAGCGGCAGGACTTTTGAGCGGGGTGCATCCTATTTTATCAGCTTCAGTTTTTGCCGTGGCAGGGGCATTGGGTATTGAAAAATTAAGGGATGTATTTAAAGCATACTCGGAAATTTCTATTGCCATAATATTATCGATGGGGATTGCTCTGGGGGCGATTCTATTGGACCTGGGCAAGGGTTACAATGCTAGCTTTATGAGTTATCTATTTGGCAGTATTGTAGCCATTAATCAAACAGATCTCATCATTATTGCAGTAACCGGTTTGACCATCCTGGGACTGGTGTTACTGTTAAAAAAAGAACTCTTCTTTATCTCCTTTGATGAAGAAGGTGCAGAGTTAAGTGGTATGCCGGTTAAGCTGATTACCATTACTTTTACAGCTCTAACGGCGCTTACCATCGCCATTGCCATCAGGGTGGTAGGTATTCTGCTGGTATCCTCTTTAATTGTTTTACCCGTGGCTGCAGCTATGCGTTTGGCTAAAAGCTTTCGTGAGGCCATGATTATATCGGTAATCCTGGGGGAAGTAGCAATCATTATTGGGCTCTTTGCTTCCTTCTATATTAACTTGGCTCCTGGGGGGGCCATCGTAATGACTTCCGTGATAATTCTCTTATTCACGTTGGCCTTGCAACAGCGTCGAAATAGCGGTGTAAAACTGGCGGGAGAAAAGGTGCCTCAAGGAGGAGACAGTCGGATATAATAAAACGCTTTATTAGGATGTAGGGAGTAGCGCAAAAAATAGCTTTGCGCCACTCCTTTTTCTGATTATTAATCCCGATTAATAGTATGCTTCATATCCCGAACACCAGTCTTGTGACCCATTTGCATTTTTACACTTTTTTGCGTTCCGTGCTGGTGGACACTGTTTAACTGAGCCTTTTGGGACTTAATCTCTCTTGGTTGTGTATGTCCCACCGGGTGATGCAAGTATTCCTGTAACTTAGGCTTGTTATGCTGCTCACCTTTGTGATACTCATCTATAATGGTCATTTTTATATCACCTCCCTATTGTATTTTTATTTTGCCCAAAAGCCTCTAGCTAATAAGATTAATTTTCCGATGGCTGTCCTTTAAGATAAGTGCTAATATAACTATAAAATAATGATTTATTTTAGGTGAAACAATGCTTAAAAAATTTAGATTTCAGCTTATGATACTGGTTGGTGTTTTGCTGTTATTGCCGGTGCTTATCACCGGTGCCATGTTATATATGGTTAATCATAGCAAACCTGCCGTATTAGATGAGCAACGGGAAAATTTACAAGTGGTCGTGATGGAACTAGCAAAGACAATGCCACGGAATGTAACTGCCTTAATCGAAAAACACACCAGCAGCGATAAACCTCGAACGGAACAAATCAAGGCCATGAATAGGGAATTGGCTGGTGCAGTGATGAAGGTATTTCAAAAACACCCTGGGATGGAATTAGGGTATTATTCGCCGCAGGTCAAGGCAGTGCTGGTTCAAATGGGCCAGGACAGCCACTTACCGTATATGGATTTTAAAGATTTACTTTTAGACGTGTCCGAGGACACCCAATGGTCGGAACAGGCCCAGTGGAAAGACGCCTTTGAAAAGGTAATATGGACTAAAAAATCTTTGGAAATTGTACTGGGGTCGTCTGGTAACCAGAAACTGATTATTTTTCAGCCTTTATTAAACGACCAGCAGGTGGTAGCAGTTGTCTGGGCCGGTGAAAGGTTGGGAGGCATCAACAAAGAAATCCTGCAGGCAGAAAGCTTTGCCTATACCGTGATATTTTTTGGCTTTATGCTGGGCCTTTGCAGTACTTTCTTTCTCCTTAAAAATTACATGGATACGGTAGCCAGTATTAAAAATGGTTTGCATAAATTAAAATATGATCTAACCTATAAAATTCCGCCGGCCATTGGTGAGTTGGACGAAATATCTAAGGCTATTAATGAATTAGCTGCCAGATTGGTTAGGGTGCAAAATTACAATGAAATTATTATGGCTAATATCGATGCTGGTATTATAGCTGTTGATTTACAGGGGAGAATTGTTAGTATCAGTTCCTCAGCCCGTAAAATATTTTCCCTGTCGGAAGATGCTGTTGAAAAACCCTATCAGCAGGTATTCACTGATCCGGGTATCGCAGAAATGTTTGAAGCTTGTCTACAGGGAAAAGAAACGAAAGACATGCTTATTACCTTAGGTAAAGACAAAAATCTTCAACTGCTGGCCAGTACGTCTGTTTTGCTGGATGCCGGACAACAATTGGTAGGGGCAGTACTAAGCTGCCGGGATATTACCCAAAGGCTACGATTGGAGGAGCAGATGAGAAGGCAGGAGAGGCTTGCTTCTTTAGGACAGTTGGTGGCTGGTGTCGCCCACGAAATAAAAAATCCCCTTACTTCCATCAGTGGTTATATCCAATTTTGGTTAAAAAATAAAGCCCCCACGGTCAAATCTTTAAATACCATTTACCGTGAAGTACGTCGTCTGGATTCCATTGTTAATAAGCTGCTTTTTTTTACCAAACCAACCAATGCCGTATTGACTCAGCTAAATATCAATAACTTCATTAGCCGGGTTTTAAATTTTTTTATCGAAACCCATGCAGATAATATGACATTTGTTTTTCTACCCAAAGAAGGATTACCCAAGGTGAAATTAGACCCCGATCAAATGGAGCAGGTGCTTATGAATGTCATTTATAACGCGGTACAAGCTATGCCTCAAGGGGGGCAGGTGAGTGTAAGTACCGATTATTTAAATACCGAAAAAATGGTGTGTATTGATATTCAGGATACGGGTTGTGGGATACCTGAAAATATACTAAACCTAAACCAATTATTCGACCCCTTCTTTACCAACCGGGCCAAAGGTACCGGTTTGGGTTTGACTATAGCCGATCAGATTATTCGTGCCCATAGTGGTAGAATTGAAATAAGCAGTAAGCTAGGCTCAGGAACTCGAGTGCGTATTTTGCTGCCTGCAGAGCAAGGATAAACTTACCAGTCATTAGGAGGTGTTACTTACCATGAACCAAAAACTGGTGCTGGTAGTTGACGATGAAGAAAGTGTGAGGCAGTTTCTGTACGATGTTTTAACCGACGAACATTACCGGGTAGAAAGTGCAGTAAATGGTGAGGAATGCCTTGAGAAATTACGGCTGTTTAAGCCAGATGTGCTTATTACGGATATTCGCATGCCTGAAAGGGATGGCTTTTCTCTCTTAAAAAAGATTAAAGAGAATGGTTTTACCACCCCGGTTATTTTAATGACGGCCTTTGGTACCACCGAGGTAGCCATTCGGTCTATGAAGCTGGGTGCCTTTGATTACATTGTTAAACCCTTTGATCTGGATGAATTTCTCAATCTAGTGAAAAGGGCGGTAGCCCAATCGGATACGGTGGTGACATTCAAACCTGAAGATGCAAAGGAAGCAGCTAGTGAAATTAACTTGATTGGTAATTCAATGGCTATGCAGACCGTTTATAAGGATATTGGGCGAGTCGCGGACAGTAATGCCACGGTACTGATCCAAGGAGAAAGTGGCACAGGGAAAGAATTGGTGGCCAGGGCTATCCATAGTAACAGTTCCCGGCGAAATAAGCCCTTTATCAAAATTAACTGTGCTAATCTACCGGACAGTTTGTTGGAAAGTGAATTGTTTGGCTATGAAAAGGGAGCCTTTACAGGAGCTAGTCATACCAAGATCGGTAAATTTGAAGTGGCTCACCAGGGAACCATTTTCTTTGATGAAATAGGGGAAATCAGTCTCTCCACCCAAGCAAAACTGCTTAGGGCCATTCAAGAAAAAGCGTTTGACCGGATCGGTGGAACAGAGACCCTAAAGGTGGATGTAAGAATTTTGGCTGCCACTAACAGAAGGCTAAAACAGAGTGTTTTGGAAGGTGGTTTTCGCGAGGACCTGTTTTTTCGTTTAAATGTGGTGAATATATCCATTCCGCCTTTGCGGGAGAGAAAAGAGGATATTCCCCTGCTGGTGGCCCATTTTTTAGCAAAATATAATAAAGAATCTAACCGGCAGGTAAAAGGTTTTTCGGAAGAAGCCAAGAGACTTTTATTGGCCTATGACTGGCCAGGCAATGTTAGGGAACTGGAGAATGTTGTGGAAAGGGCCATTATTATGGCCCGAGGTCCCATCGTGGTTCCCGAAGATATAGAACTCACTGCCCAAGAGAAAAAACAACCCATCCCCTGGCAAAATACAATTGAGCAAAATTTGCCCTTGAAGAAAATTGTGGCGGATGTAGAACGACAGGTCATTTTAAAGGCATTGCAGGATCACGATTGGTGTCGTACCACTGTAGCCCGGGCGTTGGGTATTAATAGGAGATCTCTGTATGCCAAAATGAAGGAGCTTGGTATCGAGTAGTGGGCAAAATCTGCCCATGGTGGGTTAAAGTTGCCCAGTTTTGTCATTACAATTAATAAGTAAAAGCCAAACAACACGCGGCCCTAAGGGGTCGCATTTATTTTTGTTACGTTGGCATCCTTCTTGCTTATTAGATAATCAATTGGCAATTAAGAAATGGGGGAGCGAGGATGGAAAATATTTTTTTCTCAGGTGCTATTACTTTTTTGTTAATAGGTGTCATTTCCGGGGGATTAACTTCTGTCATAGGGAATGCCGGAGCCTATCTTATTGTTCCTCTACTGATGCTGGTAACTGGATTAACACCGGATATAGCGATTCCCGTGGCATTAGCTCATCTGGCAGCTCTCCTAGTCCCTCGGGTAGTTGGACAGTGCCAAGCGGGAAATATTGATTTACGATTGACACTATGGATTTTGGCGGGTTTTTTACCCGGTACTTTGCTAGCCGACAAATGGGCAGCCTTAACCAATAACCTTGGCTGGTTCAAACCAATTGTGCTAATACCGTATCTTATTTTACTGGTGGGTGCTGTGATCTATCGTGTAAAGCCTTTTCGGTTATTACCCGCCCCGAACAATTTATTCCGAAAAAAATTCTTGCAAGTGATAAAAAGAGTTCCCGGAAAAGTTTCTCTGCCTTTCTCGGGAATGACACTCTCAGCGATAATTCTCGTTATTTTGGGAGCAGGGTTTGCTGTGGGGACCTCTCTATGGGGTCCGTTGGCAGTTTTTCTGCTGAGCCCACTATTGATCGTCGGGCTGGATATTCCGGTCATGGTGGCTGTGGGAACGGGGTTGGTTGTCAGTTTTATAGGGGCTATCGTTAGTTCCTTAGGCAGTGGGGTTCTCTTGTATCCCATTACCCTACAGATGCTGTTGTGGCTATTTTTGGGTACTACCTTGGCCGTCCTACTACTCTCTGCTTTCCGTCAGAAAAATAGGCTATGTCCTGTACCAGTGGCGGCCTTAATGCTAGTCATTACCTCGGTGACCCTTTGGGCATTAGCTTCAACACAACCCCAGGAATTGCTTCTTCAACATTATCAGTTTCCCCTTCAGTTACTGGGTTGGTTTGGGGGTGTGCTGGGTTGAAAATGACGGTTTTCCTAGTTCTCTGTTTATTCTTAGCAGCACCACTGGCAGCCAGTGCGGCGAGTATTTCCTGTCAACTTTCCAGGGATGAAATTGAGGTGGGGTTGAATCCGACAAAAGAAAAGATAACTGTCTCTGGGCAAATTCCCGCAGGTTTACCAGTGATTGTTCGGGTGGTGGGACCAGAACGTCCCGTTTTAGTTAGTCTTTCTCAGGATCATTCCTTTGCTAAATGTTCCGAAGCGGAAGTTCTTGGCTTGCCAGGTTTTTATCAAGTTCTTACCTCGCAGCCCGTGGAAAACATTTCTATACAATATTGGGATGCCCTGGGGGTTAACCCGGATTATCGTCAGCTAAAAGAGAAGGCCTGGACGAGAATGAGGCAGAATTTGGGTGAGTCCTATGAGAAGTACCAGCAGGATTACCTGAGCTTAGCCCTTAAAATAAAGGATCAAGAGCAGATGTTGGCTTTGCGTCAGGGAGTGGTCCAACGCCAAGGACAACAATTTTGGGTGGATATTCCTCTGCTGGCGGGGATGCCTCTGGGGGAGATCAAAGTAACCGCTTTGACTGTGATGGATAACAAAGTAATTGCTGCACCAACCCAGGTTTTACAGATAAAGCCAGCCTCAATCCTCTCTTTAGGCTCTCAAGAGCTGTCTGTTTCAGCAGTGATGGTAATCTCTCTTTTTATGATACCGATTCTGCTGCTTACAGTGGCGCAAATCCTAGAAATGGTTGAACAGCATAAGGAAGAGGAAAAAAGGACACGTCTTTTGAGACAACTTCGTCATCATTAGGATGGTCTGTTGCACAATGAATTGATGATGCGCGACAGACAGTCTTGCAAAATAGCGTACGTGTATTCCGTGCAAACTAACTACACCTACGGCAAAAAAAGGGAGTGCCCTTACTACCTAAAAAGTAGTTTTGCGACACTCCCCTGCTACTTATCTGGTTAAGCCAAATTTTTTAGCAGCCTCCGTTAAGCCATCCCGGTGATCCGGGTGAGAAATAGCAATTAATGCTTCCGCTCTTTGTCGGTACGTTTTACCTCGAAGCTTAGCAATACCGTATTCCGTAACCACGTAGTCAACATCATTTCTGCTAAGACTAACCACCGAACCACTTTCCAGCATTGGAACAATTTTTGTTCGACCTTTGTGAGTGGATTGAAGAACCACAATACTTTTACCATTTTGGGCATTCATGGCACCTCTAGCAAAGTCCACCTGTTCCCCGGTGCCGGAATATAGTTTGGGTCCAATTGGCTCTGAGGCGCATTGGCCCAGGAGGTCAATTTCATCAACAGAGTTAATGGCAACCATATTATTGTTTTTAGCAATGATAAGGGGGTCGTTGGTGTAGTTGACGGCGTGCATTTCAAACAAAGGATTGTTATTCATAAACTGGTAAAGGCGCCTAGAGCCAACCGCGGAGCTACAGATAATTTTACCTTGGTGAATATTTTTTCGTCGGTTGGTGACTGCTCCGCATTCAACCAAATCTACAATGGTATCTGTAATAAAGTGGGTGTGTATCCCCAGTCCTTTTTTTATACTTAGACAGAGAGCCGTTGCATTGGCTAGGGAGCCTAGACCAAGTTGAATGGTGGAGCCGTCTTCGACCAATTCACATACATAATCGCCAATTTTGCTGTGAATTTTATTTAATTCTGGTTTGGGCAACTCTAATAAGGGTGTAGTATCCTCAACAATTAAATCTGCCTGAGAAATATGAATAACACTGTAGCCCATTGTCCTAGGCATGTGGGGATTAACGAGTAGAATCACTTTTTTGGCACAACCTGCAGCAGCTATTGTATAGTCTACAGATACACCAAAACTGAAATAACCGTGCTCATCCATGGGGGATACCGTTCCCATAAAGATATCCACATCCATATCCCGAATGAACCTGGGGTACTCATAAAGGTAACCAGGCATTACCCCAGCACGCCCTTCTTTAACCCCTCTTTTTATGACACTGCTGGTAAGCCAAGATACATGCCTGAAATGCCGTTCCATGCCAGGCTTTAGGTAGCTGGCTTCCCTTAATGGAAGCATTTGATGGATTCGTACATCTTTCAAATCACCCCTACGATTTGCTAGGGCTTCCATCAAAATTTCAGGTTCCGCAGCACCGGGAGGAACCACGACATTGTCGTTGGAGGAAATGACAGCAACAGCCTCAGAGGCTGAAACCAGTTTTTCTTTGTACATAGTAGACAACTTATTTGCATCTTCAAATAAAGGTCCCGCTTTGAACCATACCAATTTACGTCACCTCCGGGAGCATATACTAAGTGAATTATATCACTTCAAATTTGTTAATGGAAGAACCTGTTTGTCATATCCTTATGTTTTTTAAAAAATGCTACAAAAAGTAACACTAACTAAGTATCAAAAACATTTGTAAGTATAAATTTTCAGGATCTCCTATTTCTTAAAATTCCTTGATATCATTATGATAATATGCTAGCATATCGGTGAAAAAAAAGAAGTTCAAGGAGATGAATTTTGTACATCGTAACGTAGTAATGCAAGTGATAATATTCACTAATTTGTCATCACATAAAGTATTTTTAACGAACATTTTAGGAGTTTTATTTAAAAAAGTTGTCACTACAAAGTTGAGGTTTCTGGATGGGGGTGAAGCTTTGTGTTTGAATCCTTAAATGAATATATTGTAGCCCTTTATCACCTACACAAAGCTCAGTATGGCTTAATCGTGGTAACTTTAATGGCCTTGGTTGGTATTTCGGTAGGTTTGACGACAGAAGTTGTGTTACGATTGTTGGGTATCAGAGGGGAAAAATAGAGCAGGGAGGAGTGTAAAATTGCTGCATCTACCAATAGCGAATGCCGATGTTAACGGCTGGGCGTTACTACTGCTGGGTTTTTTTGTAGGGGTTTTGGGTGGTTTTTTTGGCACTGGCGGCGCCTATATCATTACACCCTCTTTGCATATTTTTGGTTTTCCCATGGCTTTTGCTATTGGCACGGACATTGCCCATATTTTTGGCAAATCCATTGTTGCTAGCTTTAAACATGCTTTGCTGCGGCATGTTGATTTTAAATTAGGTCTTATGATGGGCCTATTGGGTATGATCGGGGTTTCTTTAGGGAAACAAGCAATCTTATATCTAGAGAAAATAGGCCAGGTAGGTCCTATTGTTAGAATCGTATATATGGTTTTACTTTTCTCCCTAGGGTTATTCATGCTAAAAGATTATTATTGGTATTCTAAGCTAAGTGAAGTGCAAAAAGAGAGTATTGAAAAAAAACCATCGAGAGTAGTACTGTGGATACGGGGGTTGAAACTCGGACCTTATATTAGTTTTCCTACCTCCGGGGTTAAGGATATTTCTATTTGGATTGTTGTATTTTTAAGTATTTCTGTCGGGTTCATTTCTGGATTTCTCGGGGTAGGGGGAGGCTTTGTGCGTGTCCCCATTTTAATCTATTTTTTAGGACTACCTACAGTAATGGCAGTGGGCACGGACTTATTTGCTATTCTAATTACTAATTCCTGGGGAACCTATATTTATGCTATGTCCGGTAAGGTAGAAATTATTGGTGCACTGGTAATGCTGGTGGGTGCAGCGGTGGGAATCCAAATTGGTTCAGCGGCGACCGGCTATGTCAAGGGTATGAAAATTAGGTTCTATTTCGGAGTAACTTTGGTCTTGGCAGGGGTAGCGGTGGTGCTTAGGCATTTGTTAATGCCAACCTTGGCGGGATATCTAATGTTGAGCTCGGCGGCTATTTTAAGTAGCTTAATTATTTTTATGCTGATTAGAGCGGTGGCAGAGGAGCGCTATCGATCTAAGGAAGAGGCCTATGACAAGAGAACATAAAATCAATCTTAAGGGCAAAAAGCCACAAGTACCATCATGGACTTTGTGGCTTTCGCTTTTATTTAACGGGAATATAAATTGCTTTTAAAAGATAAAATGGGATGAGAGAATTTTTTCTCTCATCCCATTTGTTAACTATCCATACAGTAGTTGCTTAAGCTCAGACTACTTAGTGTTTGCCGGATTCTGTTTCATTGCTTAGATTAGTCTTTTCCAACAGGCGGAAAAGGATACTTAGAATAATGGCTACCACGGTTGCCAGACCCATGCCTTTAAAGCTTACCACACCCAGTTGAATCTGTGCTCCGCTGACACCAATGATCAACACAATTGAAGTGAGGATTAGGTTAGAAGCTTTGCTGTAATCCACCTTGGCTTCCACCAGCATACGAATACCAGAGGCTGCAATAACCCCGAACAGCAGCAGGGAGACACCACCCATGACGGGAGAAGGAATACTTTGAATGGCGGCGGAAAGTTTACCCACAAAGGAGAGGATAATGGCGAAGATAGCAGCACCTCCGATTACCCAGGTGCTATAAACTTTGGTGATGGCCATTACACCGATGTTCTCTCCATAGGTAGTGTTGGGGGTGGAACCAAAGAAACCGGAAATCATGGTGGAGATACCGTTACCCAACAGAGAGCGATGGAGACCAGGGTCTTTGGCCAAGTCTCTGCCCACAATATTACTGGTAACGAATAGGTGTCCCACGTGTTCCGCAATTATCACTAGAGCAGCAGGAACGATAATCATCATAGCATCAATATTAAAGGTAGGATAGTAAATAGTAGGAGTGGCCAACCAATCGGCCTTAGCAATGGCTTGGGTGTTTACCAGACCCATAAAGAGAGCGAGAATGTAACCGGAAACCACACCCACTAAAATGGGAATAATGGCCAGGAACCCACGAAAGAGGAGGCTGCCTAAAAGGGTGACTCCTAGGGTAAACATCGATACTGTAATGACCTTGGGGTCTGCTACATACGGGATAGTAGGATCAGGGCTGGCCAGACCAGCCATTTGAGCAGCAACCGGAGCAAGTTCTAAACCAATCACCGCCACGATGGCACCCATGGCTGCGGGAGGGAAAATCACATCAATCCATTTGGTACCCACAACGCCAATGAGCAAAGCTACTATAGTAAAGATAAGACCGGTTATGATAAAGCCACCTAAGGCTGCACTATAATCGTACTTAGAAAGAACAGCAATTACCGGTGAAATAAAGGCAAAGCTGGAGCCGAGGTAAGCCGGGATACGTCCTTTACAGATCAAAAGGTAAAGTAAGGTACCAATACCGTTGAATAACAGGATCGTAGCCGGGTCCACTTTGAATAAAATCGGTACCAATACCGTTGCCCCAAACATGGCAAATAAGTGTTGCAGGCTTAGTGGTACTGTTTGCAGTAGGGGTAGTTTCTCATCTACTTGAATCTCTCTCTTAGCCATTCGCTAACCCTCTCCTTTTTCCTAAAAATATAAAAAGCTCCTTACAGAGTCCTGTAAGGAGCAAATCACCCAGAAAAGTATTGCTACTGATCATTGACCGCTACCTTATTAGTCTCTCTGTACTAAGTTAAAGGTGCCAATAAATATTAAATTTTATCCAATTAAGTATAACCTGTCCCCAGCATCTCCGCAACCCGGGGAAATATATCCAATACTGGTAAGGACTGGGTCTGTAGTAGCCGTTACCACAGAAACTTGCGGGAATTTGCTATGAATTTGCCCCAATCCTTCTTTTACTGAAAAGGCACAGACAACTCTAATTTTACTTGCAGGTATACCGGCTTCAACCAGAACTTCCAGAGCTTTTACGCAGCTGTTTCCTGTTGCCAGCATGGGATCTAAAACAATGACTCTTTCAAACTCGGACAGATCCTTAGGGAGGCTATTTACATATAGCTTCGCCTGTAAAGTATCATGATCCCTGGACATACCAATATGAGCTACTTTTGCCTTGGGGAGAAAGGAAAGAAAACTTTCTACCAGTCCTAGACCGGCTCTTAAAATCGGTACTAACAGGATTTTATCATCCCGTAAAACGGATACGGTTGTTTCTACTTCCATAGGGGTGGTTACTTTGGCTTCTTCGGTAGGAGCATCTTTAGTTGCCTCAATGGCAAGCAGTTGTCCTAGGCGGTTAATAGCCGCCCGAAAAGTGGAGATGTTACTTTCTTTATTGCGGATCAATTGCAGTTGTTCATCTGCTAGGGGATGTCGGAGCACTGTAACAAATTCCATTAAAAATAGTCTGCCTCCTTTGTGTTCCGGCAGCACCAGGTAGTAGGATACGCCAGATAATTACGTAAAGCTTCTTGTGTTTTTCTACCGAATAACCAAAATTCGCTATAGTATTACAAAATCCTCTTTTTTATTTCTCATAAATTTATATCAATCTCAGATCTATCGTTAAGGTCTACATAAAACGATAAGTTGGAGATGAGAAACATTGTCTCATCTCCAACTGTCGTTGCTGCAGTTTAGGTAAGTTCCAATGGTTCTTCACTCAGCAAATGATCCCACTTTTCTGGCAAAAAGCCAATTACGATATGCCCGTTTACATCAATGGTAGGGGTATCTAAGCCACCTGTTTTATTGAGTAATTCACCACGGGCGCCATGATCTTGCGTGGTTTTTTCTTGATAATGAATACCCTTTCCTTTTAAATAATCCTTTGCCTCATCGCAACCACTTTTGTTCCAAGGTGAAACAAATAGAGTTACATGATAATCTCCCATTAGAATAACCTCCTTTATGCTGCATATAGTGTGCCCACAAGATAGGAAAAACTTCACTTGTAAATAGGACTTTAGTCCTATAGCAAAAAAGAAAATTTTTAACCATAATTATAACAAAGTCTAATATTGGTATGTTTTGACATGTGACTATAGAAGGATGATTGAAGAGGGGGATTTAGGTTGTCTAAGGGGTTAATGGACAAAATTTTAAGCATCATCGGTTTTCCAGAAGAGGAAGAGGAAAGCGTAAAGGCGCCTGAAATATCTTCCCCTAAGGAGTTTAAAAACCAAAGTAAAACCATTCAACGTGCAGAACTTGCAGCGGTACCGGCAGCAAGGCAATCTCAAATTGTATCTACCCAACCTGGCAGCTTTACTGATGTACAGATCATAGCGAACCACTTAAAGAGTGGACAACCAGTGATTGTTAATCTGTCCCAGGTGCAACCCGAAGAGGCGCAACGGATTTTAGATTATGCCAGTGGTGTTGTCTTTGCTTTAAATGGTTCTGCCAAGAAAGTAAACGGTGAGATTTTTCTGTTTGTACCGAGTGGTGTAGACATTGTTGGTGCAGGTGATTTAAGAACCTTTACCAGTGATGTTGAGCCGGTGGAAGAGAAAGTGACCAACCGTTGGTTTAAGTCGGAAACAGCTTAGAAAAATGGAACCCAGAGGGGTTAGGCGCGTGTCCAGATGGACACAGACTGAACTGTGAAGTTTAGCAATAAAGGCAGACAGCAAATTTTGCTGTCTGCCTTTATTGCTAAACGAATGCACCAAGGATGCCAATGTCCCGATAGCGGATAAAATTTATAGTATTATAGTCTGATTCTCATAGCCCTTTAATAATAAGCCTTTTAGAATATCAAGCCCTTTTTCCAATTCTTCAATTGTATCCGGTCCCGACAGAGATATTCTTATTGCTGGGGGGAACCGGCAACTGCCGACAGCAAATTTCTCCGCACAAAATACTTGTACTCCAGCTT
>CAMKDG010000096.1 GCA_946411205.1 uncultured Desulfotomaculum sp.
AACGTATTGCCATTTTGTTAGATGGACAAGTTCTGCAAAACCCAGTGGTCAGTGAGCCGATTCCCAATGGTAAGGCAAGAATTAATGGTTATAGCAGTTTAGAAGAAGCTCATACCATTGCACTTCTGTTAAAATCCGGTGCATTGCCCCTGCAAACAGAGGTTATTGAAAAACGCACCGTAGGTCCCACTTTGGGAGCAGATTCCTTGAATAAATCTGTGAAGGCCGGCATCATTGGTGTGATTGCTATCGCTGCTTTCATGCTCCTCTACTATCGTCTGCCTGGTTTGGTAGCTAACTTTGCCTTGGCAGTTTATGCCCTCATTGTGTTGGCTATTTTCTCCGGCATGCATGTGGTACTGACTCTACCCGGTATTGCGGCTTTCCTATTGTCCATGGGGATGGCAGTGGATGCGAACATCATTATTTTTGAACGTGTAAAAGAAGAATTGAAGGAAGGTAAAACCTTACGTTCTGCCATTAACTCTGGTTTCCATCGCGCCTTTGTGGCGGTATTTGATTCTAACTTAACGACGCTAATTGTTACTGTTGTACTCTTCTATTTCGGTTCAGGTCCCATTAAAAGTTTTGCCGTAGCACTGGGTGTAGGTATTGTAACCAGTATGTTTACCGCCATTACCTTTACCCGTTGGATGCTGCACAACATTGCTGACCTTGGTATTAAAAATACCAAATTATATGGGGCGTAAGGGAGGAAGAGAGCGATGTTTCATATTATTAAAACACGTAAAATTTATTATGTGATCTCCCTGGCCATCATTATCCTGGGTGTAGCTTCTCTAATGACTCGTGGTCTAAACCTAGGCATTGATTTCACAGGTGGCAACATTATGGAACTAAAGTTTAAAAACGCCGTAACATTACAAGATGTACGTGGTGCCTTAGCTGATTATAAGCTAGAGGACAGTCAGTTGCAGAGCGGTGGCGACAATACTTTCTTTATTCGTACTAAGGCGTTAACCCAGACAGAAAGTGCACAAGCCATTCAAGGAGTTAGTGAAAAATTGGGTGGTGCCACCCTGTTACGCAATGAATTGGTAGGTCCTGTTATTGGTCAAGAACTAACCAAGCAAGCGATCTTGGCTTTGATCATTTCGTCTGTGTTAATCACGCTCTACATTAGTTGGCGCTTTGAATTTTTACAAGCCATTGCGGCCATTGGCGGACTACTGCACGATGTTTTGATCATGACGGGGATGGCCTCGCTGCTGCAGATTCAAATCGATAATACCTTTGTGGCGGCAGTCTTAACGGTCATCGGTTATTCCCTTAACGATACCATTGTTATCTTTGACCGGGTTCGTGAAAATCTGAGAATGACCCGTAAAGAAGATTTAGGAGAATTGGTTAATAGATCTCTCTGGCAAACGATGGCTCGTTCCATTAATACCGTTTTAGCTGTTGTCTTTGTTTTACTA
The DNA here is from genome assembly GCA_946411205.1 of uncultured Desulfotomaculum sp. Classification (GTDB taxonomy): domain Bacteria; phylum Bacillota; class Desulfotomaculia; order Desulfotomaculales; family Desulfotomaculaceae; genus Desulfotomaculum. The sequence goes on from CAMKDG010000096.1 coordinate 1,440, forward strand.
GCCCTGTTGTTCTTTGGGGGTAGTACCCTTACTAACTTTGTGACCCTGCTTCTAATTGGTATTGTTTGTGGTGCTTACTCTTCTATTTTCATCTCCGGACCTGGCTGGTATGATTTAAGAAGAATGCAGAAAGACCGTAAACGTACTTCTAAAGCTACTGCCTAAGACAAAATAAGGCGCGGGGACAAATCCCTCGCGCTAATTTTTTACACTTTCTGAAAGTATGCAATATCAATATCTATTGACGAAAGTATAAGAAAAACTAAGGCTTCGCCGACGTCTAAAGACTTGGCGCAAGCCAAGTTTTTCTAATCTGAACATAGGAGGAAAGAGATGCAAAATCAAATGAAAATTGGTCAATCCGGTAAAAGAATTATCGTATCCGTTATTGGGCAGGATCGGGTTGGCATTATTGCCAAGGTATCCACTATTTTGGCAGAAAACCAAGTGAACATATTAGATATCAGTCAAACGATTCTGCAGGAATTCTTTGCAATGGTTTTGGTTGCTGATATGGAAAAAAGCTCCATTGAATTAGATCTATTGAAAGAAACACTTAGCCAGGCGGGTCAAGACCTGGGGGTCAAAATTGAGGCTCAGCATGAGGATGTATTCCGGTACATGCACCGTATTTAGGAGGAAACTATGTACAGTATAAACGAAGTTCTGGAAACCATTCGCATGGTTCAGGAAGAAAATTTAGATATCCGTACCATCACAATGGGCATTAGCTTACGGGACTGTGCCGATGCAGACCATAAAAAAGCCTGCCAGAAAATCTATGATAAAATTACCCGCATGGCCGCTAATTTGGTAAAGTCAGGTGAGGAAATTGAAAAGGAATACGGCATTCCGATTATTAACAAACGGATTTCTGTGACCCCTATTTCCTTGGTGGCCGAGAGTAGTGATGTTCAAAACTATACTGATTTTGCGAAGGCCTTAGATAGGGCAGCTAAAGAAGTAGGCGTTAATTTTATTGGCGGTTTTTCTGCTTTGGTACATAAGGGTTTTACCAAAGGTGATCATATTTTAATCGACTCCATTCCTGAAGCACTTTCCACGACAGAGAGGGTTTGTGGCTCGGTTAACGTTGCTTCCACCAAGGATGGCATCAATATGGATGCGGTCTACCGGATGGGTAAAATTATTAAAGAATGTGCTGCGCGCACCGCTAACCAAGATGGCTTAGCCTGCGCCAAATTAGTGGTGTTCTGTAACGTTCCGGAAGATAATCCTTTCATGGCCGGAGCTTTTCATGGTATTGGAGAACCGGAATGTGTTATTAACGTAGGCGTTAGCGGGCCTGGTGTGGTAAAAAATGCTGTGGAAAAGGTGAAGGGTAGTGATTTTGGGACCCTGGCCGAAACGGTAAAAAAGACAGCCTTTAAGATTACTCGGATGGGCGAACTGGTGGGCCGGGCAGCAGCAGACAAGCTAGGTGTACCCTTTGGTATTATTGATTTATCCTTGGCACCTACGCCTGCAGTGGGGGATAGTGTTGCCGAGGTATTGGAAGCGATGGGCCTGGAGACCTGTGGCACCCATGGTACCACTGCCGCTTTAGCTTTATTAAATGACGCCGTCAAGAAAGGCGGAGCTATGGCTTCCTCCTATGTGGGAGGTCTTTCTGGAGCATTTATTCCCCTCAGTGAAGACGCCGGTATGATTCGTGCTGCTGAGAAAGGAATTCTCACGCTGGAGAAACTAGAGGCTATGACCTGTGTTTGTTCTGTAGGCCTTGATATGATTGCTATTCCCGGGGACACCACGGCCGAGACGATAGCGGCGATTATCGCAGATGAAATGGCCATCGGAATGGTTAACTTTAAAACCACGGCTGTCAGGATTATCCCTGCACCGGGTAAAAAGGTTGGGGATAACGTAGTATTTGGCGGACTGCTGGGTCATGCTCCCATTATACCGATAAAAGAAGCCAAGGCAGTAGAGTTTGTTTCCCGGGGAGGACGCATCCCGGCACCGATACAAAGCTTGAAGAACTAGGTATTTGTTACGCGTAGCAGGGTCTATGGTGCTTATTGAAGCTGCCATAGACCCTTTTAAATGCTATAGCCTTTGTTCTGAATCCCAAAACATGCTATAATTTGGCACAAAAGTAATCGCTAGGAGAAATATCTGTGGAAATTTACTCTTTCAATATAGAACAGCAGCAGGTTAAAACTAGGGTAGATGTTTTCTCAACGATTCATTGCCAGGAATTAAGTCGCTCCTATGTGCAAAAATTAATTGAAGAAGGCTTGATAACGATTAATGGCCAACCCACCAAAGCAAACTATAAACTGCGTGTGGGGGATGAAGTAACCATCAAAATTCCGCCTGCTGAAGAACTAAGGGTTAATCCCGAAGACATTCCTTTAGATATTTACTTTGAAGATAAGGATGTCATTGTCGTAAATAAACCCCGGGGGATGGTAGTGCATCCAGCGGAGGGCAATACCTCCGGTACCTTGGTTAATGCTTTATTGTACCATTGTAAAGATCTCTCTGGTATTAATGGGGTGTTACGTCCCGGAATTGTGCATCGGTTGGATAAAGACACTTCCGGTCTGATTATGGTAGCTAAAAACGACCAAGCTCATCAATCCCTAGCGCATCAGCTTAAAGAACGGACCGTTACCCGACGTTACCGTGCCTTGGTACATCACAATATAAAAGAAACGCAGGGAACAATTAATGCACCCATTGGCCGGGACCCCAAAGACAGACAAAAAATGACTGTTACAGAAAGAAATTCTAAACCCGCTGTTACACACTTCCAAGTTCTAGAAAGATTTGGTAACTATACCTTACTAGAGTGTCGCTTGGAAACCGGCCGTACTCACCAAATCAGAGTTCATTTGACTTATATTGGTTATCCATTGGTCGGGGATCCTAAATACGGACTAAAGAAACCGCACTTCGACCTGGAGGGACAACTACTTCATGCTATGATTCTGGGGTTTCAGCACCCGTCTAGTGGGTCTTACCTAGAGTTTTCTGCCCCATTACCAGAGGTGTTTCAAAGGGTCTTAAATCAACTAAAACTTTAAATAATAAAGAGTAATAAACAGGGGTCAGGCTTGCATTATTGCATTTACATGAACAAAAGCTGAGTAATGCAATCATGCAAGCCTGACCCCCTGAATTAACTTAACAGTTTTAAACCGCCCAGGGAGTAACGGTACTTAGCAGGTATGAGTTCCTTAAGCCAGGTGGCTGCGGGACCTTTAAATTTAAATGATTTTACTTCGCCGAAGGCTTTGCCACGCCCGATGGATATCACTGTACCGATGCTGCTGGGTACATAGACTTTTTTCTCCAGGCCCATAATATCTGCATAGATGTTATAAGCGGCTATTTCCGCCTGCTGAAGAGCAGATTGGGCAGTGGGAAGAACTGGCTTGCCAGTTCTGGGATCTTGGACCAGAGCATTATCCCCCACCAGATAAACAGTAGGGTTGTCCACATATTGTAAATATTGAGTTACAGGTACTCTGCCCCTGGTTTCTGTTTTCAAGCCTGATTGTTCTAGCACCTGGTTTCCTTTGATGCCACCTGCCCAAATAAATAAAGAATAATGAATTTGTTTACCTGAAGCCAGACAAATGGTTTCTGCAGTAACCTTCTGAACAAAATCCTCGGTAATGACTTCTACGCCCATCTCTTCTAGGGTCTGACGGCTATACCGTCCCATCTCAGCAGACAATCCAGGGAGTAATTCCTTAGCTCCTTCGACCATGATGATTTTGTATTTAGCGGGAGTGATTTGATATGGATCCTGCACTCTTTGCAGTTGATGTGCCAACTCTCCTGCAAATTCTACTCCAGTAAGACCGCCACCACCCACCACAAAGGTTAATGCTTGTTCGCCTTTTTTTAAAATATCATGGATTCGTCGTCGAATTTCAATGGAGCTATACAAACTGCGTAAGCTCATGCTGTACTCTTGCAAACCGGGTATGTTATAGTATGCGGGCTCACTACCCAAAGCAATAATTAAATATCGAAAAGAAATCTTCTGCGTACCCTGGTTGATCGCAATGACTCGGTTGGCTAAGTTAATTTCTTCCACCCAGCCTTTCATAAATGTAACATTCTTACCTTCCAAAACCTTATTAATGGGGATGGATACATCATCAAAATCGCTGGTACCTGTTGCACTTTCGTGTAATAAAGTCATTAGCATATGAAAATTATGTTTATTGATTAGTATAATGGAATATTTTTTGGTGTTCCTTAGATAATCATTTAATTTTTGTGCCGCTTTTAGTCCTCCGTAACCTGCCCCTAGAACTACAATATTTTCAGACACACAGCATGCCCCCTTGTTTGGCTCTTTGTAGTAGTTTTACCGGAAAAGCAGTCTATCATGAAGGCATTGTAACCGATTGATATTTAAAAAATATTTCAGTGGGAAGAATAGTAGGTAGGGGAGGTAATGCAAATGGAAGAGGCTAAAAGAGATTATTCTTTACAGGATAGAATTGATTTACTAGCAAGAAACATGGAAAAAATGAAGTTAGCAGAATATGTGGAGCTTTTGGGCGACACGAAAAGACTTCTTTGGGTAAATTTTATTTCGGGTATTGCCAGAGGTTTGGGTATTGCCATTGGATTTACCATTTTAGGTGCTGTCATTCTTTTCTTTATGAAAAAGTTAGTTATGCTAAACCTGCCAGTGATTGGCGGATTTATTGCTCAGATAGTACAAATGGTACAGATAAAAATGTATTAATTGCTTTATTGAAACCAACTGAGTACTTCTAAAAAAAGGGCAGCTACCCCGGCGGCCATAAGAGGTCCTACAGGTTGACCATTAAAGAAAATAATACCAATCACTGATCCAACAATTAACCCAAAAATAATACTGGGATCAATTTGCATTAATTTTAGACCTTCGCTGTTTAAGTGAGTGGCCAGTGCTCCCCCAATAATAGCTAAGATGCCGGGTAAAGAAGAAACATTATAAAATAATTCCCGGGTAGTAATTTTATCCATGGCCACGGGAACAAGGATCGATAACAATAAAAACAGCAAGCCCAATTCTAAACCGTGTGTTTCCAGATAGGGAAATAGCAGTTCCAATTTACTAAATTGCAGTATCAGTAGAATGCAGGCACAGTTAGCAATTAGGTTGGAACGTGCAGCAAGTCCTATTAAAAGAATGATAACCATCGTGATTTCACCGGAGTGCATAAAAAATTGCTCCTTTTCAGTGGACAGCTTTTAGTACAATATATGCCGCATACCTTAGGGCTAGGACAAACAGGTGAGGTTTAATGGGAAAAGTAAAAAACAGCTTGCGTATGGCGCAGTCCTGCATAAGACAGTATAAAAACTTAAACTGTTAATGGGCGTCTGCCAAGTAAAATCTCTAAAAACAAGGTATCGTTTCAATCGAACGATGCCTTGTTTTACTTGCTTGTATAATCATAAAAAAGGCGTCTACCCCCACTATGATAGTGAAGGGAAGACGCCTTTGGTTATTTGCACCGACTTTGATTTTTTCGGTATTAAGTTTTTACACAGCCCTCGCCATATTGACATCGTTAAAATGATTTTTTATGACTGGCTCCCTATTACGCAAAACCAAGCTTAATGAACACCACATAGACATACACCGACGCCAATACCAAAGAAAGTAGCGTCACGGGAACACTGATTTTAAGAAAATCGATAAATGAGATAGGCTCCCCTTCCCGAATAGCGATTGACACTACCACCAAATTCGCGGAAGAGGCAATCAATGTACCGTTGCCGCCCAAGCAGGCTCCCAGAGCGAGAGACCACCAAAGGCTAGCGCTTTCCACTGGAGACAGAGCCAACTGAACACACATATCCTGAACCATCGGAATCATGGTGGCTACTAAGGGTATGTTATCTACCAGAGCGGAGGCAATGCCCGCTCCCCACAAAAGGACTAAGGATGTAAGGGTCATATTACCGCCGGTAACTTCTATCATCCAGGTGGCGACCCGGCCGATCACTCCTACCTCCACTAAACCTCCTACCAAAACAAACAAACCGGCAAAGAAAAATATGGTCACCCATTCTACTGAATGAAAGACTTCTTCCATCTCACTATCCTTAACTCCAATAAGCATGAGGAGAGCAGCACCAGACAAGGCAACCAAAGCAGGCTCCAGATTAAGAAATTGGTGCAATACAAAGCCCAGCAGCGTAAGAACAAACACAAAAAGAGATTTCTTGGCCAACGTCATATCTCGAATATATTCACGAGCATCAATCTCCATCAGCTGATGAATATACTGTTCTTTCACATGAAGCTGTTTGCTAAAAAAGAATTTCAAATAAACGATGACTACCGCCAAGATGATAACAATCGCAGGTGTGATATGAAGGAGAAAATCGTTGAAAGACATATTTGCCGCCACGCCGATCATTATATTCGGTGGATCTCCTACTAAAGTGGCCGCTCCGCCAATATTGCATACTAATATTTCCATGATAAGAAACGGAAAGGAACTGATATGAAGAATACGAGAAATTGCGATAATAATCGGGGTGATCAACAAAACCGTTGTTACATTATCAATAAATGCTGACCCCACAGCAGTAAGCAACGCAAGCCTTACTAATATTTTTACCGGATCTCCATTAGCGCTTTGCGCTGTTTTTACAGCAATGTATTGAAATATTCCGCTTTTATTAGTAATACCAACCAAAATCATCATGCCGAGAAGCAAGAAAATCGTTTCCCAATGAATATGATCTGTATAGGCATCATGCAGCTCCACAATACCTACTATCATCATCAGAAGTGCCCCACATAGGGCGACAACAGAACGATTAATTTTTTCTGATACAATTATGGCATAACTTATAAGGAAAATCACTACAGCCAAAATAACATGAACACTATTAACACTTTCTAGCACTATTTATAGCCTCCTTATTTTTTTGTTTTTTTCCGGATCCCCCCTATGAATAGTTGAATTATTTAAAAATGGATCTGCAGCAATTCTTTTGCTAAAATTAAAAAAAGATCCCTTCAGGGCATTTCGCAGATCTCAGTCTGTGGAAGCCACTCCGGCATCTTCCTCATTTATTACGACTACTGCCAATTGCCCTGTTAACGCAGCAAATCATTTCAATAGCTTTTACTGATACCTACCACCTGATCAAGGGAAAAGATAAAAGCAATTCCTCTATTAGGTTCCTGCAGGTTCATTTTTTCAACAATGGCATCCAATACCGCCTGGGCTTTCTCTTTCTTAATCAAAGTCAAGACGATTTCTTTTTCCGGCTCTATACTAATCCCCAATAACAGCTTCACGGCAGTTCCACGTCCGGCTAGGATCGTTCCGCCCTCAGCACCGGCGCGGTGAGTTATCTCTACAACCTTTTCCCCTTTGCCCTTGTTTACAATGGTAACAATCAGTTTGTAATCTTCCATTATTCCTATAAACCCCCTCGATATTTACTTTTGAAACGCCGGGAAAGTACTATAAAAATTGTTGGGTGAAAAAATCAACCACAATTAAAGCAGAGATAACAAGAAATATTAGCAGAAAACAGCCAATATTAATATCTATATTATAAAAGACATCATATTCATGTCAAGAGTCTATGAATTTGTCACCTTAACTGGTCTATGCCCCGACGAACCCTTGACAGCTTTTTCCGGAAAGCTATCAGGGGTTTGCTTCGCCCGTCTTTCCTAGAGTATTCACATCAGCTATGACCATTGGGAATTTTGCTGGAACTGAATACACAGATAAGGCCATAAGTTTGAGGCCCTTTTTAAGTATAAATACAACGAATTTTCTTTTAAGTATTTAACGTTTCAATGGATACAAATTTTTGGAAAATCAAAATCAAAAAGCTTATGGCTTACAGCCTAGGCCCTAGACCAAACAGCTTCTTTAAAGAATGAGGGTCGCAAAATTGATTTTTTGCGACCCTCGTCTTTAAAGATAGGTCCATAGCCCTATTACTTTCTGGGTAATACCGTCTTTAACGTATCTGCCCGCAAGCCCACGCGCAGGGATTCTAAAGCCAACACTTCATGGGGGTTGACATTACCAATATTCACATTGGGGCCAAAACGAATAATTAACTCCTGTTGCTGCTCTTTCAGAGGGGCTTCCCAGATCAAGGAACTGGCATCAGATAGGCTATGGACCAGCTCCTCTAGGTCAGACATGATAATGTTGCCCTCTTTGTCGTACAATCCCACGGATTTGCCGGACTCACGGCCCTCAACGATAACATGCGAGGAACCGTTTGCCAGGTCTTGGTTAACTAACTGAACAATATCCTTGATTTCAAACTCATCATTGGGATCTTTTTTGCCTACTTCGGAAAGGACTTTAAAGCCCATATCAGCAGCTAAATTAATGGCCTCTGCCCTTGCTTCTAGGCTTAGATCAATGGTGCCATCCGATACTTCAACGGCGGTAAAGCCAAAATCCCGAGCCATTGCCAAATATTCCCTAAGCTTGTCCTGGAGAATTGCTACTTCTAAAAAAGTACCACCGGGATAGATATCAATACCGTGGGAGGTTACTAAATGAATTTTTTCTTCCAAAACCCTATTACTATACAGTGCCGAAGTACCAAAGCCAAGTTTTACGAAATCAATATAGTCTCCTGCCAAGTTCAGCAGGTCCCGAATTTCACCCAAGCCCAATCCTTTATCGATCAGCATGGTTAATCCTGAGGTGCGTGGCTTTTCCATTCGATTTCCCAGGGGAAAGGTTATCAGTTCTTGCCAGGATTTTTTTGCCCCACCTGTGGTCATTAAGCTAACATCTCCTTTCACAGGGGCCGGCATATTTACCGGCTCACCCGTCTGACACCTCCCTGCCATGTCATCCCTATGTAGGAGATGGTGATGCTGTGACTTTCGTTTACTTTATGCGAATGCTAAATAAGCGGTCACTGATTTTGCCGATCCCCATTATTTACTTCTGCACCCTCAATTAACCTATCTTGGCCAGGCAAGGGCTTCCTGACCAGCGGGGGTAGTTTTGGCCACCAAGCTAAACTGTGATAAATAAAGGCGGGCTGAGTCACCGGTTTAACAATTCTTTGCTTGGGCTTTTGTTTTTCTTTGTCTTCTTTATTCTGAGAGGACTGAATGGCTTTTACTTTAATAAAGACAAAGGCCAGGGCGGCAGCAATCCCCGCCAAACCGGCGGAAGCCCAAAACATAACAGATGGACTGATGCCCACCAGCCAGCCAAAGAGAGGGGGGCCTGCCGCGACCCCAAGAAAGCGGACACTGCCGTAGAGAGAGGTTACCAGGCCTCGTTCATCCTTGTCAGTGGAACTGGTAATCAGGGTGTTTAGACAGGGTAATACCAAGCCGGTGCCTACGCCAGCCAGAGAAATACCGGCAAAAAAGGCGTACACATTATTAAAAAGAGGTAGCGTTACCAGAGATACGGCAATGATAATATGACCGATTACCACCAGCCATTTCATTAAACCCACCATTTTTTTAATGATGGCTCCGGTAATGTAAGAGGTGGTGCTCATAAAAAGCACAGGAATCGCCAAGGCGGCTCCTTTGATCACGCCATCCAAACCATATTTTTTTTCTAAGAAGTCTGATAAATAAAATAAGACGCCAAACAGAATTAACAGGGCTGCAGAACCGGCAAAAAAGCTGCTGAGTAATAAGGGCGATTTCTTTTTAAAAATTTTCTTGATAGACTTAATATATTCACCGACTTGTTTGGGGTCTTTCTTGGCCTCTGGCTCTTTAGTAAGGAACCACACACCGAGGATAACAATAGCAATAACAATGGGAAAAAAGAAGAAAATTGCCCACCAGGCAATTAGGCCCACTAAGGCACCAAGAATAGGGCTGGTTACCTTGCCCATACCGTTGGAAGCTTCAATGATCCCAAGGGATTTTGCCCGTTCTTTCCCTTTCCAGAGATCTCCGCAAAAGGCCATGGCAATGGGAGCGGTTCCTGCTGCGCCGATGCCTTGAATAACCCGACCACCTAGAATCCAGGGAAAGGCATTCTCCTTAAAAAGTAGAGCTGCTGCACCGGCCAGTAGACCACCCAAGGCATAGAGGATCAATCCCGGAATGATAATTTTTTTTCGGCCAAAACGATCGGATAAAAATCCTGCAAAGGGAATCACCAAACCAGCAGGTACCGAAAACAAGGTAATAATCAAACTTATCTGCATTTGAGATACCTTTAAAGCCTTAGCCATTTCCGGCAGCACCGGAATTAACATGGAATTACCCAATACCATAATTAAAGGAACACCGGCTAAAGCTGCTAGAGAAAATCTATTTACATTGTTTTTATTGCCTGCAGCTGCTGCTTGCGACAAAAATATCACGTCCTTTACAAATGTTCGGCAACATCTATTTTGTCTCTTCCGCCATGATGGTATGCATTTCACCAACGGAGCTAGCATATTTAAATATAGGGCAAATCTGGTAGTGGAGGGATAAGATGTTTTTTGTAACCGATAAAATTGTTTTTGCCATGGCCATGCTGCGGTGTTTTTCCTCCTGTATTGAACTAAGTGCAGCTATGCTGATGTTGCGTTATGGCAAAGTGGAAACCGCTTTAAAAATAAATGCCGTATTGGCCTTGGTGGGTCCAACCGTGATGATATTGGTGACCACCTTAGGTCTGATTGGGCTGGCAGGTAAGGTTTCTATTAGTAAACTGGGCTTTATTTTCTCTGGAGTAGTTCTAATTTTTTATGGTATCAGCAGACCCTAAAGACAAATTGAAATTGACAGTGGCTGCCCAGAATGGTAAACTTACTGTAATAATTAACCTTTAATTTGGTCCTGAGAGGCCGGTAAGGAACATAGAGTATTGTTTTATGTGACAAACTATGTTTGCTTACCATATGGGTAGGCATTTTTAATTATAGTGAGTTTTTGGAGGTGCCCTGATGAACGAGTTGGACATGAAAGAAAAGGCTCAGATATTGGATGATAAAGGTATGCGACGGGCCATGGTACGGATTGCCCATGAAATTATTGAACGGAATAAAGGGGTAGAAAATGTTGCTTTAATTGGTGTCCGTAGGCGAGGTGTACCGTTGGCTCAACGTCTGGCTAAGTACATCAGCGAGATAGAGGGGACCACTGTACCCGTGGGGATTCTTGATATTACCCTTTACCGAGACGACTTGACTACCTTGGCCAACCAACCGCAGGTACACCAAACGGAAGTCAGTTTTCCGGTAACCGATAAAAAACTGGTACTGGTAGATGATGTTTTATACACTGGCCGAACCGTTAGGGCAGCTTTGGATGCTATTATGGATCTGGGTAGACCCGAAGTGGTTCAACTGGCAGTTTTAATTGATCGGGGACACCGGGAGATTCCCATTCGAGCCGATTATGTGGGGAAAAATGTTCCTACCTCCCGTAAGGAAGTAATCTCCGTTAAATTAACAGAAATCGACAAAGAAGAACGCGTGATTATTTTAGAAGGAACTGAATAGGTTTGCTGAAACACCTTTAATAACGGTCCAGAGAGGCCGGCAAGGTTATCCCCGGAGTGGGATATAAGGCAAAATTGATGCCCGCGTGTAGTTGGGCAAATGTAGCCAAATTGCCGGCCTCAATCAGATTTAATCTGGTTGAGGCCTTTCCTTTTAATTGATCAAAGAATGGACATTCTAATTTGGAACAGGAGGTTGGAGCATGTTTTGGCAAAGAAAAGACCTTTTAGGACTGAAGTATCTGTCAGCTGAAGAGATCAACTTGATCCTGGATACAGCCATTCCCATGAAAGAGATTATCGGCAGGAAAATTAAGAAGACCCCGACCCTACGGGGACGCAGCATGGTTACCTTGTTTTACGAAAACAGCACCAGAACCAGATCATCCTTTGATTTGGCGGCCAAATTTCTTAGTGCGGATACCATTGGGGTAGCTGCTGCCAGCAGTTCGGTAGCCAAAGGAGAAAGTCTCAGAGATACCGGTCTGACCCTTAATGCGATGGGTGTGGATGTCGTGGTAATTCGTCACCCTGCCAGTGGTG
>CAMKDG010000097.1 GCA_946411205.1 uncultured Desulfotomaculum sp.
ATCCAGCTTGGAACCGGAATTTCTAGTTCCATATTTAGTTTTTTCAACTTCATTGGACCATCCATTTGTCCTTTTGGCAGAATCCGCCAAGCGGCTAATGTCTTTTTTTAGTTTTTCGTTTTCTGCAAGTTCGAAGTTATCTTGCCTTTTTCTATTTTCCCACCAGCTGGAAAAATTACCCTTTTGGATTTCTATATTTGTTTTATTGATTGAAAGAAGATGATCCACGCAGTTATCAAGAAAGGATCTGTCGTGAGATACCAAAATAAAACCACTCTTGGTCTTGAGATAATCACTGACAAGTTTTCTTGCCTTCATATCAAGGTGATTGGTTGGTTCATCAATTAAGAGAAAGCTATTTTCCTTAAGAAACAAGGCAACCAGCAACACCTTCGTTTGCTCTCCATAGGATAATGAATCAAAGGGGCGATATAAAACATCCTCAGAAACTTGCAAAAATGAAAGTTCACGCATTAATTCCCAGTGCAGATAATCCGGTACAATGGCACTGATTACATCAAGGGTATTCTGGTCCTTGTTTTCTACCTGAAAAGGAAAATATTCAAATTTAACTTTTGCCGCAATCGTACCGCTGTATTCATATTTTCCAAGCAATAAATTGAGGAAAGTTGTCTTGCCTCTACCATTTCTTCCGGTAAATCCTAATTTCCAGTCGGTATCTATTTGGAAACTCACGTTCTCAAAGACATTATCGTAACTGCCGTCATAGCCAAAGGTTAGGTTTGTAATACTTATTAAAGACATAATTTTGTCCTCCTGTTTGTAAAACTTTGCTTGCGCCAAGTCCTTACACAAAAAAATATGAGCTGCAAGAAAGTTAATTCTTGCAGCTCATACATACAGAAAAACAAAGTCAAACCCATAGTAGGGTATGACAAAGATTAACCTTGTTTTGAGCGAAAAGAATTAATCACTTTCTTGCATAAGCACAATAAAACAAGCGGTATTCTCCGCTGCCGCGTTTTCATTATGCTTCAAAAATTAGCAAGAAAGATTAATCATCTTTTCAACTCCAATCGCTTTAACTGTAAAATAATATATCATATTGCTTTTCAAAACTCAACCCGCTAAGCACAAGGAACTTCGCTGGCCCTTCCCTTTTTGCTTAAATCCATGTGCGTTGCCCGAGAAAATTGGTATAATGGGTACGGTTTCTAAAAATAATTGATATAAAAAGGGAGATGTTCCGTGCGCTGGTTGAAAATCGTATTACAAATTGCTTTACTTTGGTTACTCTTCATGGTAGGCGACCTGGTGGTATCCCTGCTGCATATTCCTGTGCCGGGTAATGTTTTTGGTATGCTACTCCTTTTTGTCTTGCTCACTTTTAATGTTATTCCTTTAAAGTGGGTGGAAGAAGGAGCCGGTCTCCTGTTAAAACATATGGCTTTTTTCTTTATCCCCATTGCTGTGGGTTTAATGGTTTGGGGAGACCTTTTTCTAGCCCAGGGTATACAACTTCTAACCGTTGTTATGATCGGCGCCGTGGTAACCATTCTCACCACGGCCTACACAGTCCTGTTCTTAATCAAAAAATACGGTAAAGAGGAGGGTGAGCGGGCATGAACCTATGGATTACCCTTTTCGTTATCGCTATCACAGTTTTCAGTTATTGGTTTAGCCGCCGCTTAAACCGGAGGAACCCAACCTCTCCCCTAACTAATGTGGTATTTTTAAGCACTACCATCATTATTCTAGTCCTGTTGGCCAGCGGATTAACCTTTGAGGACTATACACCGGGTAAAAACATTATGACCTTCTTATTAGGACCAGCCACAGTAGCCTTGGCGGTGCCCCTGCACAAAAACGCCCAGGTCTTAAAAAGATATCTCTTGCCCATCCTTTCAGGTATTTTGTTGGGGGTTCTGTCTACTCTGGTATCTGTGGCAGTTCTAGCCAAAGTATTGGGTCTTAATCAAGTGCTTACCCTGTCCCTGCTACCCAAATCTGTGACTGTTCCCATTGCTGTGGAAATTACCCGTATTATCGGGGGCGATCCGGCCCTTACGGCTGCCTTTGTGGTGGCCACCGGCACGGGTGGTTCGATGATTGCCTTTTGGTTATTGGATCGTTTCAAGATACAAAATCCCATCTGCAGGGGTTTGGCCATAGGAACCACCGCCCACGGCCAAGGAACAGCCATCGCCATCCAGGAAGGCGAACTGCAGGGGGCGATGGCAGGTATTGCCATGGCCTTGACAGCCGTAGTTACTTCGTTCCTGGCACCGCTTTTAATCCCGTTATTTTATTAGTTTCTTAGCATTATTTTTTAGGTCTGTTGCTTAACTTAGTGTAATGTATTTTGAAGTAAAAAAGAGGATACTGCTATGAAAGATAACCTATCGCTGACTTTTCATCATATTGGAAAGCCAGTTTCGCTAGAAACTATCAAAGCTAACAAGAATACCAAATATAGTCCACTATTTGATATGTATTCGTTAGATATGGAAAACGATCTATCTATTCCTATTGAGTTACACGCCTTTGGACCAAATTCTTCTCTAGACGATAGAATTCAAAAAGAAACTCATGTAGCCTTTAAGACGAATGATATTGAATCTGCACTCAAAGGTGCGGAAATTGTTATGCCTCTTTATCAACCCTTTGCTGATTATCGTTGTGCCATGGTCATAATGAATGGGCAGCTAATCGAATTGATTGAAACATCACTATCTGAAAGAGAAATATGGGGTGATGGAATATTTAAAGATAGCCTTCTTTACCCACAAGGGAAATAGAAAAAATTCTATTCATATCGCAAACCAAAAAGCATCTGGAGTGAGGAATCCCAGATGCTTTTTGCGATTTATTTTCTCTTTTTCTGCTTTCATTCCCGTGGGCTGAGAATTTTAGTTGCAAGACTAGTCAGAACTGAGCGTTCAGCCGGGGCTAGAACTTCGGTGATTGCGTTCACTTGACGCTCGATCTCTTCAGCGGCCTCGTGGACAAGTTGCTGTCCGGCAGAAGTAATCCTGACGTTGAATCCACGGCGATCACTGGGACAGGTCGTACGTTCGACAAGCCCGCGACGTTCAGCACGGTCAACGAGGCCGGAAACACTAGACTTGTCGAGGTTAAGATGCTGGGCTAGTTGTAACATGCTTGGTTCGCGGTCGCGCAGAATGCCGAGTAACCGAATCTGGATGACCGAGAGATTGTGAATGGCTCCCACTCGACCGAGAATGGATTGGATGAGAAACGAAAGTTGTACCAAACCATCCACGATTGAGGGATCATTTTTATTACTTGTTCGATCGTTGTTCATTATCTTCACTCCGGGACATTATTTTATTTCAATATGAAATGGCAAGCACCTTGCTTAACGGTACTTTCCCTTCGTATTATACCATAAAAGTTATTGATTTAGTTTGTTACACAAACTATAATGTTTGTATAACAAACTAAAATTTAAAGTAACCTTGCGAATGGAGGTCCCTATTATGTATGCTGCCGTTGTGCATTCCTTCGATTCCGCTCCAGAAGATGAAGTTTTCGACATCCCTATTGCAGTTGGTAGTCTTAAACTAAATTCGATACCTTTCCCACTTTCCAAAGTAGAGGAAGTTTGGTATGCTCCCCTGTCCTCGGGCAACGGGTTGTATTTGTCCCGACGATTTAGGTGAAAAATGAACAAAAGCAAACGAATCTGGTTCCTCCCCGCTATTATCGCAATTACCGTCACGGTACTGTTCGTGGGGTATTATTATTACTACATCTCTCGGTACGGGAACGGCGATAGCACGCTCCGGCGTCTGGCAGCGGAACAGTTAGCCAAAGGGGCCGTCGATCCTAACGTAAGGACAGCTATTTTTTTTAACGACTTGGGTACAATCTCGGTATTTCTGGGAGCAGCCTGCCTTTCTTGGTTGTGGTTTAAGCAGAAATTGAGGTCTTCTTCAAGAATTGTACGCCGATTGGGGAAGCTACTTCATTCCCTGCACAATTTTTTAGGCTGGTCAGTCTTGCTTCTCAGTTTTTCCCACGGTGTTTACTGTTTGTTCGTGGAGATTCAGGACCAGCATATTTACTCAGGGATTGCTAGCTTTGTCATTTTGTTAACTCTTGTCGGTTACGGATATAGGCTCAGAAAAGTAAGACATAAATGGATGCGGGCCATTCACCGCTGGCTCTCAATTGTCTGGATACCCGTACTTTGGGTCCATGCCGGATGGGACGCCATCCTGGCCACCATCGCAATCCTTGCGGTAGGGGCTATTGTTATCTTACTGGAAAGAATGACTTCGGGCAGAAACGGCAAACCTAATGATGTGGGGTAAATAAAATCAAATCAGGAGCCCATCCTATGAAAAGGATGGGCTCCTGACAATTATTCTACTATCTTTTCTTGGCAGCTTAAAAGGAATGGGTTTTAACATTAAATCTTTATACTTTCTTTACGCCCCTTAGCGTTTTCTTTACCCAAATTTATTGTTACTAG
Source organism: uncultured Desulfotomaculum sp. (assembly GCA_946411205.1). Taxonomy (GTDB): domain Bacteria; phylum Bacillota; class Desulfotomaculia; order Desulfotomaculales; family Desulfotomaculaceae; genus Desulfotomaculum. The sequence goes on from CAMKDG010000097.1 coordinate 4,460, forward strand.
GCCATATAATGAGCAATATAAAAGAGTTTCTTGTTTAACATTACAAGAATAGTAAGTGGCAGGGATTTTTAATAATGGAGGCACAGATATCTTGCCTATCAAACTTAGAAGATTACTAATCGGTAGACCTTTACACAACGAGGATCTTGTACGGGAAAGACTGCCTAAATGGAAAGCTCTTGCTATATTTTCATCAGATGCTTTATCCTCTGTAGCTTACGGGCCTGAGATGGTAATATTGTTTTTATCTGTACCAGGCATTTTGGCCTACGGCTATGTGGCACCAGTCTCGCTAGCAATTCTAATCCTTTTAGGTATCGTTACAATTTCCTATGGTCAGGTTGCGAAGGCAAACCCCGGCGGTGGAGGCTCCTATTCCGTAGGTAAAAAGAATTTAGGTGAATACCCCGCCCTGGTGGCTGCTGCTGCACTTTTGATTGATTACAGCCTAACGGTAGCCGTTAGTATTTCGGCGGGTACGGATGCCATTATTTCAGCTCTCCCTTGGTTAATACCCTATCGTCTGGGCATTAACTTGTTTGTCCTGTTTGGTATTCTAATGTTAATCAATCTAAGGGGTATCCGGGAATCGGCAACTGCTTTTGTTTTCCCGACCTATAGCTTTATTCTGGGTATTGTAGCTTTAATTGTAACGGGTATTTACCACACCCTGACCAGCCCAGCACCATTAATACCCCATTCCTCCCTGGAAACCCATTTTAGTTGGGTGGCATTATTTTTAGCTTTAAAAGCATTTTCCAATGGTTGCAGTTCGATGACTGGGGTTGAAGCAATATCAAATGGTGTACCCATGTTCAAAGAACCAGAGGTAAGAAATGCCCAAGTTACGACCTACTGGATGTCTGCAATCCTTGGTCTAATGTTCGCTGGGATAACTTTCTTAAACATGCACTTTCACTTCCATAGTATTGCAAATGTTACCATGTTATCGCAGCTTGCCGAGAGTATCTTTGGACGCAACCTTCTTTACTACTACATTCAAATTACAACGATGTTAATTCTTTATCTAGCTGCAAATACTGCCTATAATGGGCTTCCTCCACTTTTGTCCTTACTGGCCCGGGACGGCTATATGCCAAGGTATCTATCCGCTCGGGGAGACCGCTTGGCCTTTTCTAATGGTATCGTATTTTTAAGCGTGATTTCAGCTATATTGATTATCGCTTTTCACGGCAACACAGAACATTTAATTTCATTATATGCAGTGGGCGTTTTTCTTTCTTTCACCATTGCCCAATCGGGTATGGTGATTCACTGGAGACGTGAAGGTAGCCCTGGCTGGAAGCGTAGAGTGTTATTAAATGGGATTGGCGCAATCATAACAGGTATCGTTGTAGCCGTTATTTTGGTTACCAAATTTACATCCGGATCATGGATAATCATAATAGTAATACCCCTACAAGTGTATATCTTCAAAAAGATATATAACCACTATCAGGATATGAGTGAACAACTTGTACTACATCAAGATTTGCTGGAAGAGCATACCTTGTCTGAGGCTAGTGGCAAACATAATGTTATTGTGCCTGTGGCTGGGGTAAATCGGGTCGTGGCAAATACCCTCACGTATGCCAAAAAGGTATCACCACATGTGGTGGCATTTTACGTTGCAACAGACAATGAATCCTACAAAAGGGTGAAAACAAAATGGGAACTGTGGAATCCAGGTGTGGATTTGGTAGCCATAAAATCACCTTTTAGAACGATTCTTAGGCCCATACTTCAATACATTGATGAGGTTCAGGCAGCCGGTGAACCTGATGATATAATTACTATTCTCATTCCTGAATTTGAAACAAAGAAATGGTGGCATCGATTATTGCATAACCAAACCGGTTTTATTTTGCGGACAGTCCTAATTATGAGAAAAAATGTTGCAGTCACTGTGGTTCCATATCATTTAGAAAAATAATATTTTCTAAATGCCAAAGCTAATTAAATTTTGTTGATAGGTTTAGCAAGGCCGTCTCCAGACTTGGAGACGGCCTACTGTCACTCTATTCATTGTACATTCGAATTACCTCTTTACAACGAATGCTCCACTAGGAAGTCTCTCTGTATAGGAACTTATCGGCTGATAAATATCTAGTTCACAATAATCATCTCTTGATAACGAGGTATCTATCAATTCAAATCTAAACGTATCTGCTAACTTAAAACCTGAATTTAAAATCCATTTAGAATACATGTAAACCAGCAATCGTCCTATCTGTCTTCCATTTATATCGTCTGGACGAAAGAATCCGACAAAGCGAAAGACAACATATTTATGGGCTGGGATTTCCACCCCAACCATACCTTTTGGAACATTTGTCAAATCTTTAACCTGAACAGATGGCATATAGTAAATATAACCTTCATTGTTAGCACTCCAATCTGTATATCCATAGTAGACCTGGGGATTAACCTGATTGGCAACGTTATGTTTGTGCCCATAAAAAAACTCTTTTCCTAGCAGGTTGGCCGTTCTGTCGCCTGATTTGCTCATTATTTTATGCCTGGTACCTACTAAACATAATTTTTGCCTAAAAACAAAAAAGGGCTTATAGATAGCGGAATTATTTACTGTATAAATATCATTAAGGTTTATTTTTTCTGTTAACCTTAGTGTCATTGGTTCTGATTTTACTTTTTGGGGAGTGTAGCCAAATCTCTTACGAAACGCCCTAATATAAGACTGCTCATAGTCAAACCCGTAATTAAAGGCAATATCAATAATTCTCATATTCGTATGGATTAAATCGTTAATACTTGCCGAAAGCTTGCGGGACTGGACGTAATCCATTAGCGATTCACCGGTCAATGATTTAAACATCCGATGCAGGTGGTACTTGGAAATTTTGCAGTGTGCAGCAATTTCATCGAGGCTAATCTTATTGGAAAGATTAGCCTCGATATAGTTGATCCCCGTTTTAATGGTGTCCTTTATATCTATCATAATGCCTCACTTTACAAAGGTTCTTTTGTTTTATGATGTTTTCCTTACTTAGCCATACAGCTATTGCCAAACTACATGAACATTGAGAAGCTAAATTAGAACGCCTTTAAAACGAGTGTAGCATTCTGACCACCAAAACCAAAAGAATTAGTCATAGCATACGTAATATTTGCTTTTCTACCCTTATTAGGAATATAATCTAGGTCACATTCCGGGTCTGGGTTTTTATAATTAATAGTTGGTGGTAAATAACCATCTCTAATAGCAGATGTTGTAATAATCGCTTCAATGGCTCCTGCCGCTCCAAGCAAGTGACCTGTCATTGATTTTGTAGAGCTTACAGGGATCTGATACGCATAGTTTTCAAAAACAGCTTTGATTGCTGCCGTTTCACTTCGGTCACCTATTGGAGTGGATGTCCCATGCGCATTTATATACCCAATCGCAGAAGGAGTTATTTCTGCATCCTCAATGGCTAATCTCATACAATTAGCAGCTCCTTCTTCAGAATTTGCCGTGATATGATAAGCATCATTCGTACAGCCATACCCTATCACCTCAGCAATTATCGTGGCACCTCGTCTTTGCGCATGGTTAAGTTCCTCAAGAACCAGAACACCCGATCCTTCTCCCATTACAAACCCATCTCGCTGCAAATCGAATGGCCTACTAGCTTCGTGAGCATCTACATTGGTTGTCATAGCCTTCATTGCGCAGAAACCTGCCATTGCCAACCTTGTAATAGGCGCTTCCGTCCCACCCGCTAACATAACATCAGCTACATTTCGCTGGATTAGTTTATAAGCATCCCCAATTGCGTTCGTGGAAGATGCACAAGCGGTAACAATACACTCCGTAAATCCCTTAATTCCATGCTTAATAGAAATAAAGCCAGTTGCCATATTCGGTAACATCATGGGTATAAAGAAAGGACTAATCTTATGTACCCCTTTTTCTAATAGTACGCTGTGTTGTTTCTCTAAGGTTTCAATACCTCCAATACCAGAACCAATGATCACACCCGTCCTCTGAGGATTCATTAAATCAAAATCCAGCCGTGCATCTTCAATAGCCAATCCGGTTGCCACCGAAGCATATTGCGTAAACGTATCCATTCTTTTAAGTTCTTTCTTTTCAATAAAACCACTTGGGTTAAAATCCTTAATTTCTGCACCAACCTGTGTCGGGAGATCTGATATGTTAATTTTTTCAATTCTGGTGATGCCGGATTTCCCATTTCTTATCGAGTGCCAAAGGTTATCCGCCCCCACTCCCAGGGCAGTTACTGCTCCCATACCGGTGATAACTACACGTCTTTTCATAGTAGAAGTCTCCTTTATTGCTATTAAAATACCGCTTATTTCCTCTACCGCAAGATCAAAATTTCATTTTATAACTTTAACACACGTATTTTTTAAAAAATGAACAACTATTGCTCTTACTTTACTTTTTTTGTAAACCTTTATGGTCCAAGGTACCCTGCTTCAGCGTAAGTAACTTTAATCAGGAATGTTTGTCCTCAAAACTACAGCTAGTGGCCAGTGACGATAATTTTACCTACTGATGACAGCAAACCTACAATATTATAAATGCCAGCAAACCCAATGGGTTTACTGGCATTTATTTACACTAAAAAATATATCGAATAATTCTTTTTTTATTGTAAAATAACTTTAAAATATAGTAACTTGTAATCCATAAAAGATAAGGAGACGAGATTCTTGAAAAAGCTTTCAATACCCTATCCTATGCAAGGTGAATTGTTATATGAGAATCTAACTGATGAATATTTACAATATGTAAAAGAAATTTATATGCCACTTCCATTTGAAATTATTGGATCTGCAAGAACACCTAATTCTAAATATATACCACATTATTCCAAAATATTTGATAATGAAGTATCAAAATATAGCCTAAAACCCATTGATGTAGTAATAGTTGTTAATAATCCAGCGATACCAAGAGATAAATATGATCAAATTATAAATAAAATTGCAGAGATTAAAGATAAGATAAAGAAAGTTATCATTAGCGATTTTTACTTTTTAGATTACTCTCTAAAAACATTTGAAAGTCTTAACATAGAAATAGAAATGTCTGTTATTTCTGAACTTAATTCCATTGAGAAAATAAGACATTTTTTAGAAGCATATCCTTCTGTTAATAGTATCTGTCTGTATTATAATTTTCTTTATGACATCGAGAGTCTAAAAAAATTAAGAGAGGAATTTAAATATACTACATTTAAAGTAATCGTTAATCATGGTTGTTTTTATAGTTGTCCTTTTTCATTTCAACATCATTTAGCTTTATGTCAATCAGACTTACCAAAGTTTTTTTGTAAAGGTTATACTAAAAAGCGTAATCTACTCAAAGAAATCCAATTTATTAGGCCTGAATCTTTAACTATATATGACGATTATATTGATATTTATAAAATATCTGGTAGGCAACATTCACATGATAAAATCCTTAGGATGATTAAATCCTATGGAGAAAGAAAAGAATCCGAATTTATTAATAGCATTTTAGATCTAAATGCTAAAATTAGAGTAGATAGAATTCCTAACAATGCAATTCCTGCGGAATATGATGAGATTAGAAGTAAATGTAAAAATCAATGTCATAAATGCGGCTATTGTGATACATTATATAATTCATTTAGAGTTTAGAATAAAGAGATGAAATAATGTTATGTGATGAATGTCTTACCATTTGGCATTTGTGAGGAAGATCGTTTTCGATGATTTTTCAAATATAGGAAGTTATATTATGTCCCGGTCTTGACTCCATGTGCTAATTTCATCCTAGGGGAACTACTAGAAAATTAGTAGTTCCCCTATTTATTAGGCGATACCGGAGAACGTAAGCAAATTCGTGTAAATGGTAATAACTTACAACAAAGGAGTTGACCCTTTATGCAGAACTCACGATCAAAATTAGTGTCTGAATTGGCCAAAGCATGTAAGATCTTTCCCCGTAAAGGAGTATCCCCTGAAGAAAGAGTTCCTAGTTCATCTGTCTAGGGGAACCTAGCACACACTATTAAAATACTTTCAATTGATAGACAGACGATACAGATTGGCAAAATTGGCTACTTTGTTCGAGAAACTATATTGCATGCTTTGCTTCTTTCTCAGCAAGGGATTGAACTCACATCCCCAGTCGATTGATTATTTTGGTAATCATTCTAACACGATTAAACGGCGTAATAAAATAAAATCCATTTACAACACGCTTCATCTTTTCAGCAATTTCCACAGCTATTTCTATGCCTAACCTTTCTGCTTCTTCTTTTTCCATGTCCGAATCGAATTTGTTTATAATGCTTTCGGGTATTCTAATTCCCGCGACCTCGTTATTTAAAAACTGAGCGTTTCGATAGCTTACCAACGGCATAATGCCGCCCAATATTTTAACATTATTAGTTGGATTTATCTGTGCTAAAAAATCGATGACCTTAGTATCGAATATCGGCTGGGTAAGAAAAAAAGTAGCGCCCCTCTCAGCCTTTTTTAACATTCTTTGTAGTTCACCTTCAGGCCTTATAGCATTTAGGTTCAATGCCCCGCCTATAGTAACCGGCTCTTCAGAAAAAACATCTTTGTTCATAGAGGACACCAGTTCAATTAATTTAAGTGAATTAAGGTTAAACACGCCCTTAATTTCGCCTTTGTCCGATTCGGCAATCGGGTCGCCGGTAACTGCCAACACATTTCTAATATCCTCAATATATCCGGCCAACAACGCCGATTTCAGTGCATTAATATTTTTGTCCCGACAGCAAATATGGGGTATTACATCAATGCCCGCTTCCCTTTTGATTTTCGCGGCAAGCATCATGGAGTCAACCCTTGCCCGCCCCATGGGAGAATCTGCTATGGTAACTATATCAACTCCACTTTCCTTGCAAATCCGGGCATTATTAATAATTGTCTGCGGATCAGCGTTAAACGGTGGATCAAGTTCCACTGCGATGACAAATTGATCTCTTGTTAATTTCTCGGCAAAATCATTTCGGTTTTTTCCGCCAGTAAGTCCACTTGGCTTAGGTAAAACGGCTGGCCAGGAAAAAGAATTGGCCTGCCCTGCATGAGTCAGTTCCGCCATTTTTTTAATATGGGCCGGGGTTGTTCCACAACAGCCGCCTAAGATTTTTGCCCCCAGCCCACTAATTTCTCTCATTCTCTCGGCAAAATACTCCGGATTATTAATATATACCGTTCTGCCTCGGACGATTTCAGGATATCCTGCATTGGGAGCCACCGCTACAATATCCTTCGCAACGATCTTGCCTTTCAAGTTATTGAAGATATGGGTTGGCCCCACGCCGCAATTAAAACCATACGCATCAATACTATCACAGCTTCTCACCATGGTTATTATGCTATCAATACTTAAGGCTTTTCTGGTAAATCCTTCCGGGGTTGTCGCAAATTGAGTCAAAACAAATAGAGACTTGTCCTTTTCCTTGATGTATTGGGCTATTTCCTTAAGATATCTGGTGTCGCTAAAGGTTTCAAAGATGAATATTTTGATGTTTTTCTTCAAAAATACATCCACCACAAACTTATCTTCATCTCGAATAACAGCCGGGTCCATGTCAGTTTTACCGACCATATCCGGTATCGGGCCAATACCTGCCGCTACAAAGACGTTTTTGTTCAAGGCCGCCCGATTGGCTATATCTATGCCGGCGCTAATAACCTTTTCAATCTCCGCTCTTGAAACATCCATCCCAATGCTATTGGCTGAAAAAGTATTTGTTTTTATCAGTTTCGCCCCGGCCTCAATATACTCATTATGAATTCCTTCAACGGTCTCGGCCTCATTCAGGTTGGCTATTTCGGGAAGAACATCGTACTTGCCGGTAATTTCAGCATAATAAGTACCCATGGCCCCATCTGTTATCAAAATATTGTCCTTCAAATACGCTCTTATCATCTCTTCACCCTCAAACTATTTAGCAACAAAGTAGAGTAAGCCGCAGAGGCAAGGCAATAAAGCCCTGCCTCTAAATATTATTTTTACTGTATTGCTCGTCGTATATTCTGCGTAGCTTTAACCATATTGGTCAAACTTGGTTTTACCTCATCCCATTTGCGAGTTTTTAAACCACAGTCGGGGTTAATCCATAATTTTTCCGGCGGCAAAACCATCATTAATTGCTGGATCTTTTCCTCCAATTCCTCGACAGACGGAACTCTTGGCGAGTGAATATCATACACTCCAGGCCCTATTTCATTTGCATAGCCGTTGCTGGCGAAAACCTGCAGTAGCTTATTGCCGCTTCTGGAAGTTTCTATCGTGATAACATCGGCATCCATTTTTTCAATGGTATGAATAATATCATTGAAATCACTATAGCACATATGCGTATGGATTTGGGTTGTTATTGACGCTGAACTGACTGCTAACTTAAAGCCTCTAACAGCCCACTCCTCGTAAGCAGCAATCTTTTGTTTGCGTAACGGATAGCCTTCCTTAAAGGCGGCCTCATCCACCTGGATAATCTTGATGCCAGTGTTTTGCAGATCGGCAATCTCATCCCTAATGGCCAGCGCTATTTGTTCACACACATCGGCACGGCTTAGATCATTGCGAACAAAGGACCAGTTAAGAATTGTGACCGGTCCGGTCAGCATCCCCTTGACCACTTTGCTTGTCCTGCTCTGGGCATAGGATATCGTATCAACCGTCATCGGGTTCGGCCTACTGACATCGCCGTAGATAACCGGAGGCTTGACACATCTGCTGCCGTAACTCTGAACCCAACCGTTTTTCGTGAATACAAAGCCGGCAAGCTGCTCACCAAAATATTCAACCATGTCGTTTCTTTCCGGCTCACCATGCACCAGTACATCCAGCCCGATATCTTCCTGAAACTTGATGCATGAATCAATATAGCTATGAATACCTTCCTCATACTGTGAAGCAGAAATCACCTTATTTTTAAAATCCCGTCTTAGCTTTCTAATGTCGGCTGTTTGGGGAAA
>CAMKDG010000098.1 GCA_946411205.1 uncultured Desulfotomaculum sp.
AATTAGTTGCATAGGCTTTTTTCAATTTGTCCTTGACTTGGGGTCCATTTTATGAAGATGCTGATTTCGCAATGCGCTTAAAGAAATGGGGCAAAGAATGTGGGAAAAAGTATGGGACTATCACCAAAGTAAAGATGGTAACGTCCTGTAGGAAATTTGATAAATATGGGGACTGGTACTTAACAAATCCAAAAATCATGTTGGCTTATCTTAAAGGAACCAACCGGCGATACGCAGACCAGTTATATTATGAGGAAGAACGATAAATGAGGATTCCACTCTTCTAATGTTCCTAGATTAACATGGGGGTGAATTTAAGATGGCAAAAAGATTTAAAAGCCCGGAGGGGAAACAATTAATTTATGAGTCTTATGATCGATTGTTAAATTTATGGGGAGTTGCTATCGAGGAACTAGATGTTGATACTCTATCTGGGAAAACTCATATTATTCTGGCGGGGAATAAGGCAAACCCCCCGTTGTTACTTTTTCACGGTTCCGGTGATAATTCGGCAATGATGTGGTTTTTAAACGCAAAAGAATTAGTAAAGCATTTTTATATAGTGGCTGTTGATGCCTTAGGGGGAGCAGGCAAGAGTGAACCTAACGAGAGGTATCCTGAAAAATTTGACCTGGTTTCTTGGGTAGATACTATAGTAGATGCCTTAAATATTAATGTTACTAATATAGCCGGGGTATCATATGGTGGTTATATTGTGCTAGCGTATACAGCTAAAAGACCAGAGCGGGTCAATAAGGCTGTTTGCATGGCGGGCTATCCACCTATAAAGGGCATAAAATCCTTTTTTATAATGGTAAGGAGTTTAAGGGTTTTCTTTCCAGAAATTTTAAATCCCACTGATGAAAATGCAATGAAGCTACTGAAAAAACTAACGGGTCCCAACTTTAATGAAGCCTTACTAAATAACGAGATGTTAAAGCATTGGATCTGTATAATGAAATATAGCAAAGTGGAAAAAAATAAGACATCCGCAGCATTTGATGATAAGGATATGTCCATATTTCGGAATAAAGCATTATTCCTCATTGGTGAATTCGATAGGGCGGTATACCAACCAGCAGTTTTAAAAATACTTAAGGATTATAATTTAAATTATAAGATTGTCAAAGATACTGGACATGTCATTAACCACGAACAACCGGAGCTAATTAACGGAGAAATCATTGATTTTCTTTTAACATAAAAGTGCCATGTGTTTATGGCAGAAAAATATGTTTTGATTTTTTTCCTGGTCGCAATTTATTGACAAGGAGCATAGCAGGAATTAAAATGAAGCATAGAATATATATTCTATGCTTCATTTTTTATGGAGGTACTATCATGCCCTATAGAACACCTAAACATATTCAAGAAATAAAGGATGCCAAATACAAACATATTCTTGACGTTGCACTGAGATTGTTTTCTGAAAAGGGATTTCAAAATACATCTATACAAAATATTTGCAGTGAAGCAGGCGTTTCGGTAGGTTCCATATACTTTTATTTTCCCAATAAGAAAAGCATTTTTGACGCTGTCTACAACAGCATTCAGAGTAAATATTTAATGTCACTTGCCAAGATGTTAGAAGAAGAAACTCATCTAAGAAACATAATTTTTGAATATATTAGAGGGCAAGTCCATGCACTAGCATCATCAAATGTTTATGAAATTAACTTTTTTCTCACCAACCGCCATCAATTAAGGGAGAACAGAAACGATCATTTAAAAGAGATGATAACCTACTTTAAAGAATATTTTGATGAAGCTGTCAAAAGCGGACAGTTAAAGGCACAGAATACAGAATTAGCTGCATCAACTTTTATTTATTCCGTTTCCTATGCTGTAGGCCACATATTTGTTTATAAGCGGGACTATCAGGAAGAAGAGCTAACGAACTTTTTATTTAATTATAGTGTACAGGGGCTGGGGCTAAATCTTGAAGTTTAAATAGGAGGAGGGGGCGGCTGTGAGTGAATTTATTAAAAGCTTTAGTGAAGTGAATGCCAAAGATGTAGCTAGCGTTGGGGGAAAGGGCGCAAATCTTGGGGATATGGCTCGGGCCGGTTTTCCTGTCCCCAAGGGTTTTTGCATCACTGTAGAAGCATATCGTAAGTTTATGGAGAAGCTTGATATTGGTGAAATCCCGGCAATCCGGGAGGCGGTAGCCCTAAAGTCTAGGGAGATAGTAGGAAAAATTCACTCAGAGAAAATACCTGAAGAACTTAATACGGCTATTCTTAACGCATTTAATTCATTTGGATCTGGTAGCCTGGTAGCTGTACGTTCCTCAGCTACAGCAGAAGATTTGCCGGAAGCCTCCTTTGCAGGTCAACAAGCCTCTTATCTTAATGTTAATGAAGAAAATCTTTTGGCAAGTGTCAAAAAATGCTGGGCTTCACTCTGGACAGAACGGGCAATCCATTACCGTATAAATAACGGATTTGACCATACTCAGGTTTTTCTGGCTGTAGTAGTTCAACAAATGGTGTTGGCTGAGGCAGCGGGAGTTGCCTTTAGTGTTAATCCCCTAACCTTAGATCGCCAACAATTAGTGATTGAATCTGCTAGGGGCTTGGGAGAGGAAATCGTTTCCGGACAGATCAATCCAGACCGATTTATCGTGGATAGAACAAATAGGAAAATCTTGCATCAAGAAATTGCAGAAAAAGAAAATATAATGATTTCTTCAAATGCCCCTTCACTTAGTAATGAACAGGTTTTGGAGTTGACGAAAAATGTATGTGATATCGAAGAACACTTTGGCTATCCACAAGATGTTGAATGGGCGTTGTCAGACAAGCGGTTCTATATTCTCCAATCACGGCCAATTACCACATTAAATAGGCAGCTCCCTTTGGAGAAAGCAGATGATTTACATTACTTTAATTTTGATCCTGCTCTGGAATGGACTAACATGCAATGGGTTCGGGAGCGGTATCATCAGCCTATGTCAGTCTTGGGATGGTCAATTCTGGAACCTTGTCAAAGTGAAGGATTACGGTACTTATGTGAGACATTTTTAGGTAGAAAATTACCTGCCGATTATAAGTTTTATGCTTGGATACAGGGTTATTTATATCAGAATTTTACCATTATGAAGGAATTTTACCCATCCTTAGCTATGGATGCCATCTTAACAACGGATGAAGAAAAGAAATTTAAACCAAGGCACAATAAAATCCAAGACATCATACGAGTGTTAAATATGTTTTTTAAAGTAAAAAAATTGAATGCTATGTTAGACCAAGCTTTTAACAAATCGTTGCCTGGATATCTGCAAGAAATCAGAAGACTCGAAGCAAGCAAACTTAAGCAATTTAGTAATGTTGAATTATATCAATACATTTTAACTTGCCAGGAGCTAGGCAGATCTTATTTTCAGTATCAATTGGTTAGTGGTCTGGTGGCAGATAATTATTATACGATACTATCTAAAATGATGGTTAAATGGTTGAAGGATGACCTTTCCCTTAGTGAAAAATTAGTGTCAGGACTGCCGAACAATCTTACCGTGGAAACTAATGATGATGTCTGGCGGTTGGCTAAAGCTCTCAGAAGTTTACCTCATTTGCACACCTTGTTTATCACCAATTCTCCTAAATCTTTTCTCAATCAAGCAGATCACTTTGCGGATGGACGACATTTCATCTCTGAACTAAATACCTTACTGAAAAAACATGGTCATTTAAATACGAATATGGATATTGCGAAGGATTTTTGGTGGGAAAACCCCGAGATCGTTTTTTTCCTGCTAAGAGGCTTTCTAAGCATTAAGGATAATACTGATCCGCTAACAAGAGGAACAGAAAAAAGAAATGAACGGGAGATTACGGAAAAGTATGTTCGCTCTAAACTGTCCTTTATCAAGAGATATATTTTTAATAAAATCTTACAGCCTACCCAAACATATATGCTGTTGAGGGATAATCGCCATTACTATATCACAATGCCTTTTTCATTAATTAAGAAAGCAACCATTGAGTTAGCTCACCGGTTACAAGAAGAGGGCAAGCTTAAAAATGAACGAGACATTTATGATCTATCGATCGACGAAGTCGGAAGGATCGTTAACAGTGAAATGGATCGTAAAACTGCAGATCAACTCATCGCATTTCGAAAAGCACTCAAAAAAATAGATATAGATGCTTTGCCCGCTTTATTTAAAGGGTGGCCCCAGATAAAAAATGATTCAAATAAACATAACCATGACGGTGCAATTTTAAAAGGAATAGGAGGAAGTTCTGGAATTGCCAGTGGCTCTGTTAAGGTAATCCGTTCTTTAGCGGATTTTGCCCAGTTCAAAGCGGGCGACGTTCTAATAGCCAATAATACTGACCCAGCCTGGACACCTCTTTTCGCCATAGCCAGTGCAGTGGTTACTAATTATGGTGGTTTGTTAAGTCATGGGGCCATTGTTGCTAGGGAGTACGGTATACCGGCAGTACTAGGTGTGGCAAATGTTACCGAGTCTTTAATGGATGGGCAGGTTGTTGAAGTTAATGGAAATAATGGGACTGTGACCTTACTTTAAAGAGACAGTATTGGAGAATGAAGCGTAGGATATTATCTTGCGCTTTTTATTTTTTGTATAACGGGGTTTCCTCCCATCTTTAGGGTTAGGCAGAGCTAAGTTTTTCTAAACAATTTTACCGATATTCCCCAAAACAATATTGCACCGAATCAATATAAGATATAAAATGTACTAAAGACAATATTGTACTGAGTTCAATAATATACTAAGTATAGAGGTGTGCGATGAAAACAATCAGTAGAACGGAAAGAAGAAAAGAGGAAACCAGGCAAAGAATTATTGCCTGTGCCATGGATTTATTTAACAAGCAAGGCTTCGAACAAACTACGGTGGAGCAAATAGCAGAAGCAGCGGATATTGCCAAAGGGACCATTTATAATCATTTCCCAGTCAAAGAAGCCATTGTATGCGAACATGTTCAGAGAATGATTCAGGAACAAGGACCTGAAGTACTCGGGCAAATACGACAATTGCCGGACACACGGTCACGTTTAATTATGGTGTTTCGTAAAACAATGGAATGGATGCATATTAAGCTGAACAGTGACATTTATGAAAAATACTTTATTTATCGAATGCAAACATTAGTTCATTCTATCAAGGAGCAAAGTCTGAGAAGCGGCTTCAGTGGTGTCCTGGAACAGATTATCGAGTTGGGTAAGGAGACAGGAGAAATCCGGCAGGATGTGCCGAGCAAGTTTCTTGTCGGGAACTTGGAAACAATTAGTAGCTTCACAGCAATTGGTTGGGTCACTAAGCCGGAATGTTTTTCAATATATGAAGCTATAGAAATGAATGTGGACATTTTTCTAAATGGGGCAAAAAGTGCCAGCGGAGTAACGCCAATGAAAGAATAAAATTTGTTGCCTGGGGAGGGTGCACATGGAAAAGAGTTGCGAATCGTTCTTTTTCAGCTGGAGCGAGGCCTTTAACGCCGGAGCGGGGGAAGCCGGGGGGAAGGGATGGAACTTAGGGCGGCTTGAACGGTATGGGTTTACGATTCCCCAAGGAGGGGTTGTTTCGGCAGAAGCATACCACCGGTTTATTCAAGAGAATAACCTATCTGAGGTATTAGCGGCTATTTCCCGAGAGGTAACGATAGCAAATGTTTTAGAAAAAGGGACTGAGGAAAAACTTTTCCTGCTTAGGGGAAAAATCAAAGCTGGCCGTATTTTGCCGTATATTCAGGAAGAGCTAATCTTTAAACTCAATAACATAGGCGTATTTGAGAAACCACTGGCCGTCCGGTCTTCAGCCACTGCCGAGGATACTTCCGGAGCGACCTTTGCCGGAATACACGAATCATACTTAAATGTTCAGGGAATAGAGAACATCTTGTCCGCTATTAAAGATTGTTATGCCTCTTTATGGACACCCCGGGCTGTTGCCTACCGGAGGAAAATGAATATTAGAGACGATGAAGTAATACCCGCTGTTGTCATTATGGAGATGGTCAAGGCGATGGCGGCAGGGGTTGGCTTTACCTGTGAGCCGAGGACTGGCCGAGAAGATGTTTTGGTCATCAATGCCAACTTTGGTTTGGGCGAAAGTGTCGTAAGCGGAGCTGTTGAGCCGGATGAATATGTTTTAGACCCGACACTAGGAATAGCGAAAAGAATTGGTCGTAAACAGGGGAAAACCATGGTCAAAAAAACCTGTGGGACGGAATTTGTTGATTCCGCCGGAGCATCGGCAGAGCAAGTTTTAACGGATGAAAATATAGGTATACTGGGGCTGCTGCTCCAAAGGGTCTACGGGATTCTTGGTGGTGGGGAACAGCACCAGGACATTGAATGGGTTTTTGATGGTAAGGAATTTATTTTAGTACAGGCTCGACCGGTAACGGTGCTGCCTAGATATACCTTTGAAGGAATCAAAGATCAGCCCGATATATGGTCAAATGCCAATTTCAGGGATGGAATTCCGATGGTGCAGTCGACGCTTAGCTGGAGTGTAACGAAAAAAAGCCTGAACATGTTACTGGATGCACCCTTAAAAGCAATAGGGTATCCAATACCACCAGGCATACAACATGTTAGATTATATCAGGGACGGGCGTATTTTAACCTATCTATTCAGCAGTGGCAAATATATGATTCCTTTGGTTTTCCTCCGACGCTAGTTAATCAAGCATATGGAGGACACCAGCCGGAAATAGACATTAATGAAAAGAAATCATTTTTTGGCATAAAGAAATATAAAAGGCTCACGTATTTATTAAAGGCAATGTTTGTTGGACAAAAAATTAGGAAGAGTGCGGCAAAGTCCTTTGGTAGAATTAATGATTTCGCAGAGAGCTTGTTAAAAGAAGATCTTACACGCCTAACAGAAAAAGATTTACTAAAAAAACATTCTGATATTGAAAATTTATTTATAGAATTTGTTCCGGTCTTTATGTTCTGTTCTTCTGCCCCAGTGTATCCGCCGGAGAAAATACTGGGAAAATATTTTCCCGATAAAGGTAAAGCCATGTCTAATGCTCTCATGGCGGGAAAAGGGGATATAACCAGTGCTCAACACGGCTACCGACTGATAGAATTGGCTGAAATTGCCCGTGAAGATGTTGCCGCCCAGCGATTTTTCTCCAGCCAAACCTTTGCCCCTCTTTTGTGGGAAAGTGAGCTGCCGGAAGATTCAATTTTTAAGCAATCACTACGGAACTTCCTAGCAGAATATGGGCACCGGGGAGTTTACGAAATGGATATCATTAACCCACGTTGGCGGGAAGACCCGTCTTACCTCTTAAATATCATCAAGAGCACCATGACCACTGCCGATCTTTACAAAGTAAAGAAAAAGCAACAGGCAAGAGCTGATGAAGCTTGGCAGGAAGTGCGACAAAGGCTTCCATTACACGGACGAATATTGGTAAAAACCTTAGTAAATAAGGCATTGCAGGCCGCCGGACTTCGGGAGATGGCGAAGTTTGTACTGGCCCATATATTTGAGTCTCAACGGATACTATTTCAGGAGATTGGCCGGCGATTGGCAAATAGAAAGATTCTTTCAGAACCTTCCGATATATTCCACTGTACTTTGAATGAAGTTATTTCAATTCTACAAGGGGTTTGGGACGGCAGGAATCTAGCAATTATAGTGACCGAGCGGCAGGCTAAAAGAAAAGAAATGGAATTACTGTCACCTCCAGACTTGATTATTGGTGAAAGCCCTCGATTTGCCGCAACTATCACATATAACTCAGAAAAAGAACTTACAGGTTTGGGGGTGGCAGCGGGAAAGGCCTCTGGCGAAGCTAAATTAATTTTTCATCCTGATGAAGGGGAAAAACTGCTGGTCGGAGACGTGCTGGTGGCCCCGTCAACGGACCCAGGCTGGACCCCACTATTTTTGAAAGCTTCTGCCATCGTTATGGAAACAGGAGGTTTTTTGTCCCACGGCTCCATTGTGGCGAGAGAGTACGGTATTCCAGCAGTCGTTAACATTCCGGGTGTAATGAAGATACTAAAAGGGAATCAATTAATCACAGTTGATGGTGATGCCGGGAAAATATATCTTTAAGTTATTGTAGTCTAGGCGGTAACCGAAAATATAGGATCATGGACCCTAGATAAGCATAGTCCCTTGAGTCTGGGAAAAAGATAACGCCTTGCTAATTTGCAGGGCGTTATTATCTGTTGGAAACCGTTATATCAATTCATTTTTCTTGATAATTCTAAGTAGCTTCTCTCTGTAGCTATTGTCAGTTTTAACCTTTTCAAAGTTACCACGAGTAAGAAGAAATGTTTTCAGCTTCATGTTATGGAGGATAATGCTTTGATACTTCTGATCTTGATAGATCTCTTTAAACCAGTCTTCGGTAGTTAATTCTTTTATTAGTCGCCAATATTTGTAGCTAAAAGGTAGGTAGAGTATTTCAACAAATGTTAGTGGAAATAGATCAGCGATTAGAGCGAATAGATTAAAAAATTTTTTCAACATGCTTTCCACCTCGAAACTATGGCAGATTGCCAAACTTGATAATAGCCCTGGGTATGCCCAGAAAGTATTATTAATTTATATCTATTTAGACGTAATTGTCAGTTAGAAGTTTTAAAATAATTGGCAATTTATTTATTTAAAAAATTAGCCTAATGATTTAAAGGATTATTCAATGTTGTATAGTAAATAAAGGGTAGAAATTGGAGAGAGGTTACAATATTAGATTTGAATTTTCTATTTGAGAGTGCAAGAACGCTGGGATATTATTATAGGCAATTTAAGCATTAGTTAATCAATTTGTATGGTAAAGGTAGCATCGAAAGTGATGTATGAATCACTTAAACATAGAAGGTGATCATTTATGATAAATGAGAAATGCAAATGTTCTTATCAATTTACATATGGAAGAATTCTAAAATCTGTCCTAAGTTGCTATAGCCCAATTGAATGTCCCAATTGTAAAACCAATTATAAAATTGCTATATACTCAAGATCAGTTGGTATGGGATTCTTTGCTTTTTGGTTTGTTAGGGATTTGCGAAAAAATTCCGAGCTAAGTGAGTGTATACTATGGTTAATACTATTTGGATTAGTTTTTGCTTCATTTTTAATAATTCCGTTTATTGCTACGCTAAAGGAATGTTCTTCTGAAAAACTACCAGAAAATAAAAATTGAATGCTCAGGTATAAGTAAGCATTGAAGTTTTCCTTGGAGATTTGATTTTAGAAGAAAGCTATAGTCCCTTTAGATACGTTTAAAAAACTGCCTGGAAAGGATTAATGTAATGGCATTTTTAAAAGAGGTTCGTTTTGACTGGAGTAAAGTCAAGGACAAGGGGAGATACCCCTTTAATATTCCTGCGTTAAAGGAAAGGCAAAGCATAAACTTGGATCGGAATGTGGTTTTTTTTGTGGGGGAAAATGGAACTGGCAAATCAACTCTACTTGAAGCCCTTGCCTATAAATGTGATTTTTCAACGATTAGTGGAGGAAGAGGACCCCTATTGGAAGATCAGCGCGGAGATTTTTCTCTATCAGACATCATCACTCTATCTTGGTTTCCCAAAGTAGTAAATGGTTTCTTTCTGAGGGCAGAGAGCTTTTTTGATTTTGCCAACTATTTGGATGATTTGGCAGAAGAGTTTGGTGGTATTGTTTACTCTCCTTATGGTGGAGAATCCCTTCATCACAAATCTCATGGCGAATCCTTTCTATCCTTATTCCAGAATCGCTTTCAAGGGAAGGGGATCTATCTGCTGGATGAACCAGAAGCAGCCTTATCTCCTCAGAGGCAGTTAGCATTTCTAAGAATCATTTGGGAATTAGAAAGTGCAGGAAAAGCTCAGTTTATCATTGCCACTCATTCCCCCATTTTGTTGGCATATCCCGGCAGCAGCATCTATTGCTTCAATGAAAGAGGCTTGGAGCAAAAGATTTATCAGGAAACAGAGCACTATCAACTAACCAGGGATTTTTTAAACAATCCTGAAATATTTCTCAATAAATTGCTAAGCTGAAAGTATTCTATGTAAAGACATGGGACAGTTTGTGTGAGGACGGTTTAGGTAAATGAAAAATAAAATGATTGGCATCGCATTCTTTTTACTGATGATATTTGGATTGTTTTTCTCTTCAATTGCGTCTAATGGCTTTTGCTTAGGTGATTACCTACTTAACCAGTTAGGTTTGAAGGCTTGGTACAATGATCAGGATAAAATGGGTTTGCGTTATACATTTTTTTATGCACTTACCTTTGTTATTATTGGTTGGCGAGGGAGTACAAAGTATCTAAAAGAGAGTTACCCCTATCTAATCAAGAAAATGGTATGGATCTTTTTAGCGCTTCTTTTATTCATTGTACCTGCGGGCACAGAATACGCAAAAGATATGTACTATTCCTTTCAAGATGGTATAAGGGCGGTTGAGTATCATCCCAGAAATAGTAGCTGTGATGTTGAACCAGAAGAACAAAAACAGAAGGTCTCAGGAACGATAAATGTAACGAATCACAGTCAGGAAGAGCTAAAAGTATCGGTAAAATTAATTGATAAGGAACACTTTGCTGAGGAGTTGGTTTTAAAAAATGACCAAAACCAAAATATATTTACGTTGCCGCCAAAACAGAAAAAATACCTGCGTTTTAACTTCTCTATAGATAAGAACCAAGGCAAAATTGAAGGTGGGAGAATGACAGGTCCCAAAATTAAGCTTATTGAACAGAGCTGATTTTCTAAGGAATGGGGGAGAGGAAATGCTGAGGAAGGTATTAAATTTATTTTATAACAGGAGATGGGAGCTTCTATTTTCGACACAGGACATGCAGAAATATTTTAATATTAGAGGTAAGTTGACGAATAATGGCATACCTTCTAAAACAGATTTCATAGACCCTAGCCGTAAGTCCTCTGGAAGGGGCGGGTATGGTATGTGAGGGCTAATGCCATGCACCGGGCGAAGGAAATTATCTTTCATGTTACATAAAGGAGATTAAAATATTGACTATTCAAAGGCAGATAACAGCTATCTTTTTTGCGTTTTTATTTGTTTCTCTATTCATTGTTGGGTGTTCCACCTTAAAAAATCCGCAGGAGAAGGTCGGTGTGGCAAGGGAAGCCAGTCAAGATCCGTTGGCACACGGCACCAATCCCGCGCCGCAGGGGAAGGAAAGTAGTGCAAGAGAAACGGAGAATATTCTGGCCCAATATTTCCACCAAAAATTCCCCGCAACAGAAGTAATAGATACCTGTCTGGTTGATATTGACAATGACGGCTTGCCGGAACTCTTAGTAGCGTTGAACACATACAGTGGGGCCAGTAAAGATGCGGAAATTATCAGAAATGGGCTAACCCCTTTATACGTAGCCGTAGTTTTTCCCAAGGGCAGCAATCCCACTGAATCCTTAAGCGTTATCGGGAAAACCCTTCCAGAAGGTTTCAGCTTCAGGGGGACTCACTTATTTACCGTTGAGAAAGAGGGGGAGCAGGTGGACCAAGTGAAGGTAAAGGCCGTCAATTCACAAGGGGAGGAGCACTACTTTACACTAAAAGTGAGGATTGAAAAAGATGGAATACGTAGCTTCTCCTAATCTAATCAATAAAAGTAGCATCGATACGGAGCAAGACATACAAAAAGCAAAGAAGAAGGCCATAATTGTACTGGCTCTATTTCCATTGTTTTTTATTATTTTTATTATCTACGGAATTTATTGGGCTTATTTTGATATGAGCCATCTACCAAAGGAAAAGGTATTGGCAGAGAGTACGTCACCGGATGGCGTCTATACAGTAAAAGCATATTTAATTAATGGCGGTGCTACCACAGCTTATGCAGTATTAGGAGAGTTGTCCTTAACCAGGAAAAGAGGAAGCCAAAGTACATTTATTTTAAGTATCGGGAAGAGTATGCTACCATAATTTGGCTTGATCATGATACGGTAATTATGAATGGGCGTAAACTGAAGGTACCTTACGAGACATTTGATTATAGAAGAGACTAAAGTTGTGGCTAAAGGACTCAAAGTCCTAGCTGGGTTGATAGGCTCAGTGAAAATATATAGAATATAAATATCATTGTTCCTGTGTGTAGTTTGAGAAAGGCCGAGGAGAAGATTTGATGTTAAATACAACGAGATTAATTAAAATTAACAAGAGAAGTTTATTTACCAATTTACGAAGTAATCAACTATATTCTAAAGAGCAATTAGTCAATGACCTTCAAGTCCTCACGGATGAAATACAAAAGCGTACTGAAAAGGTATTTTTTGTTAAATTAAAAACGACACCCTACCTACAGATAGATCTTACCTCCTATAAGGAATTTGATAAAGATGATGCAAGTAAAAAGACTTAGTAATTTATCAAAGAGGTTCCTTTAAAATAACGGAGAAAGGGGAGAAACAGGCCCCCCCTTTTACCTAACGGTAACCAGTAAACTACTAGTTACGTCTTTCTATTAGATTTGTAAATGCATACTAGTAGTTAAGTGCTTAGCGAATAAAACTCATTTTCGTTTTAGCTTCTTTGGCTGGTGCTTTAATGGTTTCTTTGCCATTTTGAACTAATTTTAAAAGCCAGGCCATATTTTTGCCAAGTATTCTCATAATTTGTACGCCCTCTTCATCCTGCAAGGCTTCCCCGGGGGTAGCCCCATGAATGACATTCCAATAATTTGAGGTTGGGATCAGCATTTCGGAATAATTAAGATAATTATTCAGTTGATTAAAGGTTGGGAGTCCGCCAGAACGTCTTACAGCGACAACGGATGCACCAACTTTGTGCCGTAACATACCATTGTTAACACCTGCAACATAAAAAGCCCTGTCCAAAAATGATTTCATAGTACCAGCTATAGCCGAATAATGTACCGGTGAACCTAACAGGATGCCATCTGCTGCCTTCATTTTTTGAATCCACTCATTAACCTGGTCATTAGAAGTACTGCAGGTTTCACTTTGATTTTTGGCACACTGACCACAGGCCAGACAGCCTCTAATGGCCTTGTTTCCCACATGGATAATTTCTGTTTCAATACCTTCCTTCTCAAGTTCAGCGGTTACCAGTTTCAGCCCATGGTAAGTATTTCCTTCTTTGTTTGGGCTACCATTAAATGCTATAACTTTCATGTAAAATTCCTCCTCAATGAAATAAATAATTATT
This sequence comes from uncultured Desulfotomaculum sp., assembly GCA_946411205.1. GTDB lineage: Bacteria > Bacillota > Desulfotomaculia > Desulfotomaculales > Desulfotomaculaceae > Desulfotomaculum. The sequence continues at coordinate 13,130 of CAMKDG010000098.1, forward strand.
CTTCTTTGGAATGGAGTATAATTGATTATTGAAGGCGGGGCAAGTACATAATTTTAGGCCGTTTTCGGAAAAATCATGGCTAGACAAACATATCGTTTGTAGAACGTGATAGAATTAATAGGACAAAGTAGAGAAGGTGAAGCCTTCCCATACCTTTGTTCTTTTTTGGATTCAAATCTTTTCGTCGAACGTACTGGGCAAAAA
>CAMKDG010000099.1 GCA_946411205.1 uncultured Desulfotomaculum sp.
ATACCTTTTACTACAGAACCGCTTACCCATTCAAAGCCGGTGGGTAATTTTAACTTGATTTCATCCCCTTGCTTTACTGCACCGGGAGTGGTTTCAGTCAATCTAATAGTACCCAGGGTAACGCCATTTTCTTGACCAACGTTTTTGGTGCTCAGAACAGTACCTTCTATGGCACCGCTAGCAGCACGACCCACGGTTACATCGCCGGCAGTTACACCAGAATTCATGCCGTCAATGGTTAGTTTCAAGTCACCAGCAGCTCCATCTACTTTAACATAGAGGTTAAGCTTTAAGCTTTTTTCAAGTTTAGTAGGCATGGTGTCTTCAAAGGTAATTACTAAAGATTTGTCAGTGGAGAATTCTGCATTTTGAACCACTGAATCGCCGTCAACAACCCATGCAGCAGAGGGGTTCTTGGGATCGCCAGCCGGCATCTTAGCATTAACAACAGGTGTGTCTGCATCCTTAACTTCTACCCAACGATTATTTTCATAGGTAGCAAAGGATACATTGTCGGGCAGGGTCACGATAAAAGATTTTCCAGCTTGGAAATCGTCTTTGGTTGCACCATCTTCCTTAATGCTCAGGGTGCCTAAAAGACCTGCAAAGTCTGTCCCTACAGTGGGCACTGTGCTTAAGGTGTTTTTGGTGTACGCAAATGCACTACCAGCGGGTAGTAACAGGCCTACTAACATAGCGAGTGTTAGCAGGATGGAAATTGACTTACGAAAACGTTTCAATTATTTTCCCTCCTATTTTGTAATTAACTAAAGAAAAAGCTTCTTGCTCTCGCTGTTTCTACAGCACCCCCTTATTAAGGTTTTCATATTTGCTTCCGTTCTACGTCTTAGACGATTATTAAAGCGATTAGGTTCCAACGGAAGGCAAATTTTTATTTGGTTTAATCCGTTTACGTTATATCAGACGTTGTTCCCTTGTGAGAAGTTCCGCAATTTATAAATATTTTTATTTTGTATCTACGGCAATAACCCTGTTGTCGTTGGTCGTTACGATCGCTGTCCCAGAGGGAGTTACGCTAAGCTTCGTGGCTCCCTTAATACTGGTTTCCCAAGAAAGTTCGTCATTGACAAACTTTTTAATGGTCCCGTCGTTATAAAGGGCAGTAATAGCACCTTGGTGATCGACATGGAAGTCTACAATACCCGTGAATTGCTCCCGGTAGGTCTTGACACTGCCTTTTGATTCAATTTTGTAGAACTTATCTCCGGTAGCAACGTACAGCTCTCCCTTAACCGGCTGCATCTTAATAATATTCGTTTCCGTTAGGTAGGACTGGTATTTCCAGGAGTTGGTTAAGAGGTCTAAGGATAATACTGCCGCCCCGCCAGTGGTTGTAGTGTCTTTAAGGGCAACAAACAAACGACGACTGCTGATATCGTAGGCCATATCTGTGGGAGTTCCCATTTGGATAGGATAACTCCACTCTTCCTCCCTATCACTATTTAGGATGTAAATTGTCCCTTGGTTTACTTGGTCAATTAGCACAACATCGTCGGCCTGTTCGTTGCGGTTTACTACCAAGGGACTGAGAGGAATTTCTTTGTCTATGCCAGCGAATCTCCACCGCTGGGAAGGCTCCAGAGTATAGCACAAGACCCCTTCCTTGTCCCGGACATAGATAAAATTATTTTTAGTAGAAATAGCCGGGGTGCTTGGTTTATCACCGCTTGCTCCGGTATAGTTGCTACTTGTGTCAAAGCTCCAGTTCAGTTTGCCATCTGTGTTAATACTAAATACTGATTGGGTAAAGTCAACCGCCCCTTTTTGATAATCTGCGGTTCCCAGGAAAAGCGTGTTCCCCTGTTGGATAGGAGTTCCCAGTACTTGCTCATTTTGACCTCTGGGATCATATCCTCCTAAGGCGTTAGACCAAAGAACATTGCCTTGGGAGTCCATGGCGGTAAGGATGTGTCCATTAGGAACATATAATTTACCATCTGCCGTAGCCAGTATATCGGAAGTTATTGGTCTTTCCAGTTGGGCTTGCCAAAGTACACGGGCATTTTTAGCAATTTCCTGGGTAGCTTCTTCAGCCTTATCCTTTTCGCTTACACTGGTAACAATTGAGATTGTTCTGGTGCTTGCATCCCAGTCTATTTTAGCTCCTGACATTTGCCCCAGAAACCGCAGCGGAACATACAGCCTATCGTCGTATTTTTTAATTAATCCTTTAAGGCTATAGCCAAGACCGTCAATGTAGCCAACACCTTCTCTGGCATTGATCGTAATAGTTTTATCACCCAGATCAATATAGGCAGTATCTGTATCTGGCAAATAGCCCACCTTGGCATTTAGTTTTTCGCTGAAAAACCTCAAGGGAAGTAATGTTGTGTCTTTCTCGATAAAAATTGGATATGGCACCTTAATGCGGGTATTGTTAATCATTAATTCTACAGGTGTTTCTGCCGAGGCGATAGCTCCGCCGGAAAGCAACACTGCCAGCGACAGGGAAAGTGAGAGAAATAGTTTTTTCATTTTCAATAAACCTCCTTTTTACTATAGACTGATATATGGCAAAGATGTTCCAGTTTTCTATCCTGAATAATAACTGTAGAGTTCGTTTTGATATGGGTTATCTGATGGCCTCTACGGATTTTGCAATGTCTCCGTGCGTTTGGGTTACCCCACTACCTTCTTAAACAACTTACTACTCTTCGGCTTCGGCAAAATATTCATCATTGCTAACGCCTTACCGGTCCCACTGGCCACGCAGGAAATGGCATCATCAGCTATATAAACAGGTAAGCCGGTTTCCTCAGAAATAAGGGTATCTAAGCCGTGAAGCAACGCTCCGCCGCCGGTCATAACGATACCTTTATTCACAATATCTGCCGCCAGTTCAGGGGGAGTCATTTCCAGAACCTCCTTTACGGCACTGACAACTGCTTCCAGGGGTTCTTCTATGGCATGATAAATTTGGTGGCTGCTGACGGTAACTGCTTTGGGTAAGCCGGTTACCAAGTCGCGGCCGCGGATTTGGGTGCTGCGTTCCGGTGTCTTTTGTGGGAAGGCGGTGGCGATTTCTACTTTGATTTCTTCGCCGGTGCGTTCACCAATCATAAGGCTGAATTCTTTCCTTATATAACGTACGATGGCTTCGTCGAATTTATCACCACCAACGCGGATAGAGCGGCTGCAGACAATCCCCCCCAGAGAGAGTACGGCTACATCGGAGGTACCGCCGCCAATGTCGACAACCATGGAGCCACTGGGCTCGGAGATGTCAATGCCAGCTCCTAAGGCTGCGGCCAGGGGTTCTTCGATAAGGTGAGCGGCCCGGGCACCGGCCTGGATGGCAGCTTGGCGGACGGCGCGTTCCTCTACACCGGTAACGCCGGAGGGGATGCAGACCATCACCCGAGGGCGAAAGAACCAGCGTTTGCCGTTAGCTTTATTAATGAAGTATTTGAGCATTTTTTCGGTGACATCGTAGTCGGCAATGACACCTTCCCGTAAGGGACGGGTGGCTACGATGTTGCCAGGGGTGCGGCCCAGCATACGGCGAGCTTCTTCGCCGACGGCAATGATCCGCCCGGTATCTTTGTTTATGGCTACCACTGAGGGTTCGTTGAGTACGATTCCTTTTCCTTTGACATAGACCAGAATACTAGCGGTACCGAGATCTATGCCGATATCTGTGCTGAGTCCAAACATGGGGAGTTCCTCCTAGCTGGTTAAATGGGTTGCTACTGAATATGCGGCGGGCCGATGTGGGCATGTGGGGCTCGGCCCCTACGGCATGACAAACACGTGAATGAATAAACTAGGGTACACATTTGCAATCGGTTCATTCATGCTTTTGTCGTGGGGTTGACAATCAAAAGGCTTGTCTGCTGGTTAGGCAGAACTTGCTTATATGGTAACTTATGTAGTAACAAAGAAATAACAGGAATGGCAGATTGTCCTAAAAATATAGGATTCTCTCTTTCCTGTCAAAATTCCTCTCGGTATGTGAAATTTCTCGGTTTTTATTATACTATTTCTTTGTATTTCTTTCGGGTGGCTTCGCCGCCTCTCAAGTGGCGTTCGGCTTTGTTCTCGTCTAGGATGGTTTTTACTTCCTGGGCCAGGTGTTTATTCAGGGACGGGAGCCTTTCGGTCATGTCTTTGTGGACTGTGCTTTTACTCACCTGGAAAACGTGGGCCGCTCTCCGGACTGTAGCTTTGGTTTCCAGAATGTATGCACATATGTCCAGCACCCGTTTTTGGATGTAGTCCTGCATTTCCCTACCTCCTGCTTCGGACGTCAGTCATCGGACGCCGGTCTTTAGACGTCATTCGTCGGACATCGGACGTCAGTAATTAACGCCGTCTTTCGTCTGTATTTAGTCACTTAGCTATCTATAATTCGAGCAGTAGTTCTACCGAAGGAAGTCCGAGGTTGTTTGACGTTGCCGAGCTTACTTTTTACTTAAATATATGCGGGGGGGTAGGAGAAATGTCACAAAAATAAAAGAAAATGGCCTAAAATAGGCCATTTGAATAAGCAATGACAAGCTATTATTTATTTCCAGTAGATATTGGGGTCTACGGGTTCACCATTTCTGGTGAGTTTAAAGTATAAATGATTTTCCGAAACACCGTTGACTCGCTCATATTTGCCCAGCTTACCAAGCACTGTATTTTCCTCCAACCGCTCTCCGGCTTTGGCCCTGACTTCTTCCAAGCCGCTGTAGGAGGATTCCCAACCGTTACCGTGGTTGATACTGACGGTTTGCGTGTTGTTTTCTCCGCTGACAACCAGTGTTACGGTACCCGGCAGTGCTAGCTTAATTTCAGAACCAGGTTTGGCTGCCAAAGCTACACCGGTGTTGTAGCGATAATCTTGAAATACCTCGGAGAAGCTTATTCCCACAGAGGTTAAGGTATGTCCCATAACGGGTTTTACCAGTTCTTCCGGGTTAACGGCTAGCGGAGCTGGGGTTTCATTTTTTTCAGGTTTATCGATGTTTTGATTATTCTTGTTGCTCTGGGTTTGGTTAGCCGCTGGTTCTTTCTGGTAGTTCTTTTCAGTCACTTGGCTGGTATTGTTGGTTGTAATGGCTTGCTTTGTTTGGCTATGATTCCAGGTGTAAAGACCTACAGCTGATAACAGAACAATGGCTAGTACGATGCTGAACACTGCCGAGGCATTATATTTATTGCCTTGGTATAACCATTTTCTCAGCCATTCACGATATTTTTTAAGTATGTCTTGATTACGCAGCTTATTCGCAAGGGTGTCTTCGAAGGGCCACATTGGTGCATAACCTCACTTTTGGGTGTAATTCTTTAGTTAGAGTATTGCCCAAAAGGGAGGGAAGTATACATTGGTCGGACGGCCGATGGCTGACAAATGATAGCCAATTATTTTATTTCATCTCCGTAATCTCCACGCCAGTGTAGTAATGTTTCAAAATCTCCCTATAACCTTTGCCCTGTTCTGCCAAGCCTTTTGCACCATATTGACAAAGGCCCACGCCGTGGCCGTAGCCTTTGGTGGTGAAGGTTATTTTATCATTTGTGAGGGTCCAGGTGATGCGGGTTGAACGAAGATTGAGCATTTCTCTTAACATGGTGGCCGAATAGGTTTTGTTACCAAGTTTTATTTCCTTAGGACGGCCGGTATTGGTTTCTTTAGTGATGGCTACTAATTTATTTTTACTGGTTGATACCGGGACGGCAGAGAGGTTGGTCTTTAGTTTTTGGTCCAAGTCGGCCAAAGTGTAGGTTACTTGTCTGTCTGGGTTGGGGTCGGCGCAGAAGGGACAGGGAACCCCTTTCAAGTAAGGGGCTGCGGTTACCCATACTTCTTCGGCGTTTTCGGTACAGCCACCGCAGGAGGCATGGAAGGCCGGAAAAATAAGCTGCGATTTATAGGTGATAACTTGTCCTTGGGTGTTATCTACAGCCCATTTGATTTTGTAGTAGTATTCCAGGGATTTGATTTTACCCCAGCGTTTTTCCATTTCTTCACGGGAAATCCAAGCCTGTCCCTCCCTGGGGTCGCTGGAAACATCCGCTCCGGGGTGAAGGGAATTTTTGATGCCACCGGGAGACAGGCGCTGCATGATGTAGGTCCGGGCTGCTACGGCCTGGGCTTTTAAGGCTTCAGCCGGAAAAGAGGCTGGCATTTCGGCGGCTACCACACCCACTAGATAATCATCCAGGGGTATGGGTTGGATTTTATTGGTTAGGTGGTTGTACATATTCACAGCGGTACCAGAGCTTTTTACCTGCGATGGTTTTATGAGATTGTGGAATTGAACTGCAAGTGTTGGAAAAGTTGCTAAGATCAGGAGTAGGCCAAAGATGCCGAGGGCTAGTTTACGCAAGGAGTGCACCGTCCTTTTGGGGCGGTTGGCCAATGGCCTGTAGCCTTTGGCCAACCGCTTTTGTTTAACTATAAAGTAGGCGTTTTTACATATTGCTTGCTCTTATATTCATACTTAGACTTAGTTATTTATATGAAAAAGGCTGGCAATATATGCCAACCTTTTTAAAAGGTCTATTATTTTACATTAAGACACATTGGCCAAGGGCCGACTACACCAACACACACTCCTCCACCCGTTTAATATTCGCTCCTATGCCTTGCAGTTTCTCGATTAGCAGTTCATACCCTCGGTCGATGTGGTAGATGTTACCTATTTCCGTTTCACCTTCGGCAGCGAGGGCAGCAAGAATTAAAGCGGCACCGGCTCGGAGATCGGTAGCTTTGACTTCGGCACCAGTGAGGGTTTTGACGCCTTGGACGATGGCAGCACGGCCCTCTATTTTAATTTTAGCACCCATGCGTTTGAGTTCGCTGACGTGCATAAAGCGGTTTTCAAAGACTGTTTCAGTGATAATGCTGGTACCTTCGGCTGCAGCCATGAGAGCCATGAATTGGGCTTGCATGTCCGTAGGAAAGCCAGGGTAGGGAAGAGTTTTAATGTCTACTCCTCTTATCCGGGAATTACTTATGACCCTTATGCCGTTGTCTTCTTCCGTTAGCTCCACGCCAGCCTCTTTTAGTTTGGCCATGACGGGTTTTAGGTGGTCGATGATAATATTTTCTACTAGGACGTCGCCCTTAGTGATAGCAGCTGCCACTAAATAAGTGCCTGCTTCTATGCGGTCCGGGATAACTGCATGGGTAGCTCCGGTGAGTTCTGCCACCCCATCTATTCTTATTACTTTGGTGCCGGCACCTTTTATTTTTGCTCCCATGGAGTTTAAGAAGTTGGCTAGATCAACGATTTCTGGTTCTTCGGCGGCGTTTTCCAAAGTAGTTTGCCCTTGGGCCAATACCGCTGCCATCATGATGTTTTCAGTGGCCCCAACACTGGGGAAATCCAGGTATATTTTAGCACCAATAAGTTCTTCAGCGGCTGCTTCGATATAACCGGCACCGTAGCGAATATCAGCCCCCAGAGCGGCAAAGCCTTTTAGATGAAGGTCGATGGGTCTGGTGCCGATGGCACAGCCACCGGGCAAGGAAATTCTAGCCCTGCCTGTACGGGCCAAGAGTGGTCCCATGACTAGAAAGGAAGCTCGCATTTTGCGGACATGTTCGTAGGGTGCTTCGATGCTGGTAAGGTAGGGAACTGAGATGGTTAATGTGCTTTCCCCTTTTTGTATATGAGCACCCAGTTCTTCAAGGACAGAGCAAATTACGCCTACGTCGGCTAGGTTGGGTACATCGAGTAGTTTGGTCGTTGTAGTTGTTAGTAAGGCAGCGGCTAATATGGGCAGGACTGCATTTTTGGCACCGCTGACGCGAATAGAGCCATGTAAGGGATTACCACCTGTGATAATTATTTTTTCCATAGAAACTCCTGGCTGGGGTATTATTTGGCCATCAGCTGTCAACCGCCGGCCATCGGCTTTTTTGCATGTATTTCTTTTGGCTATAGGTACCTTTGTTATCCTAAAGGTTTCTTAGAATGATCGCTTGTGGTTATTAAGCCGCTGGCCAATAGCTGACGGCTAAAAGTTTTTTTGCTAACCTCTAGTATTGCCACAATGACCCTCTAAAAATACAAAAAGACCAGGATAGAGAGTCTATCCTGGTCTTGATTTGTTTATTCAACTGTTTTAATCCGGTTGAGAGCTTTTTGGAGAGCTACTTCGGCCCGGACGACATCGATTTCGGCAGCTTTTCCCGACAGACGCTGTTCAGCACGTTGTTTGGCGGCCTTAGCCCGTTCGACATCAATTTGGTCGGCACGTTCGGCGGTATCAGCCAGAACAACCACTCGGCTGTTCTTAACTTCCATGAACCCACCGCTGACGGCCACCTTAAAGAATTTACCGCCCTGCTGCACCCTCATATTACCAATCTTAAGGGCAGTTACCAGTGGAGCGTGTTCAGGTAAGATACCGAGTTCACCGTCGGCACCAGGTGCCACAATAAAATCGATCTCTTCACTGAAGACAACTTTTTCAGGAGTGACTATATCAAGGCGTTGGGTCTTTGCCATAATTATGCACCAGCCTCAATACGTTTTGCATTCTCAACAACTTCTTCTATGCCACCAGCCATGTAGAAAGCTTGTTCCGGCAGATGATCGTGTTTACCTGCGAGAATTTCGTTAAAGCTGCGGATGGTATCCTTAAGAGATACAATTCTACCAGGTCTGCCGGTAAAGGTTTCCGCAACGTTAAAGGGCTGGGACAAGAAACGCTGGAGTTTCCGAGCGCGAGCAACGAGAACTTTGTCTTCGTCGGAAAGTTCATCCATACCCAGAATGGCGATGATATCCTGCAGTTCTTTATAACGCTGCAGAACACCCTGTACACCACGGGCACACTCGTAGTGTTCTTTACCCACAACTTGAGGGTCAAGAATACGAGAGGTGGAATCCAGCGGATCAACCGCAGGGTAGATACCTAACTCGGAAATAGCACGGCTTAATACAACGGTGGCGTCCAAGTGCGCAAAGGCGTTAGCAGGAGCCGGGTCGGTCAAGTCGTCCGCAGGCACGTAGATGGCCTGAACCGAGGTAACAGAACCCTTACGGGTGGAAGTAATACGTTCTTGTAATTGACCCATTTCAGTAGCCAGGGTGGGCTGGTAACCTACCGCTGAAGGCATACGGCCTAGCAACGCGGAAACCTCGGAACCTGCCTGGGTGAAACGGAAGATGTTATCGATAAAGAGTAGGGTATCAGCACCCTCTTCATCACGGAAGAATTCAGCCATGGTCAAACCAGTTAAGCCTACCCGTAGACGAGCACCCGGGGGTTCGTTCATCTGACCGAACACCATGATGGTCTTATCTAATACGCCAGCATCCTTCATTTCGTGGTAAAGATCGTTACCTTCACGGGTACGCTCACCTACACCGGCGAACACGGAGATACCACCGTGCTGCTTAGCGATGTTGTTGATAAGCTCCATAACGATAACTGTTTTACCTACACCGGCACCACCGAAGAGACCAATTTTACCACCCTTCAAGAAGGGGATCATCAAGTCTACAACCTTGATACCAGTTTCCAGCATTTCTGCTTTGGTGGACTGATCCACCAGAGCCGGAGCGGGACGGTGAATAGGATAATATTTGTCGTATTTGCCAGCGGGTAAACCGTCAACCTCTTCACCCTGTACGTTCAGTAGGCGACCCAGAACGGGACGGCCAACGGGTACAGAGATGGGTTTGCCGGTGTCTACCACTTTCATGCCGCGCTTAAGGCCGTCGGCAGAGGACATAGCAATGGCACGAACACGGTTATTGCCCAAGTGTTGGGCTACTTCTAGGGTTAAGTTTACTTCGGTGGACTTGTCATCCTGGTCCTCGGTACGAATCTTAACCGCGTTATAGATGGCGGGTAATTGGCCTGGTTGGAACTCAATGTCCACAACAACGCCAATAACCGTAACGATATGGCCAACGTTCATTACGTTCTCCGACCTCCTTGCAGTCAGATTTTACAACCTCTAGTTTACTCCAGTGCCGCAGCGCCGCCCACAATCTCGGAAATTTCCTTGGTAATGGCAGCCTGACGGGCACGGTTCAAGGACAGGGTTAACTTGTTAATCATATCCTTGGCGTTCTTAGTAGCGGAATCCATGGCAGTCATCCGGGCACCTTGCTCGCCGGCTTTCGCTTCCAGCATAGCACGGAAAACCGTTGACTCCACATAGGTGGGCAATAATTCTGATAAAACAGCCTCCGCATTGGGCTCATAAATATATTCTACCTTTGGTCCCTTGGATTCCTCGGCAGGAGTTTCCACAGGCAGTAGCTTTACTGTCACGGGACGCTGGGTGAGTACGTTAACAAATTCACTAAATACCAGATACACTTCGTCAAAATCGCCTGCCACGTATTTGTCCATAACAAACCGGGCAATCTCTTTAGCTTGGTGGAACTGAATATTTTCACCTAAACCGACGTAAGAAGCTGCCAGTTCAAAACCGCGGCGTCTAAAGAAATCTCTGGACTTACGTCCAACCGCCACAACACCAGAGGTATTACGATCCTGTACCTCCGTCGCAGCACGACGCAACACGTTGGCGTTAAAGCCCCCACAAAGACCACGGTCTGCAGTAATTACCACATAGGCAGTCTTTTTAACCTCCCGTACTTCGAGCAGTGGGTGCGAAGCACCACCACTGGCGGCAGCCACACGGCTTAACACCTCTCTAATTTTCAGAGCGAAGGGACGGGCGGAGGTAACAGCCTCCTGAGCGCGCCTAAGTTTAGCGGCAGCAACCATTTTCATCGCTTTGGTGATTTGTTGGGTATTTTTAACACTCGTAATCCGGCGCCTAATATCTTGCGCACTGGCCATCTACTAAATCACCACCTTACTTCCTTAACTTAACTGCTTAAGCAAAGGACTTTTTGAACTCTTCGATGGCAGCCTTTAACTTTTCATCGGTATCAGGCTTAATTTCTTTTTGCTCTTTGATAGCCTTGAGGATATCAGCTTTGCTGGAACGCATAAAGTTAATGAAGCCTTCTTCAAAGGCACCTACCCGGCCCAGGTCAATATCATCGATGAAGCCTTTAACGGCTGAATAGATGATAACAACTTGCTCTTCTACAGGATAGGGCTTGTACTGAGCTTGCTTCAGAATTTGTACGGTCCGAGCACCACGGTTCAGACGGGCCTGGGTAGATTTATCCAGGTCAGAGCCGAACTGGGCGAAAGCAGCCAATTCACGGTACTGGGCCAGATCCAGACGAAGCTGACCAGCAACCTGCTTCATAGCTTTAATTTGTGCAGCACCACCAACGCGGGATACCGAGAGACCTACCGAAATCGCAGGACGCTGACCGGCGTTAAACAGGTCGGACTCCAGGAAGATCTGGCCGTCGGTAATGGAAATAACGTTGGTAGGAATGTAGGCAGACACGTCACCGGCCTGGGTTTCGATAATGGGTAGAGCGGTAATGGAACCGCCACCGAAGTCTTCGTTTAGACGGGCAGCACGCTCTAACAGGCGGGAGTGTAGATAGAATACATCACCAGGGAACGCTTCACGTCCGGGAGGACGACGCAGCAACAGGGACAATTCACGGTAGGCAGCGGCCTGCTTGGACAGATCGTCGTATACAATGAGAACGTCCTTACCATTGTCCATAAATTCTTCACCCATGGCGCAACCGGCGTAGGGAGCCAAGTAGAGCAAGGGAGAAGGTTCGGAAGCGTTAGCAGCCACAACAATGGAATATTCCATAGCGCCATGAGCTTCCAAGGATTGTACAACACCAGCCACGGTAGAAGCTTTCTGACCTACGGCTACGTAGATACAGATAACGTTCTGACCCTTTTGGTTGATGATGGCATCAACAGCAACTGCAGTTTTACCTGTTTGGCGGTCACCAATGATCAATTCCCGCTGGCCACGACCAATGGGAACCATGGCGTCAACAGCCTTAACACCAGTCTGCAGAGGTACAGAAACGGATTTACGGGTAATAACACCAGGAGCAATACGCTCGGTGGAACGGAACTTATCGGATTTAATGGGGCCTTTGCCATCGATGGGCTGGCCCAGTGGGTTAACAACACGACCAATCAGGGCATCGCCTACGGGAACGGAGATAATACGACCGGTACGCTTAACAGGGTCACCCTCTTTAATGTGGGTGTAAGGACCCATGATAACAACACCGATGTTATCTTCTTCCAGGTTGAGGGCCATACCGAGGGTGCCGCCGGGGAATTCCAATAATTCCGAAGACATGCAATCCTCTAGGCCATAAACACGGGCGATACCGTCACCGACCTGGATAACGGTGCCCACGTCTGATACTCCTACCTGGGCCTCGTATTTATCGATTTGCTGCCTAATGATCGAGCTGATCTCTTCAGGTCGCAAATTCATGTACTGGTTCACCCCTATCTATTTAACTGGTTTTGAACATGAGGCGTGATTGTAAGGTAGCTAAGCGGGTTTTGATGCTGCCATCAATAACTTTACTACCTATTTTTACGATAACACCACCGACGAGAGAAGCGTCCACCGCGAAGGTAGGCTCTACTTCTTTACCGGCTAAGCGAGAAGCTACTTTGACTAGCTCTTGTTTTTGTTCTTCACTAACTTGCACCGCGGTAATTACTTCGGCTGCCACTTTGCCACGAGCTTCGTTGGCCAATGCAGAAAACTCGGCAGAAATACCAGCTAGATAGTTTTCTCTGCGCTTATCTACAATGAGTCCAAGGAATTTCATGGTTTCAGCGGAAACCTTATCGGCGAAGAGAGTCTTTAACAAGTTTTTCTTATCGCCTGCTAATACCTGCGGGTGATATAATATTTTTTGGAGTTCCCGGGTCCCTTCAACTGCTTCGGCTACACCCTTTAATTCCTGTTCAATGGTTTCCAGGGTGTTATTAGTCTGGGCAATTTCATACAGAGCCTGAGCATAACGTCTGGCCACAGCTCCTCTTAACATGGCAGATCGCCTGCCTCTTTAACAAATTTGTTAACCAGATCCTTTTGAATGTCATCGTTGAGTTTCTGGTCAATAATTTTGCCAGCCACCAAAATGGAGAGAGTAGCAACCTGATCTCTGAGTTCGGCTACTGCCTTTTCTTTTTCACGCTGGATATCAGCCAGGGCACCGTCTCTAACGCGTACAGCTTCAGCCTTAGCAGCTTCAATAATCTGCTGGGCTTGTTCTTCGGCGTTTTTAGCGGCACGGGCCACTATTTCTGCAGCCTCTTGGCGAGAATGCTGCAGTTCGGCTTGCAAGGAAGCCCGCAGGGCTTCGGCTTGCTTTTTATCTTCTTCGGCGGCAGCAATACTGCTT
>CAMKDG010000100.1 GCA_946411205.1 uncultured Desulfotomaculum sp.
CCAAGGATGCAAAGGAGCATAAAGGTTCCAAGGGATGTTCCAAGGATGCAAAGGAACATAAAGGTTCCAAGAAATGCTCCAAGGGCTCAAAGGGCCATAAGAATTCCAAGGAATGTAAATGCTCCAAGGGTTCAAAGGGCCATAAGGGATCCAAGGAATGTAAATATTCCAAGGGTTCAAAAGGATTTAAATGTTCTAAGGGATATAAATGGTCCAAGGGTTCAAAAGGATATAAATGCTCCAAGGGGTGTAAATGGTTTACAGGCTCTGAGGGATGTAAATGTTCTAAGGGTTCAAAAGGATCTGAGGGATCAAAAGGATCAAAAGGATCAAAAGGATCAAAAGGTAAAGAGTCCTGTAACGTTTATGTGTGTATCTTGTGTTGTAAAGATTTGGATCATTTTAAAGTTCCTAAGTGTTATGGTGATTACTATAGTTGCCAAGGGACAGATAGCTCAGAATGTCATAAATCATGTGGATCAAAAGGATCAAAGGACTCAAAATGTAGGTAGATCCATAAAAGTGCTTCCCAGAAGGGAAGTGCTTTTATCGTTATTAAGAAGTTGCCGGCGAAAGCATCCCTATTAAAAAATAAGGGGATGTGCCTAATGAACCAATACCGCGAATTGGCCGTCGGTCAACCCAAAGGGGGGGTGTCGCAAAAAAAGTGTTTTGCGACACCCCCCGTATTTTTTTAGCTTTTTTATTATTTACAACATGGTTTAGGTTCGGCGCAACAAACCTTGATATCCAAAATATAGTTTTCTTTACCGATAGTAACATGACCTTTTTTATCACATTCAATTGCAATAAAGTCACCAACATCTTTTACTTTAGCGGTAACGTGGCAATGATCGCCACATTTAACACCCGGTATTTCAACCACTGCATTAAACTCCATGATACTTTCAAGGTAATGAACAACGCCCTCATTGCATTTTACTTGTTTACAAAAGCTTTTTTTGATATAGGTTTCACAGTCGTTGCTGTCGCAATCACAGTCTTTTTTACAATCATGTTTACTGTGCTTACAGCACTCTTCATTTTTATGGTCATGCTCGTGTAAATACATGGTGATTTTTTCGACGCACCCTTTTACCACAACATTGCCACTATACGTAGTGTAGTCAGTAATATTAACTTTAAACCTTTCCCCTACAATCTTTGTCATGGGTGGTTTAACGTGGACGACACTTTCACAAAGTAACTGCACTCTGCCACAATTCTTTTCACACTCATGGTGGTTACCCATAAAAATCTACCTCCTAAAAATTTTCCTAGAACTACAAAATGTAGTCCTATTGGTATCTATCACATAATATGGGTTTATTTAGCAGACTGTTACAGGTCAATCTTATATTTTTTAATAAAAATAGTACCCCTCAACAAAGGATTTTGTTGAGGGGCATATATCGTTATAATTTCGTATTTTGATTAGTATCAATAGTAAATGTTTTAACCATTTGTTTTAAATCTTGTGCTATCGTCATTAATTCCTCAACGGCAGCCGTATTTTCTTGTATTGTTGCAGATTGTTCCTCCGCTACGGCAGCAACATTTTGAATGGATGCAGATATTTCGTTTGTTCCTCTGGCGACTGTAAGAATTTCTTCTGCAAGCTTTTCGGTAATCGTCACAATCTCTGCAAACCTGGTCGAAGTTTCTAGAGCAACAGAATGTGTGTTATGTACTGCATTTTCGCTTTGCTGCATATTGGATACTGCTTCGTTGGCGGTTACTTGTATGTTACTAATTAAGTTGCCGATACTTTTTGCTGCCTCACTTGACTGTCCTGCCAATTTACGAACTTCCTCGGCCACCACAGAAAAGCCTTTCCCTTGTTCACCGGCTCGGGCCGCCTCAATGGCTGCATTCAAAGAAAGCAAGTTGGTTTGTTCGGCAATTTGACTAATTAATTCGACAATTTGTCCAATACTTTGGGTCTGGTGATTCATGTCCTCTATGGACTTACTCACGACTTGCGTGGCTTGGGCGACATTTTGTATGTGGCAGGTTAGATCTTTCATTTTTTCTTTTCCGGCTTGAGCATTCATAATTGCATCATTGGCGGCTTGGCATACATTCTCTGCAGTAGCATTCATCTGTACGACACCGGATGCTATTTGGCTTATACTTGATGCCGACTCAGTGCTACCTCGGGTTATCAACTCTCCGTTTGACGCGATACTTACGGATGAAGAGGCCACTTTATTTGCTGATCCAACAACCTTGCCAATGACTTCACGTAGGTGCTTAACCATTGTATTAAAAGAGTTTGCTAATAAACCTATCTCATCATGGCTACTGCTATGGATAGTTGTCGTTAAATCTCCCTGGGCAATTTTCTCGATGGATTCCACCATTGATGTGATTGGTTTCGTGATTTTTTTTGTTGTAAAAATACCTAAGAGGATACTGAAGGCTAAAAGGCATAAACCTGTTAGTAACATATAAGTAAGGGCATTTCTCTCCATCTGGATATTCTCAACTAATGATACACCGATACCGATCATACCCACCGTTTTATTCCCTGCACCCAGTAAAGGAAGATAGGCAATTTGATAGGGTTGGCCAGCAATGCTTTGTTCTTTTTCTACGATTTCATTTTGTTTCAACACTTTTGTTAAAACTTCTGAATCGGTTATCTCTTTGCCAATGGCTATACCGTCAAAACTGCTGCTTACTACTTGAGTGTTTTCTGTAATTAAGATATTTACACCAAGCAATTCACTAATTTTTTGGGCCACATTGTTCTGGCTAAAGACGTATCCGCCAGTGGCTACACCAATAACCTGACCTGTTTCGTCACATATGGGCACCCCTGAACGAATGGATAATCTAACAATTTTTCCTTTTTCTATGCCAACATTGGCTTGACCGGTAACTGCGGTTTTGATGGCCTGCTGGCTCATAATATTATCGCCGTAATCATCCGGTTGATGTGTTTTAACAAGGGTGTTGCCTTCGGAATCCGTAATGACCAGATATTCTAACCCGGATTCCTTCAAAAGAGGTGTGGTTACTGCCAACAAAAGCTCATGACTTTTCGCTTTTGTTCCGTTTATTACAGCAGGGTTAAGGGCTACTAATTTTGTCAGTTCTAAGGCAGTCTGCTGTTGCTCCTCGATATGTTTTTGTATGGAGATTTCCTTTGACTTAATAGTAGTTTGAGTTTGTTTAGAAATGCTGTTTTTTGATGTGCTGATACCTATGTAAATACTTATACTAACCACCAAGATAATTAGACTGGCTATCATTAGCGTGATTTTAAAAGCCAATGATCTATTTTTCTTACTCATTTCCGCTGCTCACTCCTCTTCTATTGTCCCTAAATTACTCCTTTCCTTCCAGGCTCTCATTCCTCTAGCAACCAATATTTGCATATGAAAATTTTACCAACGTTGTCAGATGGATGACATCTAACACCAGACATTTTTATGTCGCCTTTACGACAACCAAATTTCTGTAGAATCTTCTTTTATATGGAACACTTTTTTTCCTTTGACATATTATGGGTACAAACTAGTGGAAGGGAGGTCTCTTTTCTGAGAATTCTAATAGGTAGTCCAGTACAGCAAAAACCTAGGATATTAAAAGAATTTTTGTTATCCCTAGAAGAGTTAAATAAGAGTTACTTAAAAATAGATTTTTTGTTTATTGATGATAACATTACTGCAGAATCGTCCTTCCTTTTAGATGATTTTGAGAACTCAAATAGCACGAGTGATTCAACGGTGACCATAGATAGAGATTTAAAATCTATGGATGAGTATATTTGCACGGAAGAAACCCATCAATGGAATGAAAGCTTGATTTGGAAAGTTGCTAATTTTAAAAACATAATTATTGAGCAGGCCCTCGCAAAGAATTACGATTACCTATTGCTAATTGATTCCGATCTCGTTATCCATCCACAAACACTTGTACAATTACTAAAAGCTCAAAAGGATATTATTTCTAATATCTTCTGGACTAAATATGACCGAGATCAACAGTTAGAGCTTCCTCAGGTTTGGCTGCGTGATTTCTATGATCAAGTTCCTCGCCAGCGGGGCGAAGTATTAAATCATGAAGAAAAGATCAAGCGGTGGAGACAATTTATGCAACAACTAAGGCAACCAGGGATCTATGAGGTGGGAGGCTTGGGAGCTTGTACCTTGATTAGCAGAAGAGCCTTAGAGATGGGGGTTAATTTCAAGCCTATCACCAATCTTTCTTACTGGGGAGAGGATAGGCATTTTTGCATTCGGGCTGTTGTGCTGGGTTTAACTCTTTATGTAGATACTCATTATCCGGCTTATCATATTTACAGAGAATCAGAACTTTTGAAACTAGCAGATTATAAAAGTAAAAATAAGGAACTTTCTAATAAAGTGCTACAAAAGGTCAAAAAGGTCATTGAAATGCTAGGAACTTGCCCTGATAAGCAAGGCAGTAAGGAATGGCAGTCTTATTTTACCAATAAAAGCAAAGCCCAATTTGGACCGTTAATTGAAAAAAAATATCAAAAAAATTTGAAGCAAAATATAAGCATAACAACAACCGTTGCTGATTTTCGGATAGAAGAAAACCATAATTCCCAAAAGATAAGCTTTACAATCATAAAAAAGGGTACTCAGGATGGCCAGAGTTTTTTTGAGCAATTAGAGAGTTATGTTATTGTTCTACCTGATGAAAAAGGTAATTGGCTAATTGACACATTGGTTGTGGAAGATATCTTAGAATAATGAGTACCATGCCGATAAGAATTTTGCTATAGAAACGGAGCCCAAAAGATGATCTCTTCTAAAAAATTTTTTCCAGAAGAAATAACCTATCAGCTTTTTGATATTAATCCGGCAGAATACTATCAAAAACGCTTCTTTGTTGAGAATCAATTAAATGTCAAGGAAGAAAATAAGGCTATCAGAAATACAATTTTATACCAAAAAATTCAATACTTAAGTGATCTGATCAAACAAATGGGGGGGGAACACACACCGCTTAAGGTCTTAGATATTGGCTGCGGATCGGGTTTAATCGGAGCCAGGGTGAAACATTTCTTTCCTGCTAGCTATCTCTGTGGGATTGATATGAGCCAGGATTGTCTTATAACGGCGAAAAGAAACGGTTATGATGAGGTTCTGGTACATGATGTGATAAACAATCTGCCCTATCCAGATGATTATTTTGATCTGGTGTATACTATGGATTTCTTTGGTCATGTGGAATTTCGCCATAAAAATAGCATTATTTCAGAAATTCACCGGGTAACCAAAAAGGGCGGCTATGGATTTCATGGAATTGAGGCAGGATTTATTAATTATTTTAGGTGTAACCCTAAGGATCCCCAGGATACTGTGAGAAAATATGTAAATCTAGAGGGACATATTGGTGTCGAGCCCTTAGAGGATATTGCTGCACGCTTTGGCCAATATTTTACCATCCTAACCGCTTTTCCGTGGCCAATTCGTCCCTTTTTAAATATTGACAATATCCTAGCCGGTAATGTTTGGGGCAAGGAGTTTACCACAGCTTTTTCCATGGTTGATCATGACAATTCCAGAGTTGCAGCCGATCTAGTTCTAGGCTATTGCACAAAATATTTTACAGATCAGTTTTTGCAGTTATTCGGCAACATTTTAACAAAGGATCATCTACAGTGCGAAGAGTCATGGAAACCCTTGGGAGAAAAATTTATTCAAGGCAGGGGTTTTGCCATGATTACCATGAGTAAGTCATAATCAAAGAGAAAAACCAGCTCCAAGCTGGTTTTTCTCTTTGATTACTGACTAGGGGATTGCCAATTCAGAGAGACTGTTTTCCGGTGTTAAACAAAAGTTTTCTAACCAGGCATCGGTAAGTGTTAACTGAACCCCTTGCTCTGTTTCTTTTGCTCCCTGTTGATCGGCGATAATAAAATCTGCCGCAACAAAATCCTCCTCTTGCCAGTTGAGCCACTGTATTCTACCAAAACTTAGCTGTGAAAGAGTTGTTGTATTTTTAACGAGAAGATACACTAAATAGCCGTGACTTAATAATGTGGTAATTAGGCAGCCAATTTTGCTATTTTTATCAGGCATGTTAGTAAGATAGATTTTTATCAGAGAGGGGTTTGCTGTTAACGGAGGGATATTGCTCTTGATTTTTTGTTTAATGACGGCAGTCCATTCCTTTGTCCAGGTGGTTTTACTAAATGTTTCTGCCACCAGTCTGGCGTTTCTTTTAAATTTTGTAAGGGCATCCCGATTACGCAGTAAGTACTTTATGGCTTGCTCCAGTGCCGACGCGTTGGGTTCAATTCTCAAGCCATTAAAATGATTAATAACTAAATCAGATAGACCACCAATTCTGGAGACAATGACAGCGTTGCCGCAGGCCATGGCTTCCAGGCAAGATAAACTGGTACCTTCAGAATAAAGAGTGGGAATCAAAGAAATATCTGCACTTTTGTAAGCAGTAGGCATTGCTTCCGGTGGCAGTGAATACCATTTTACCCTACCTGGCCATTTATTTTGTTTCTCGATTACATGCTTTGTATCATGTTCAAATCCTTTTCCGACAAAATGAAATTCAACATGGTGGAATTGATCTAAGATATTGTCTAGTATTTCCAGTACCAGGTAAAATCCTCGGGCTTCATACAGGCGGCGGGGATATAGGATGATAATTCTATCGCCTACGGGATCATTTACTGTCGGATAAAACCTCTCTAAATCAACATAATTTGATATTACCTTGATCTTTTGACCGAATTCGTAATCGATGGTTTGAAACCAATTGGCTGTATTGGTATCAACGGAGAATATCTGTTCACAATTTTTTGCTCCTAAAAGAAAACGTTTGTTGTATCGAAAAAACTGATCTATGCGTTGGAAGCTGTAAAAAGGGTTATCCCAGGAGACACCATGACTAATGCCAATGTTAGGAGTCGCTGCCAGGGGATAGGCTTGATAAAATGCTGAATAGATATTTAAAAGAGAGCTTTCCTGAACTTGTTCATAAAAAAGCCGGTTAAATTGTGGGGCAGAATTTAGTGATCTGGTAGTAAGTGAACCCCTGGCTAAGGAGATAATATCTATATTTCGAAAACGGCGAAGCCAGGGAAAGTCCCCATGTTGGTAGATATTCATGATAAGCCCAAGGTCAGAGCATATTTGGGCTAGATCAATCAGATACCTTTCTGCTCCTCCCGAATAAAATTCATTTCCTGCAAAATTAAAAAAGGTTTCCGTCAGGACATTAATTTTTCCCCGGGCATCGATATTGCTAAATAAAGTCCACCCCTTTGGCTGCACTTTTAGGACTGCTTCAACCTGATCAAGCAGGGACGACCATTGGTCCTTTTCATCAGGAAGATAGAGAGCAGTAGGATTATCAAAAATATATTTTTTAAATTGATGTTTTGAATAAGTAACTAAATCAGATTCCTTTACTAGAGATTCATGTTTTTCCACTCTAAAGCTATCCTGTTGACTGGAAAGTTCCCAGTCCTCCATCATGTCATACCAAAGGAATTTATGGGGCAGCAGATCAGACCAAGCTGTTTGCGCTACATCGGTACAAAGCATTAAAACGGCTTGGCTACGTACGATAGGCAAAAGAAATTCCGGTTTGTTTACAGAAAATAGATTATTTCCAATTTCCTCTATTTTATAATCATCATCTGTTGGCCTACATATAAAACCTAAATAGCCCCTGACGGTTAACTCTTTGAGAAACTGATGCGGTCGCGCCAGGGGTTGGCCATTTTTAGTCTCTGTATAAACGACGATAGCTTGATACTTTTTATGTTTCATCATGCTGAGTATCTCTAGCGATTCCGGAGATAAAGGACCCTGCAAAAAAAGTTGATAGTATTCTTGTTGAGCGGAATAGTCAGTTTGAAAGGTCCCATCTGCTAAGGTTGGGGGTAGTTTTTCAGTCACTAAGCGAAGAACCGGCTGCCTATCGGGTAAATCGCAGTGCCGGCTGAAAAATGAGATCAGAGAATTTTCATGTTCATTTAAACTACGGATTTCTAAGTCCCAAACGGATTTATGGGTTAATTTTTTTAGGAGTGGTGAAATGTCCCATTCCACAAAACAATCCTGTTTATCTTCAATAAAAATACTTGAGATAATACCTTCCTTGGAGTGAGGTTGATTGTTCCAAGTCACATTGCCTGGCTCCCAGTTCCCTTCCACAGAAAAAACCCCAAATTCTTTGGCATAATTGGGATAATCATTTTTATAAAGATATAAAACAAGGGAAGCAAACCATATTTGATTGTCAGCAATATTGGCAGGTAATTTAAATCTTAATAATGTTCTATAGAGGTTTCCCCAATGAGTAAGTCCCACCTGCAAATACTCTGTTTGTTCGAAGGCTTGATCTGGCATTTTTTTATCTATAAATGTATCTACAATCCCCGGAATCCAGTGAGTTTGGGTTATCTCCGACATTTATTTTACCTCCTATCCTTTGAGACAGGTTCCAGCTTGCTAAGGAAGTTCTCCGGTGGCCAGCAACGAAAGTATAAGAAGAAGTAAATAGGCAAGTTTTTCTAATTAGAATATTCCAGTGCTTCAGCATGCAGACGATGTAAATAATACCAGTTTAAGCTGTTGGTTCTTTGACGAAAAGGCATAATTGTCAATAATTAAGAAACTAATCCTAGCCGAACACATATATTAAATCATAAAAGATTACAAAGAGGTGGATTTAGGGTGATTCGTGGAAAGGAAATCATGGCCCAGGTTGATCTAGAAATAGGTCGCCTGTCCAATAAGCAGAACAAGCTGACCGTTCTTTTTGTTGTTGATAGACTGGAAATAATGGGTGGATTGGAAACATACCTTTATCACCTCTGCAGGGAGCTCATAAAACGGGGACATAAAATTATCTTGGATTGCTCTTATGTGAGTCCTATCATGAAGCAATTGTTTTCCTATGCTGAAACATTTGTGGCAATGACTACCGAAGAAATAGGGAAGATTATTCAAAAAAACAAGGTTGATTTAATTCATTGTCAACCCTTTGAATCTGCGGAAAGGACCTTGGTATTACACGAACAAACCAAGGTGCCCTTTGTACTTACCTGGCATGGTGCCTATTATATGGATAAATTTCCTGTAATAGCCAAGAAGTCCGAAAAGATTATTTGTGTAAGTGAAGAGGTTTATGACATATTGTTAAAAAAATATCCTTTGGCGGAAACCAAATTAGTTATCATTCAAAATGGTATCGACATAAACGAATTTAAACCACTTGACTGTCAAGGGGAGAATAAAGAGATAACCTTTATCGGACGTGAGTGTTTAGATCGCTTGGCGGGACTAAAGTTTCTGATAGATAGCTTTTCGCAATCATCTTTTCAAAAGCTCAACATTGTTGGTTTTAAAAGGTCCAGAGAGCTAGAACAATATCAGAAATGCAATTTTGTTGGAGAGGTTGCAGATGTTCGGGAGTATATTAACCGGGCAGACGTTGTTGTAGCTACGGGAAGGGGAATCAGGGAAGGCCTTGCTTGTGGAAAAGCTTGCATTGTCTTGAGCAATTGGGGCTATGATGGCATTGTCTGTCCATCGACATTTAAACGTTTAGAATATGCTAATTTTAGTGGCCGGGGTTTGGCTGAACCCCTCTCAAGTGAGAGAATTCTGCATGATCTTAACGTACTGATGTCAACAGAGTTAAGGAAGAAATTAGGTCTTTATGGCAGGCGATTGGTTGAGCAATTCTATGATATTGAAAAAATTGCGGATAAAACGGAGATTGTTTACTGGCAAGCGGTGGAAGACAGCAAATTACCAAAAGTTTCTGTTCTATTGCCCGTTTATAACCATGCCAATTTTGTCAAGCCGTGTCTCACGAGTCTATTAAACCAGACTTACCAGGATTTTGAAATTGTGGTGGTTAATGATGGTTCCACGGACGCACTGGCCCAAGTCATCTCAGAGTTTCCGGATCAGAGAATACGTTATATCCATCGGGAGGAAAAAAAAGGACTCCCGAAAACCTTAAACGAGGCACTTCGTTTGAGCCGGGGAAAATATATTACTTGGACCTCAGCGGATAATTTGCATTATGCAAACTATCTTGAAAGATTAGTGGAGGTTTTAGAAAGGGAAGCGGAGTGTGGCTCGGTTTATTCAGACTATCTACAAATTGATCAAAACACGAAAATTATTAAAAAGGTAAGCAAAGGCATCTATAGATTAAATGGGGAAACGAATTATGGTCCATCTTTCTTATATAGATTTGAAGCAATCAATCGAGTTGGCTTTTTTGATGAAAGACTTTTTGGTATCGAAGATCGAGATTATTCTATTCGTATGGCTGCCACAGCACCTGTATTTTGGCTACCGGAGAATCTATATGAATACAGGATTCATCAACAGTCCTTGACAGGAAAGCATGTTAACAAGGAAATTGACTTTACCCCGGTTATTCAAGCATTTTCTGATAAATGGAAATGGCTTCGTCAATACCCGCATTGCGAGCCTGTGCCTCTGGCAAGGGATGGAATCGTCTATGGACAAAGAAAAATTCTTCCGGTCAATCTGGATTGTACTGTAAATAGTACCATGAATAAAAATTTAAATTTTGATCCAATCTTTTTAGGAAAATATCTCTCTTCGGTTTATCGGTGCTTTGCCCAGATAGATATCAATCATTTTTTGCAGGATATGCTGATTTTAAGAGCTGAACTGCAGTTCTTTTGTATTAGAAATGATAATAAAACCACACAAGTATTGACGATCCATGCAGTAAAAGAGCTTTGGGATGAAAAAACGGTTACTTGGTTTAACATGCCGAAAACCGAAAATGAGTCTATCGATGAAGTTCTAGCCAATAACATGTATAACTGGGTTAGTTTTGATATAACTGGTTTAGTACAAAAGTGGGCTGATAGGAGTATACCCAATTATGGGGTATGCTTAAGAATGAAAGACGAAGTACAGGGAGAAATTGTGGCAGGTCTAAACCGTCATGGTATTAATAGTATGGCCCATCCTAGATTAGTGGTTGAATATACAGGAAAGAACAGGTGTTTGACATGCTGATTATTTACCCCCCAACTGTCCATTGGGATTTTATGATAGCCAGGCCACAGCAACTGATGTCAGCGTTTTCCGAACAGGGCGATACCGTTATTTTTTGTGAACCTGGCATTCACGAAGAAAAAAAGATGAAAAAAATTAAAGATAGACTTTGGTTAGATTATGATGCTCCCATGCATCAATGGGCCGCATTGACCAACGGGAAGAAAAGGGTACTTTGGATCTCTTACCCCGGAAATGTTTCCAAAATTGGCAAGTATAACGAAGATATTATCGTTTATGATGTCCTCGATTATCCGGATGATGATTTTGCAGCCTGGAAGCCTTATGTACAGGAACTATTAGAAAAGTGCCATATGGTACTTACCGTTTCCAACCCTCTCTTTAACCATTTTAAGAAGCTTCATCCTAATGTTCATTTGGTTCGCAATGCCGTGGATTATAATTTTTTTGCCAATGCTACCACTGACGAAGCACCCTTGGATATAAAACAAATTTGCAAGCCCATTGTTGGATTTTATGGTGCTTTAGCTCCTTGGGTTGATTGGCAGTTAATTGAAGAATTAGCAGTTAGAAATCCCACTGTTTCCTTTGTTTTGATAGGCCCAACCATTGCCATGAAGACAGAGAGTTTACCCAAAAGGTCTAATATCTTTTTTCTAGGACATAAGCCCTATGAGCAGTTGCCGAAATATGCAGTGAACTTTGATGTTTGCATGTTTCCCTTTAAAAAGACAAGAATGACTTCCTATGTTAACCCTGTTAAGATCTATGAATATCTGGCCCTGGGTAAGCCGGTAGTTGCTACAGACTTGCCGGAGATCAGGGAATTGTCACCTCATATTTATGCTGCTGGAAACAGGGAAGAATTTCAGGATTATCTGGTTGGATATTTGAATGAACATGACAACGATGCCGTTGAATCCCGCAAAAAATTTGCCTTAGAAAATACCTGGGCGGAAAGAGTGAAGCAGATTAAGCGGATTATCGAAGGTTATTAATTATTTGGAAAATAAATTGGTAATTGATAGGGTAAAGGATACTCGAACTAGCTAGTAGGTTCGGGTATCCTTTATAGTTTAATGAAGAGTAACAGTAAGCCCTTTTTCACAGCGAAAACCTCCCACTAAGTGGGAGGTTCTGCTTGCCGATTCAATCAAAGCAGCATTGCCGTTTTGAAACTATACGCTTGTAAGGGTCGCTTAATGAGCTTCTTAGGAAATGCCGAGACCGGCACTGGCATAGCCTGTGATAGCAGCGGCCACATCGAGACCAGCCGTAACATCTGCGGAGAATACCAAAAGCAACCTGGTTCCTGCAGTGACAGGAATGCTCAGTCCGGTGGTAACACCACTAAGGGTATCACCGACAGCAATTAATCCTGTGAGAGGCGGTGCTAGTGTGACTTCTGCACCCGGCACTGCGACGAATGTGTCATCAGGTGTGGTGGATTGGTACAACTGGGCGGTCACCGTTACGGTGGAGGTAAGCAAGCTAAGTCCGACACTAATGCTCAAGTAGCCAGCCAAGGAGGTGATAATCCCATCCCTAGGCATGGAGAACGCATAGTTCGTCAGGCCAAGTAGATTGATTGTTCCGCCGACAGCGGTGATACCAGGAAGATTAAGTCCGAAGCCAACTGCACTTGAGGTGTTAAGCAATCCTCCGAGTACAGTGCTTAAGGCAACAGGTGTGCCGGATGCAAACGGAATAATTGCTCCATCACCCGCTGGCCCAGTGTCGCCGGTGGGGCCAGTAGGCCCGGTCAAGCCAGTGGGACCGGTAGGTCCGATAAGTCCAGTGGGACCGGTAGGTCCGATAGGTCCAGTGTCACCAGTGGGACCGATGGCTCCGGTAGGCCCGGTGGGTCCAATGGCTCCGGTAGGTCCGGTGGGTCCAATGGCTCCGGTAGGTCCGGTGGGTCCAATGGCTCCGGTAGGCCCGGTGGGTCCAATGGCTCCGGTAGGACCGGTGGGTCCAATGGCTCCGGTAGCTCCAGTAGGACCGATGGCTCCGGTAGGTCCGGTGGGACCGATGGCTCCGGTGGGTCCAGTGGGACCGATGGCTCCGGTGGGTCCAGTGGGACCGGTAGGTCCGGTGGGGCCAGTAGCTCCGCTTGGACCGTTAGAATAAGTTACAATAAGTCGTGGCCA
>CAMKDG010000101.1 GCA_946411205.1 uncultured Desulfotomaculum sp.
GGGGATGGTCCCCTAAAAGAAGTTTTAGAACAGGAAGTTGCAGAGCTAAGCTTACAAAAACGGGTGATCTTTGCCGGGAAGCGAGAGAATATAGCGGAAATTTTATCTATTATGGATATCTTTGTTTTACCTTCTGTTACGGAGGGACTGCCTTTAAGCATTCTAGAAGCCATGGCAGCAGGAAAACCTGTGGTAGCTACTAGGGTTGGGGGTGTGCCGGAAGCTATTTTGGAAGGTAAAACAGGTTTAGTGGTAGCACCCAAGGATCCGGAAGCGTTAGCAGTAGCTTTGGCCGGTATGTTGTCTGAGAGGGATAAATTAAATAGAATGGGTGCCAACGGACAAAAGCATGTTGCCGAGAAATTTACCATTAAGCACATGGCAGATAAAACGATGGACTTATATGCGCATTTGCTAGCAGAGAAGAATTTATACACCAATGGTCCGCCTGATCGGCCCAAAGACATACATGGAGGCATGGAGGGATAGGTTTGAATGATTCTTTCTGGCAGAAACTATTTGTCAGTTTACTAGTACTAGTTGTGGTTTCGTTGTCCTTTGGTAAGGTTTCCTTTGCGGTAGAGCAAAGCCAGACACCCAAGGCCAATAGAGTGATTATGGTTATTGTGGATAAGATAACGATTGATGACTACGAGGACAATACTTTAAAACATATAAAGTCATTAACTCAAAAAGGCAGTGTGGGTCTGCTCAATAACAACACGGGAGCGGGTATCTATGCCGAACACACGTACCCCAGCATTGGGGGCGGAGCACACCTTGTTGGTACCGATGAAGGAAATTACGCCTTTGCAGAGCAGGAAAGAGTCTTAGATGCGCTTGGCCGCGAAGAATATCAAAGCCGGACAGGGTGGCAGGCGCCTACTGGTTCAGCAGTGCAACTGGGACTCGGCAAACTTGCGCGTTTAAATAATGAGCTACGATACCCGGCTATTCCGGGTGCATTGGGGCAAGCTATTAGAGATGCCGGTTATCAAACGGCGGTAATCGGTAATGCCGACACTAGGGAAAAGCATAGAAGATTAGCAACTACCATCACCATGGATCAAAAGGGTATTACAAATTTTAGCGCCATCGACCGGGCTATTTTAGCCGAAAAGAATACCCTGCTTGGTTCCTTTCGTACAAATTTTACAAAGGTTTTGCAAAGGATGGAAGAATATAGAAAAGCCGGAGCCTCTTTGATTGTTATCGAGACTGGAGATATGACGAGAATCTATGAGTCCCGAGGCATAGCTTTGGATAGGGCTTATAACCAACAAAGAAGAACAGCTTTAGTAGAGATTGACCGTTTTGTGGACAGTTTAACTAAGCAGATGGACTTTACTCAAGAAATCCTGCTGGTGGTTACTCCCACGCCAACCAATGAAGCAGTGAAAGAAAGCAATAGGTTAACACCAATCTTTGCTGTGGGACCTGGATTTGAACCGGGTACCTTACTCACCTCTGGAACGACTAAGCGAGATGGTATCATCATGAACACAGATATTGCTCCAACCATTTTAAAGAGCTTCGGGCTACAACCAGTGGTTGAAATGTCCGGGCGCCCCTTTGTTTCATCCTCCGTTTTGCCCCAGGGTAACAGCATTGACTACTTGAAAAATGTCAATGATCGTTTGATAACAACGTATCAAGGTAGAGCACCACTGCAATCTGCCTATGTTTTAGTACAAATAATGGTACTTTTTATGGGCCTTTTTGGTATTTTCTTTAAACGGCATATGGCAGAACATATTAAACCTTTTCTATTAGTGATCATGTCTGTGCCGCTAGCAGAGCTTTTAATGCCGTTGCTGCCAGTGCAATCTGTGGCTACTTTGGCGATACAACTTAGCATTACTACCCTGGTAATAGCCGGTAGCGCTATCTTGTTGCAGAGGAAGTTTCATTTAGATCCCTTCATTTTTATTTGTGTGGCTACAGCAGGGACTATTTTAATCGACGTGGTGAATGCTGCTTATTTACAAAAGCAATCATTGTTAGGCTATGATCCTATTGTAGGAGCCAGATTTTATGGTATTGGTAATGAATATATGGGGGTATTGATTGGCTCTCTTATTATAGGTACAACAGCTGCTATCCAATCCTGGGCAAATTACAGGAAGCCTCTTATTGCCATTACGGGTGTAATATATCTTTTTGCGATTTATGCTTTGGCGGCTCCCTTTCTGGGGACGAATGTGGGTGGTACCATCGCAGGCACCGCAGCATTCTTGGTAACGTTCCTACTGCTGTTTAATGTGCGCTTTGGGCTGCGCACGGTGATCATGGTAGCGGGGATCGTTACTATGGCGGTAGTTGCTTTTATCGCCTTTGATCTTTCACGTCCCTTGGAATTACGCTCCCATATGGGAACTACCGCTTCTTTAATCCTACAGTCAGGCCCTGGTCAGGCTGTAGACATTATGCAAAGAAAATGGGCTATGAATATGAAACTTTTAAGGTATACTGTTTGGAGTCGGGTATTGTTAGCGAGCTTGGCGGTCTTGGCACTGTTATTTTATCGCCCCCGAGGTGTGATGCAAAATATCAGGATCAAGTATCCCTACCTTTATAAAGGATTTATTGGAGTGGTTATTGGTGCATTGGTGGCCTTTGCCGTGAATGACTCTGGTGTTGTGGCAGCGGCTACAACCATGATTTTTGGTGCACCACCCTTGGTCTATCTGGTGCTTTCAGAACAAAAATATGTTGACAAACATAAAATAATCTCATGCAAAGAGATCTAAGTGTGAGTAAAACCGATAAATTATGGTAGAATAATCAGGTAAATTCATTAAATTCGTGAATAAAGGTGCTAACAAATAAATTCGCCACATAAAGGCAATTTTTGCGTAAAAATTTATTGACAAGGGCATAGTTTATGCTAAAATTGATTTTGGTTGGAATTAGCCAGCCCGTAAATTGGTAACTGGGCTTGTTAGTTCCAACATTTTATTAAAGAAATGGAGGAGGATAACTAGAATGAAACCTTTGGGCCGCCATGTCTTGGCTGAAATCTATGGCTGTGATTTTGAAATCCTCAACGATGTGAAAAGGGTTGAGGAAATTATGGTGAACGCAGCACTGGAATCGGGGGCTGAGGTCCGCGAGTATGTTTTCCATAAGTTTAGTCCTCAGGGCGTTAGTGGTGTTGTTGTAATTAGTGAAAGCCACCTTGCCATTCATACCTGGCCTGAATTAGGCTATGCAGCGGTTGATGTCTTTACCTGTGGTGATACAGTAAACCCCTGGGATGCATGCAACTTCTTAACCAGAGAATTTGGTGCAAAAGATATGGCTGCTCAAGAGACTAAGAGAGGAATCCTGCCTGGTATGACGCCGCCTTTGGTGGCCGTAAATTCATAGGAGGGATTTTTATTAGTACCCACAGTAGTAGCGGCTGACGAGCCTAGCGCATCTTAAGATGAAGCGAGGCTCGTCAGTTTTTTTTGTGGGTATTTTCCAGATCATCTAGGGAGGAGATTTGTTATAATTAACGAAATAATATAAAGTTACCGCCAATTGAGGGGGGCTTATGAATGCCGGGCGATGTTTTTGCAGGAATTAAAGCAGAACTAAATACTATTTATCACAATATTAACAGCAATTTATCGATTAAAGCCGGACAGATAGGTGATTATGCCCATTTAGAACTATCCCCTATGGACCAAAATTTACGTCCTGCGGTAGCTCTAATGGTGGCTAGATTATACAACTGCAGGTCCTCCAAGATCCTTTCTTTGGGTACCATTGTGCAGTTTATTTTTATGGCTTCTCGCATTCACCAACGCATTCCAGATACCATGCAAAGACAGGCCATAGATCCACGGGATGGCACGCAATTTCCTGTTTTAGTAGGGGATTACCTCTATGGTAAATTTTTCACGACCCTCTGTAACGCAGATATATTACATCTCTTACGACCTTTAGCAGAAATTATTGGACGCATTCACGAAGGCGGTATATTGGATCGAACAAGCCAGTATAGACAAGAGGATACTAACCAACTAATGGCTGAGATAACAAAACTAGAAACGGCTGAGCTTTTTGCTGGAGCAGCACGTTTAGCGGGAGAGCTTGCTGGGGCACCAGAGGAAGATTTGCAGTATTTATACGAGTTTGGGCTTACTTTAGGCATGGGCTACGGTCTCAGAAAGAAGGGGAAGCTAGCAGGTTATTGTTCGAATTATTTTGAGCAAGCTTTGACACTTTTGTCAAAACTCCCTAATCATCCAGATCAAGTGATGCTGGAAAATTTAGTCAAGGCGTTACAATTAACCGAAGGGGATATTCGCAAGGTTGTCTAGCCTTGGGGAAGCTTCTGAGAGGGGAGTATTACTTTGCAGCAATACGAAGGTAAAAATAAAGAGCAATTTGTCCATGGGGTGTTTTCCACCATAGCACATCGTTATGACTTAATGAATACGATCCTAAGTTTTAACCGAGATAAGTACTGGCGTCGCTTTACGGTGAAGAAAACCTGTCTTACTCCTGGTGGTACTGCGTTAGATGTGGCCTGTGGTACAGGTATGTTGTCCATTGAATTGGCCAAGGCGATAGGGAATGGTGGCCGGGTAGTGGGCCTGGATTTTTGTGAAAATATGTTGGAAATTGCTAAGGGGAATATTGGAAAAACCCCTTATCAAAAAACGATTGAATTGGTACAGGGAAATGCTTTGGCGTTACCCTTTCCTGATAATACCTTTGATTGTGCTACCATTGGCCTTGCCTTACGGAATGTTCCTGACGTAGAAAAGTGTATTTCTGAAATGAGGCGGGTAGTGAAGCCGGGAGGACGAGTGGTTTCGCTGGAATTAGCAAAACCCAGTGCCCCAGTATTTAAGCAACTTTATTATTTATATTTTGAACAATTAGTACCCTTGTTGGGGAAAATGGGCGTGGGTAAGGATGGTCCTTACCAGTGGCTGCCCAATTCCCTGAAAGTATTTCCTCACCAGTCTGTAATTAGAGATATTTTTGCCAAGGTTGGCTTGCAAGGGGCCGTGTATTATGAACTTACGGGTGGTATTGTAGCGGTTCATGTGGGAACGAAGTGAGGTCGATTTATGGGAATGTGATAGCCTGTACAATGTTGTGGGGAGGGTTTTAAGTGGCCGGAATTAGGTTTGGCCAGGTTGATTATCTGAACACGCTACCGGTCTATCATGCCTTTGAGGAAGGTCAGGTGCCCTTCGCAGGGGAACTTATTAAAAGTCCACCTGGGCTACAGGAAAAAATGTTTTTAGAGGGGCAATTAGAGGTATCATTGATTTCTTCCATTACATACGCTAGAAATACTGACAATTGCCTGATCCTTCCGAATCTATCCGTTAGTGCCGATGGGCCGGTGCAAAGTATTCTTTTGTTCAGCCATGTGCCTGTTACCGAACTGGATCGAAAGGTGGTCAATCTTACCGTTTCCTCGGTTACCTCCAGAGCCTTATTGAAGGTACTTTTTGATCACTACTATCATGTGGAAGCCAAGCTGTGTACAATGGCACCGAATTTAGAGCAAATGATGACCAAGGGAGACGGGGCGTTGCTAGTTGGCAACGACGCCATGCGTGCTCATGTAAAGGTAAAGCAGCAGGGATTGCCCTACCATGTAACCGATCTCGGTGAAGTGTGGAAACAGTTTACCGGGGAAAGAATGGTGTATGCCCTCTGGGTCGTGCGTAAAGACTTTGCCAAAGAGAATCCAGATGCAGTGAATGCTCTTTGCAGCGCGTTACTGGAAGCGAAAGAATATTCTGCCGTTCATTTACCCGCCCTATTGGAAAAAAGCAGGCGCCGTACTGGGTTGCCGCTGGAGGTACTAGAAGAATATTATCGGATCATTAATCATGAATTCACGGAAGAGCATCGTCGGGCGTTACTAACTTACTACGATTATTGTTACAAGAGTGGTCTTATCGAAGAACGGGTCCGTTTATCCTTTTGGGGTGAAGCAGATATCTAGCGCCAAGGATAGAAAACTCTTAACCATTCATATAAAAACGGGCTGCCACAAGCCCGTTTTTGTATGAATGGTTATTAGCTTATTACTTGGGTGGTGTAATCGATACAGTTCTGTTAGGTTCATCCCAAGTTACCTGGTAATCAAAGGCTTCAGCAATGAAACGAGCGGGCAAATAAGTACGACCATGCCGAATAACCGGTGCTACGTCAAGATCATAAACGAAGCCATTGATAATGGCTTGGTCAATACTCACTTGCAGTTGCAAAATTTTATCCCCCTGTGATAACTTTACCGTTTGGAAAACTTCATCCCATTGTACATCTTGATCAGTCAATCCACAGGCATAGGCGAGATAGCGAATGGGCACGTAAGTCCGATTATTCTGGATAAAGGGAGCCACATCCATGGACTGTTGATGATTATTTACCAGGTAGTAGCTCTGGTGTAAATAAAAGGTGGCCTGATTAATAGGCGCGGCAAGGGTGCTAACAGCTAAGCCGAACACAAGTAACCCGGCCAAAAACAAAGATACTATTTTTTTCATTTTAAACTCCTTTATATCAGAAAATGTTGTGCAGCCCAATTAATAGACGTATGTAGAGAATTTAGAGTTCTATGTTAAATATTGAGAAGAAGATCGTATTTTTATCAATAAAGGTACGAAATCAAATTTGTTAGCTGGATAATTGATTTTAGAAAATTTCTATGAGTGAGGGAATTATGAAACCTAAAATAGCTGTTATTGGAACCACTTTTATGGATTGCAAAGGATTTTCCAAACATCAATACGACCCCTATGGTCGAAACCTCGGTGATATTCGTTTTTTTCATGGTGGAGTGGGACGAAATGTAGCTGAAAATTTAGCGTATTTAGGGTTATCAACCTATTTTGTGTCAACCGTAGATAACTCTGCATTAGGCAAAGAAGTTATCAGTAGACTACAAAGAACGAAGGTAAATACGGAATATTTAACCTTCGTGGATGAAAAGGGAATGGGTATGTGGCTGGCCATTTTAGACCAGAAGGGTGATTTAGCTGGTTCCATATCACAAATGCCTGACTTAACGCTGTTGGAGAAACATATTGTAGAAAAGGGGCCCCAAATCATGGAGACCTGCAGCCACGTTGTGTTGGAATTGGATCTTAACAGAAATATTTCTTATCAAGTGGTTGAGATGGCTCAAGCCCATGGGAAACCGGTATATGGCATACCGGGTAACTTAGAAGTGGTATTAAAGAACCCGGAATTGTTACTTTTTACGGATTGTTTTATCTGTAACGAGATTGAGGCTGCCAAGCTAGTTGGCAAAGAACTATTTGGGCAGGACATAGCTGTCATACAGGATGTGGTAAAGGAATTTGTAGGCAAGGCTAAACTGAGAGCAATGGTGGTTACCCTAGGGGATAGAGGGGCGGTTTATTACGATCGTGAAACTGGGGAGCTAGGCTATCAACCGGCACTGCCAACCCGTGTGGTTGACACCAGTGGTGCAGGGGATGCATTTTTTTCGGGCACAGTTATGGGTTTAACGTACAATCGCCCCCTTAGTGAGGCAGTGACCTATGGCACAAAGGTGGCTTCCTGGACGATTCAAATGGATGAGAATACCTGCTCGGCCATTCCAGAAATGATGCGAAAGGATGAACACTTTAAGGCACTGGCAAAAATATTAGATAAAGCCGTAATTTAAGATATGACAAGGAGTAGCCCTTGGCCATTAGCCTTTGGCCAGCTCCCTACGAAATTTAGATAAAATCAAAAGGGCCAATAGCTAATGGCCAAGGGCCTAAAAAGGAATGTCGTTTACTACGCATAAAAGTAGTAAGCGACATTCCCTTTTTAGGGCTGTTACCCTAAGTTTTTAAAAGCACTGCTGTTGGCACCGCAGATGGGGCATTTATCGGGAGCGGTATGTTCATGAATATAGCCACACACCGGACAGAGATAGTAATCGTTGTTTTCTTTACTTTCCAATGCTTCTAGAGCTTTTTTATAGAGTTCCGCATGAACTTGTTCAGCTTCATTGGCAAAGTGGAAGGCACGTTTAGCCAGATTATTGCCTTCAGTCTCTGCACTTTGGATAAAGCCGGGGTACATTTCTGTAAATTCATAGGTTTCCCCTTCAATGGCAGCCTGCAGGTTTTCGGCGGTGGATTTAATCCCTCCCAGAGCCTTTAATTCACTTAAGGCATGGATGGCTTCCGCTTCTGCGGCAGCTCTAAATAACTTAGCTACTGCAGGATAACCTTCCTGATCAGCTTTAGCAGCAAAGGCTAAATATTTACGATTTGCTTGAGATTCGCCAGCGAAGGCTGCTTTTAAATTATTTTCAGTAGACATGATTAGACCTCCTTTTATAATTAAGAATCTATCCTATTCTTGCCATTTATTAGTATAATATTACCCAAATGAATAAACAAGACCATCAAGCAAGAGTTAAGAATGTTGTAAGAAAAGGCAAGATATCATAATTACAATTAATATACAATATACAATACGAGGCAGAGGACATTTAATATTTCATAACATGGATTGCCAAGCTATAATAAAATAGATCTAGTTGAATTTACGAAATGAAAAGATAAGGTGATGAAACAGTGAAGATTGCCAATTTATTTCAAGAAAAAAAGCCAATTATATCCTTTGAAATATTTCCCCCTAAAAGTACTACCCCGATCGAAAGCATTTTTAACACCTTAGAAGAAATGGTTAAATTGAATCCAGACTATATTAGTGTTACTTATGGTGCAGGGGGGAGCAGCAGAGAAAGAACGAAAGAAATTGCTTCGCGCATTAAAAACCAATACAAAGTGGAGGCCCTAGCTCATTTAACCTGTGTAGGTCAAACCACTGAGGAAATTAATCAGATTCTAAAGGATCTTGAGGCAGAGAATATTGAAAATGTTTTAGCTCTCAGAGGTGACCCGCCCGCAGATCAACCCAATTACGATTTTTCTACTTGCGACTTTAAATACGCTTCTAATCTAGTAAAGCATATTAAGAGCTGTAGTAACATGTCTGTGGGTGCTGCCGCTTACCCTGAGGGGCACGTCCATTGCCTTCGTCTTAGTGAAG
The DNA here is from genome assembly GCA_946411205.1 of uncultured Desulfotomaculum sp. Lineage (GTDB taxonomy): Bacteria > Bacillota > Desulfotomaculia > Desulfotomaculales > Desulfotomaculaceae > Desulfotomaculum. The sequence continues at coordinate 9,040 of CAMKDG010000101.1, forward strand.
ATTTAAAATGGTTAAAACACAAAGTAGACCAGGGCGTAGATTTCCTGGTTACTCAAATATATTTTGATAATCGCATTTTCTACAACTTTATTGAAAATGCACGGAGGATTGGCATTAATTGTCCTGTGTCTCCGGGTATTATGCCGGTGCTCAATAGTAAACAAATTAAAAGAATGATCACCCTGTGTGGGGCTTCTATGCCTGCTAAGTTACTGATTATGGTAGATAAGTATGGTGATAATCCAGGGGATATGGAAAAGGCAGGTATAGAGTACGCAAGCCGACAGGTAGAGGATCTGCTACAGAACGGAGTGGATGGCGTTCACCTGTACACCATGAATAAACACCAACAAATTACTGAAATACTAAAAAATGTAGGCAAAGCATAAAACAACGGAGGTAACTTTGTTTTGCAAGATACCACTATTGCCCTTGTGCAAATGCAATCTAAACTGGGAAAAATCCAGGAAAATTTAAATAAGATGGAGTGTTATGTAGAAGAGGCAGCATCTAAAAAGGCAGATATCATCTGTTTTCCTGAAATGTGTCTCCAGGGATATAGTAGACAGCCCCTGACCAACCTTGCGATTGATCTAGAGAATAATGCTTTCATTCATCAGGTAAAGCAAATGGCTAAAGATAAAAAAATTACAATAATTTTGGGAATAGCTGAAAAAAATGAGAGTGATAAACCCTTTATCACGCAATTGGTAGCCAATACAGATGGAAGTATGCTCAAATATCGTAAAACTCATTTAGGGAGAAGTGAACAACCCCATTATTCCATGGGGAATGAAATTAATGTTTTTAACACCCCTAAAGCTAACTTCGGTATTCAGATTTGCTTTGATATGCATTTTCCTGAAATGACTACCATTTTATCTTTACAGGGAGCAGAAATTATTTTCACCCCCCATGCTTCTCCGACCATGGTGGGCGATCGCAAAGATATTTGGTTGAAATACCTGGTTGCCAGAGCCTATGACAATTGTGTCTTTGTAGCTGCTTGTAATTTGGTGGGTGATGATGGAACAGGACATAGTTACTGCGGTGGGACCATGGTGATTGATCCCAAAGGAAACGTGATAGCCGAAGATTTTAACGGGAAAGAATCCATGCTTTTAACAAAATTAGATGCTACTAAGATGAATCTTATTAGGAGCCAAGACAGCATGTCTATGGCAAATAGCTTTTATTTAAAGGGGAGAAGACCGGAGTTATATGGTGAGCTAGTAATTGCTCCAAAACAAGTGTAACCAGCTATCTTTGAATGGCTTAAAAGTAGAGACTTATGAAACTGGAACTGCCATATTTGGCTGTGCTATGAATTACAGATGGATATTTTTTGCTAATGAAACCCTTGAAATAACTTCAAGGGTTTCATCGTGTTTATAGATACGTTTACTTTAAACTATTCCTCTAGTGAGTAGAAATAATTTCTATTATTTTCTGATACTAAATTAATCTATAGGTAAGATGTTAAAAACTATTTATTTTTTTGTTGTTTTATAATAGAATATGGTAAAATAATCCGGGCAAACTTAAGCGAAAGCTAGGGACGCAAAACCGTGGGTCTAAGGTCAGAAATGACGATGATTGCCAGGTTTCTTAAATACACCAGGAATATTGGTGTATTTTGTTTTTAGGGGGGCTAAGATAGAAAAATTGACTATTGGCAGTCGTAAAAGTAACACTTTACTAAATTTTATTTAAATGCAAGTCTCCAGACTTTTAATACTCTGTGTGCTTATGGTGTTACAAAGTTTGCAGTATTGCTAAGGTGGCAACTAGCCAGATAGTTAGGGTGTTATTATTGAAGGTTGGGGAAGCTAATATTTAGTTGCAATGGGGGATATTACAGTAGTTCTAGATTTTGCTTTAGTGTATCGATTGGGGGAGTATAAAATGAAGCAGAGTTCATCTCTTAAGTCAAAAATGTTAAAACCCATTATTGGAGTTATAGCGGCTGTTTTTGTGATAGCTATGGTCTGCATGTATACCATTAATAACTCACAGGTTAATAATTTAATCCACGATCAAGAAAAAAACAAATACGATATGATTAGTAAAAGGATTTTAGGCGACATTGACGGTATTTCAAATAAAGCAAAGATGGCATTAATGCCTATTGTAAACAACCCCGAAATTCAGAAAGCTTTTGCTGAACGGGATAGGGAAAAACTGACCGCACTTACCATTGGCACATGGGAACAAGTGAAAAACGAAGGCGTTGAGCAGTTTCAATTTCACGACGCTCCAGCTGTTGCTTTTTTAAGGTTGCATTCTTTGAAAAAATACGGTGATGATCTATCATCGTTTAGAGCAACAGTTGTTGAAGCCAATAAGAGTAAAACCCTGATGGTCGGTTTGGAAGAAGGCAAAGGAGGCATCGGCTTCAGAGTCGTAGCTCCCATGTTTATGGATGGCAAATACTTGAATGGCTCGGTAGAATACGGTATGTCCGTAACGAAAGAATTACTAAATAAGTGGAAAGAAGCATCGGGTGGAGAGGTATTTTTTTACTTAAATATTAAAGACTCTGTAGCCTGGGATGATAAAAGTAAACAAGGCTTTCTGGTAGGTACCGCTGAGAAGGATTCCTTTACTACAAAAAATGAAAAAGTACAAGAGATCATGGCTGGTGGGAAGTGGGATGTCATCACTGAGGGGGCTAATGCAGCCATAATTATCCCGGTGAAAGACTTCCAGGGCAAGGCCATTGCATATGTTAAGTGTAGTTTTGATCGCACGGAGGTAATTCAACAGCATAGCAGAATTATAAATATGCTGATCATGGTATTCTTAATTACCTTTATACTCATAATAGTGTCTACATATGTAGTTCTCTCCAGGATTTTGAATCCAATGACGGCGTTGGAGAAAAATCTTCAGGTGGTTGCAAATGGCGACCTAACTATGGATCTCAGCGAGACAAGCGCAGAATTAGGAGCACTTGCCGGACCCATCAGCGGGATGGTTAATAATCTAAAAGAGATTGTCACAGATATTCGTGATAACGCAACCAATTTAGCTGCCTATTCTCAAGAATTAAGTGCCAATGCAGAAGAAACCTCTGCTATCGCTACCGAAACAAGTGCAACCACTGCTAATATAGCTCTAACAGTGGAGAAAACAGTTCAAAGTACACAGACGATGAAAGATGCTATTAGTGACGCATCTAGGGAAGCGGAAAGAGGACAAAACAACATTATCAGTGTAACGAATCAGATGGATGACATTAGTACTGCTACCAACAATATTGCAGAAGTAGTCAAACAACTTAATACTACCGCCGGGAAGATTGGTCAAATAATTGAAACAATTACGTCCATTGCAGAACAAACAAATCTACTGGCTTTAAATGCTGCCATTGAGGCAGCCAGGGCAGGTGACCAGGGACGTGGGTTTGCCGTAGTTGCTGAAGAAGTACGGAAATTAGCAGAAGGATCGGCTGAGGCAGCTAGGGAAATTACAGCATTAGTTACCGAAATACAGAATGAATCCGAAAGATCTGTTAAGGTTATGTTTGAGAGTGTCGACAAAGTAGAGCAAGGTGTGAATGTGGTTAGTGAAACAGGCAAATCCTTTTACAATATTATCGACAAGGTAAAAGATTTGTCTAGTAAGATTGAGGAGATAACAGAGAGTGCCCAAGAGACATGTAACTCAATTTCTGAGGTAGCAAAGTCTGCTGAAGAGTCTACAGCAGCCATGCAAGAAGTAGCTTCCTCTGTTCAGTTGTTTTCCCAGTTGGCGGAAAGGTTAACTCAGATTAGTAGTAAATTTAAAGTGTAACCAAGCACTATTGATAATACGAAGATGATCAAAGGAAGTTGGGGAGTGCTGCAAAACTACTTTTTTGCAGCACTCCCTTTTTGCTGTTGGTCATCGGCTGTCAGCTAGCATCAGTTTGCTATAACTGATACTTAGATAGTTAGCAAGTAAGGTTATTTAAACAAATCAAGCCGATGGTTGAAAAAGGACGTATTATTCAGCAGCCTGTTTTAATATATTTTAAAAGTTGTCTACTAAATAAAATCAATATGTGAATTGCAAATGGTCATAAAAGTAAAAATTTTTAAAAAATATGTTTGATTTGGCAGGGGTTTTATA
>CAMKDG010000102.1 GCA_946411205.1 uncultured Desulfotomaculum sp.
GTGTGATACACTGTTTTATAAAACGAAGGATAATAAGTAATTATCCTCAATTGGGGGCTAGGTTAATTTGTATACAAAAAACTTTAAAGTACTCCAAACATTAATTAGCAGAACCAGACATCTCGCGGCCAATTATGAAATCATTCTACTGGCAAACAATAAAAAAAAGACAAGGAATATACGCGATTATGACGGGTACTCTGTAACATCAGAGTTCTTTTCGGATGAAGAACAATCAAGGATTTACAACTCATTAGATCATATGGGCTTTCACGTTCGGCAGTTTTTTAATGAGGAGGATTTTATAAACTTTGTCTCAACGACCCAGGAGGATATGTCTCAAAAAATAGTGATTAATTCTGCCCAAAAAGGCACAAGAATCGGGCGTAAATCTTTGATTCCAGCACTTTGTGATCTATACCATATTCCTTATATTGGGTCTAATCCTTATATAGTTAGCCTCTGTCGGGACAAATATCGCAGCAGTTCTATTCTAAAACAAAATGGGATACAGACACCTCGTTCTTGGCTCTACCAGCCCAGAACAGGTTGGTTTGACAGATCTTCGTCTCCCTCACAAGGTCGTTTCATAGTAAAACCGAATTATGAAGCATCAAGTATCGGAATTGATGCTTCAAACATTTGTTTTGCTGATAATGGTTTGGCTCAAAAGGTGTTTGAAGTATGTTCATCCTATCGTCAGGAAGTCTTGGTAGAAGAATTTATTCCTGGTTATGAGGTTGAGGTTCCTGTTATCTTTGCAGGAACACCACTAACATTTTTCCCAGTGGGGATCAAATTAGATGGCAATCGTAAAATGGAAGACCGGATATTGGACTATCACTTGCGCAACGTTGATGGGTACGAATATTTTGATTTCTCCGAAGAACAACCACAGGTAGCAAAAAAATTGACAAATATTGCTGAGAAAATCGTTAGACTCTTAGGCATAAACGGCTTTGGGCGTATAGATTTTCGCATTACGGAGCATGGTGATATCTACACAACAGACATTGCCACTAACCCACACTACACAGCAAAGAGTAGCTATGAATTTTTATTCTACCAATTAGGGCTTACGTATGATGACTTGATTGCCTGCCTGATCTCATCCTCTACTGCCGGAGATGCTGAATTATGATTAGAGCGATTTTAAGGCGGGATATATGTGCTCAATGCAAGGTATGTTGTAAATATACAGATAATGATGTGTGGGATGCCCCCGGTTTTACCCAAGCGGAGCTAACAAGAGCAACGAAATTTATTGATAATACTATTTATAAGGATCACGGGCTTTTTTTCTTGAAAATGGCAAAGGATAGAAATGGAGAATATGTTTGTCCTTTATTGAGTGATACAGGATGTCTGTTAGGTGATAATAAGCCTTTCAAGTGTGCCATTTGGCCGCTTTATGTAGTAACTTATAGTAAAAAACTAGCACTTGTCTTGTCTAATGAGTGCCCAACTGTTTCCCAACTACAAAATCAAGATATTATAGACCAGCTTGGTGAAACAATATCTCATATTTACAAAGTTATTCAGGCCTTTCCAGAATTAGTAGAACCATTTCGCCCGCAGTTCCGGGTGATCTGCTTTTTAGGGATATCACCTTCGTAACTATCTAAGATTCGCTCCAAAATTCCAGCTCTCCAAACAAATACTTATGCCCGTAATAATCCCAGGAGGCAGGCGTTACATAGTCTGAAGACGGAAGCATTTTATTATACCAGTCTGCTGTGCAGTTGTTGGTACTGCTCATGATCTCTTGGTAAAGAGCATGTGCATGTGCCTCAAGACTCTCGTCATTAGAAAGCATGGGCTCAGAGCAGATTGATTCTAGAATAGTAATCGCTCGATTTTGAGCCCCATTCATAAAAAGAATGGAAGAGAAGTTAACTTCAATTAAAAATCGATAATAAAACTCAAGATTATGAATTTCCTTCATTTCGCTATAAAGGCGTTCTAACTGTGCTTCTGCATCTGTTATCTCACCATTAAGAGCCATAAAAATGGCCACATTAACGCGGATAATAGTAGATGTGGAGTCTTCAGTTATACATTTGCAAAGAATCATTTCCATTCTACTTTGAGCCTCTTTAGCAGTTATACTTCTATTCAAGTAAGCAACAAGGATTGCGTTATTCAGCGGCATCTCATATCGGGGAAATTTTAAATACTTAATTTCCTGTGGCAAATTTATTAACTCACTAGCTTCACGAAATACATCGGCAGCCTTGCCTGCCATCAGAGCGGTAGCCACATAGTTGTTCAGCGACATATAGTATTCAACTGGGTCTAATGGTAATTTGCTGCTTTCTAGCGTGCGGTTCGGCGCAAAGAAATCTTTACTTTTCCGATTCAATGTGAATGACTTAGTAGGTGGGTATATACTGGATGCTTTTCGTCTTAAAGTATTGAGTCGGAAAGAAGCTTCCATATCAAAATCTATCCGAACGGTAATACTCTTTTTTAACTCTATTTCGTAGCGTCGTGCTGTATCAATGTCATTGTTATGAATACAGGCAACGATATAGGCTGAGATAATTCGCTCCCATACTTCCGTTTCGTTATCAATATCCTCTGCTTCTAGAAATGGATCAAGGCAGCGCTTCGATCTAATACGGGATCTGGTATTTAACCATTTACTTAAAGTGACAGACATCAAATAATATTTTTCTGCCAGAAGTGGTTGGGGATATATATCTTCTAACAATTCCAGTTCTTCAAGACAGAATCTATAATTTCCTTCATCAAACGCACTATATGCTAATTTCATTGAGTCTGAATACTCCAAAAGGCGAGGAGTAAAACCATATCTTTCAGGGAGCTCGGACGGGAGTCGATGGTTTCGGAGTTCTTTAATAAAATCTAGTAGACGGACTGTTCGTGCCATTTCATACTCTCCTGCATTCAAAAGGCTTTCGGCCCGATCACGATAATCCCCTGGGTGCAAGAGTTTGAGGCAACTGGCAAATCCAGTATAGTATTTAACTTTGTTTTCATTGGTCTCTTTTTTATAGGTTTCACGGATTAACTCATGTATAAATGACGCACTTGACGGAGTTCCTTTTACTAGGCTGAATGTCTGGGCAATATCGATTAAGCCACGGATGGAGCTTTCCTTAAGTTCAAGAACAGGTTCCAAGTCGTGATAGTAAAAAGAATTGCCAAATAGTGCCCCATATTTTAATGCCTCATTTACCAATGCACCATAGTCACTGATCTTGTTTAGCCGTTCTACTAAGAGATGTCCTAAGTCTCGATTTAGGATAATCTGCCGAATTGTCTCCTCAATTTCGGTACCGTGGTTAAGAAGCAGGACGATATCTGCCGTGAGTTGTAAGTTGCCCATGGTAATAGAGTATAGGGCTGAAATCAGGCGACTATCCAGTTCTACGGAGCAGCCCAGAATTTTCAATGTCTCACTGTACTCATCCAGTGTTACTCCTTCTAACAGAAAGATGTTTTCACCAGCTAATTGAGCCAGCCCGGACAGCATTTCGGTATCTTTTGGCACTTGGGATATATTTATCGTAGCCACAAATAGCATATTTTTAAGAAAAACATTAGTATTACTCGCTCTTTGAATGAGGGAATACAAAAGCTGGAGTGACGAATCATCCCAATACTGCAAGTCATCTAATAAAAATACAGATATCTTTTCCCCACCGCAAAAGTATTCCAGTGGGAATAGCAGTTCTAACTCGTCTTTGCTAAATGCAACATTGTTAAATTCCTGCATTTTCTTACTGGTACCGGATATTTCGGCAATACAGGTCGATAAAAAATCGGCTCCCAGCGGCGAAAAACTTCCAACCTGATTCACTGCATTTTGGGCAGCTTCGGCTCTTAGCATTTTTTTTAATTTTTTTTGTTTGTCGGCATATAGTGTATTTAATAAAGTACGGAATGGATAATAAACACGCGTACGGGAATAGTAGTCTCCGCTTAATTTATAAAATTCGATACCAGGCATCTCGGAGAGTGTATCCATTAAAAAAGATTTCCCTCTTCCAGATATTCCTTTTACAATGCTGAATTTTTCTCTGTGCTCAATTGCTTGGCATAAAGAACCTCTGATTGCATTCTGATTGCTAACATATTCACTCATAGCATTCCCCCGCATAAATACCTGAGGATAATTACTTATTATCCTTCGTTTTATAAAACAGTGTATCACACCCTTTTTAAATTTTCACCAATATATTCCTTATTTCTAGCTTTTGATATTCGAAACTTTTCCAATAACACTTAAAGCCTTATAACCCCTTGAATTACTAAAAAAGGTATTTTAAACAGTAAATAACCAAGCTTTTAGCCGACAGTGGATTTAACCTCATACATATCGGAAAGGTTATTGCCTATTGATGACGAATATGTTTATCACTTCATCAAGAAAATGAAATAAATGGCCACCGCGTGAAATTGAACAGTTTCGAGCAAAACCGAGAGAATTTTTTAGAACAGTATGGTGAATTATCTTAATTCCAGTAGTCATAAGGATTTCTGGTATTTTGTATTAATTAAGTATTATAGTTGAGAGGTTTAAACATGAAACCTATGGAAATAAAAATATGCACGCTCGTCATAGCGTTTGTGATGTTGACCCTCACAGCCTGTTCAAATAGCACCCTGCCTAGCTGTAAAATGACGCCTTTACCCTCAACACCGGGTGCGGTTGAGCAGACGCACTCAAGGGCATCCGTGCCGGATAATACGGTGCAGCCGACGCCTGAAGATTTAGTAAAAGATTTTGCAGATTCCGTCAAATTTGATAACGAAAAAAACATATTAAGTTTTACAATACCGAAAGGACTCCCTTCCGAATACTCTTTTTATCTCTGGGTTGGTGGTCGCATAAAGATGGGTGATGGCGGCATGAGCGTCCATCCATTCGGTGCGGAAAGTGAGAACAACAGTTGGGAAGCGGGGAAAACTTACAGCCATGAATTTGAGAAAGATATGTTTCTTAGTGCCTCAATTGTATTTGGCCTTCAAATAAGCGGAAGCCCCAAAGCTTTACGAGAAATAGGCATCAACATAGATGAAAACGGCAATATCAGTATTTCATAAAAACCTTTAGTCTATGAAAATGAAGCTAGCGAGGCGTTGTTGTGCAAAACAGAACAGAAACTACTCTTAACAGGAGCATTTATGCAGATTAATCGATTGTTTGAAATAATCTACATACTTCTGGAAAACCGGACTGTAACTGCAGCAGAACTGGCAGAGCGCTTTGAAGTTTCGGCCAGAACAATTTATCGCGATGTTGAAGTCCTCTCCCAGGCGGGTATGCCCATCTATATGAGCAAAGGCAAGGGCGGCGGCATTTCTTTGTTGCCGGATTTTACCCTCAACAAGGCGATTCTCACGGAACAGGAAAAAAGCGAAATTCTTTCTTCCATGAACGCCTTCCGTGCCGTTAATCTCTCCAAGAATGAAACGGCCCTAAATAAGCTCACTACTATGCTTGGTGCAAAGAACGCCGACTGGATTGAAGTTGACTTTTCATCCTGGGGATATTTTGAAAATGATGGGGTGTATTTTGAGAAAATCAAAACCGCAATCATTGAAAAGAAGATCATCACTTTTAACTACGCAAGCGGAAAGGCAGAAAAACTACCTCGTGAGGTCCTGCCGCTGAAGCTGGTGTTCAAAGGGGCGGCCTGGTATCTTTACGCCTACTGCACCCTGCGCAAGGATTACCGTTTTTTCAAACTGAGGAGAATAACCGAGCTTGCAATAACTGACACAGGTTTTGAGATGGAAACACCGAAAAATATCTGTGCCAGACAAGAGCCTGATACAAATGCTTATATCAAAGCGGAATTGCTTATATCAAAAGCAATGGCTTTTCGCGTTTATGACGAAATCAGCCGCTATCAAATCAACGCAAATGGCAACTTTGTCTGTGAGCTTTATCTGCCGGACATCAGCACCATATGCACTTATGCTGCTTCTTTCGGAGAATATTGCACGATTCTTTCCCCGCAACAAGCCATTGCTGAAATGAAGTGCCTGTTGCAAAATTCCTTAAAAAACTATTCCTAATATGACACGCTGTTGTCATATTAGCTGAACTATACTGTGATTACCCTATAAATAGAAAGAGGTAATCACTATGAACTATGAAATTGTCACCCTTCAAGAGAAAATCGTTGTCGGTGTAATGGCAAGAACTTCACACACCGCTCCTCAATGTCAGCAGATAATCGGCGGCTTATGGCGAAAGTTCATGGAAGATGGAATTTGGGCGTCTATTCAGAACAAAGCCAACCCCTATTGCGTAGGGCTGTATTCCGGCTATGACGAGACATCCTATGACGTTACGGTAGGTGCAGAAGTGACGAAAAACGGAAATCCCCAATTGGTTGAAAAAATCATTCCCGCCAGCAACTACGCTGTATTCTGTGTTCGAGGCGACGTTGTCAAAGATGTGGCAGAGGCGTGGGATAAAATTTGGACACTGCCCCTGGAGAGAAGCTTTACCTACGATTTTGAAGAATACCTGAGCAATGAAAACGGCGTTGCGGAGATCAAAATTTATATTGCATTAAAATAACGTAAGTAAGTTAACTTTGCGATTGTCTGGATGTAACAAGGGGACCGGGGATACTGTTTTAGAAACATACTCCCTGTCCCCTTGCTTTTTATTCTTCTATAAACTCCAGTTCTTCTACCAGAAATTCCTCCAGAGGGGGAAGTTCTGTAAGATCCTTTAAGCCAAAATGTTTTAGAAAATCCAGGGTAGTTCCATAGAGAACCGGGCGCCCCGGTCCCTCCCGCCTGCCCTTTTCCTCAATCAAACATCTTTCCTGCAAGGTACTGATGGGTGAATCTACCTTAACACCCCGGATTAGTTCCAGCTCGGATTTGGTGATCGGCTGCCGATAAGCAATGATCGCCAAGGTTTCAACAGCTGCCCGGGATAGCCCCGTGCCGCTTTTACGATACAATCGTTCCACATAGGGAGCATACTCCGGCTTGGTAGACATTTGCCAGTTTTCGGCAGTTTCTATCAGCTTCAGCCCTCCGGGTCTAGCTTCATATTCCTTGGCTAACTCCTGTAGTAATTCTTTGGTATCTTCTAAATCAATTTCCACGATACGCGCCAAGGCTTGCACAGTGAGCGGCTCACTGGCTACAAACAAAAGTGTTTCCAAAGCTGCCTTGGTTTGTTCTTTAAATAAAACCACCAATACTATGCCTCCTCAGTTAACACCTGAGTACGACGGGAGATGACAATATCACTAAAGGGGTTCCTTTGCTCCACAGAAATTTGACCCGATTTTAGCAGTTCCAACACGGCTAAAAAGGTGACAATCATTTCTGAACGAGTGGTGTCTCTGGAAAACATCCTGCTAAAACTCATACCCCGAGGGTGGAGCACCAGCAGGGTTAGTAGTTGTCTCATCTTTTCCGGTACTTGAATTTCTTCCCGGGTAATTTCTCCGGGAATTGTCAGGCTAGCCCCCGCCTTTTTTAGTACTTGCTGCAAGGACGCCAACAGGAGATCCAGTGTAACCCCTCTCAAGGGGTCCTTGGGGGAAAACAAGTGCTGGTATAACTCCAAAGAATTGTTTCTGGTGTACACCTTCCCAGCCTGTCTCTCCTGGGTTTTTAAATAGGAGGCTACCTCTTTAAACTTCCTATATTCTAACAACCGCTGTACCAATTCTTCCCGGGGGTCCGGGCCTTCTTCCGCTACATCTCCCTGACCCTTAGGCGTACGGGGCAACAACATCCTGGCCTTAATGGAAACCAAGGTGGCTGCCATGACTAAAAACTCACTGGCTACATCCATATCAAGATTTTGCATATCTTTAATGTAAACCAGATATTGCGCTGTAATCTCCGCAATGGGAATATCGTAGATGTTAATTTGGTCTTTGTCAATTAAGTGCAACAACAGGTCCAAAGGCCCTTCGAAGGCGGATAGTTTTACTGCATAGGACATGGTTTCACCTACCCAAATATCGCCGCTCTCACTTCTTCCATAGTCTGTCTTGCCGCTGCACGGGCCTTTTCGTCCCCAGCCCTGAGAATTTCATCGATGTAGCCTTTTTTTGTCAATATTTGTTCCCGACGTTCCCGAATGGGGCTTAACTGGTCTTCTAGAGAGCTTGCTAATTGTTTCTTACAGGCTACACAGCCAATGGAACCGGCCTTGCACTCGGTTTCAATCCCTTCTAGCAGATCGGCGTTATAGAGACGGTGGAACTTATGAACCACACAAACCTGTGGGTTACCAGGATCGGTCTTACGAATGCGGGCAGGATCAGTGACCATTTGGTTAACATTCTTTTTAATCTCTTCTGCATTAGCCCCAATGGAAATATAGTTATGATAACTTTTGCTCATTTTAGCTCCGTCAATACCTGGTAATACAGCCACCTCTTTATTAATAATCCCCTGAGGTTCGGGAAACACCGGTTTAAACTGGTAGTTAAACCGCCGCGCCACTTCCCGGGTTAATTCAATGTGAGGCAGTTGGTCTTCCCCCACCGGTACAGCGTTGGCTCTATAGACTAAAATGTCTGCCGCCTGTAACAAGGGATACCCGAGAAAACCATAGGTATTGATATCCTTACCCATCTCCCCTAGTTTTTGAACTTGGTCTTTATAGGTAGGCACCCGTTCCAACCAGGACAAGGGGGTTACCATAGAAAACATGAGATGTAATTCTGCGTGTTCCAGAACGCTGGATTGACGAAAAATCACACTTTTCTCCGGATCTATGCCGATAGCCAACCAATCTGCCACCATTTCTATTGTATTAGGAGGAACTTCCTTGGCCTCCTCCCAGCCAGTGGTAATGGCATGCCAATCCGCGACCATAAAGAAACAGTTATATTCATCCTGCAAACGAACCCAGTTATTGAGCACGCTCTGGTGGCCCAGGTGAAGTCGACCGGTAGGTCTCATGCCGCTTAAAATTATGCCTTTGGTTGCCATTTGTTAAAACTCCTTCTGTTTATAGTATTGATACGAACTTTGCCACTGCGTGAAATACCTGAATAACGGGATTGGCAAAGAACGTGATGACGGGTGTTAATAAGCCAAATATTACTAATAATAAAAGAATCGGAAAGCCATATCGTTCTAAATTATATAACCAACTTTGACTGCCGGGAAGAATACCCGCTAAAATTTTGGAACCATCCAGCATGGGTAGTGGCAGCAAATTAAAAACAGCCAGGTAAATATTAATTACCATAAAGTAATACAAAAGGTACTGAGCAACTGGTGAAGTATGAAATATACCCAGTAAAATTGCCCCCAACAAAGCCAACAACAAATTGGCCGACGGCCCCGCCAAGGATACCAGCATCATCCCCTGTTTACGATTGTTAAAATAAAAGGGATTTACGGGAACTGGTTTGGCCCAGCCAATGGGGCCAAAGAAAATCATGAGAGTACCCAGGGGATCTAGGTGTTTGAGTGGGTTTAACGTAAGTCTTCCTTCCTGATAGGCTGTATTATCACCCAATCTATAAGCCACCATAGCATGCCCATACTCATGGAGGGGTAAAGCCAGCATTATAATTAACACCTTTAAAAGAATCTCTTCCCAAGAAGGAATACCAAACATTATACTTTCTTCCCCTTTGATTTTTTCCCTTGTTTAGCCCGGGCAGCGGGATGCTCCTGACTTACCACTGGTTTTGGTTGTTTCGGCTGAATCTTTGGTGCATTATTGTGCTCTAAGTAAGAACGTAGATACTCTATCTCTTCTTCTCGGGTATTTACCAGGCCATCCAGTCGAGCCCGCCAAACCGCGTCTAAGGCTCGCCGATACATGGGACCTGGTTGGAAACCCATCTCCCGAATATCTTTACCATTTACCACCGGTTTATTTTTGTGCACAGATTCCATAACCAGACGAAAACGACGAATGGCATTTTTATCTTCCAACAGGGACAAGAATAACGGATACGCTTCCCTGGGCAGAGTTTGCACGATTTTCGTTAATTCCGAGAGAGGTACATCCTCCTCAATGGAAAGCCTCTTCAAAGCTACTCGGCCATTGGCAATGGTATCCAGAACCTTATCCGTTTGTCGCCGCCCCAGATTGTAGCGCTGGCAAATTTGGTAGGCCGTTTCCTGATTGGATAAATGAAGAATACCCAGAAAATAGGGTAACCATTTTTCGGCAGGTTCAGCCCAGCCCCAATTGCGCAAAATCATTAAGGCCTGGGGCATTTCGCTAATTACATATTGCACTTCCCAGAAAGTAATCTTCGGGAAGAGATAATCCCAAACCCCTAACTCATCAAGACGATCCAGCATGTGTTCTGGATCTGCTTCTTCCAAAATACTTTTTAGTTCACCCCACATCCGCTCCGTGGTCAGGCGAGAAACCACCTTTTCCCGTACTGCCTCCTTAATCAGGCGGAGGGTTTGCGGTTCAATAGCCATGTCGTAACGCTGCTCAAAGCGAGCAGCCCTGAGGATGCGGGTAGGATCTTCAATAAAGCTTAAGTTGTGTAGTACCCGAATGGCTCCAATTTGCAGATCTTCTCGCCCATTAAAGTAATCCACCAACTCACCAAACCGCCCGGGATTTAAAGCTACTGCCATGGCATTAATGGTAAAGTCCCGCCGGTATAAATCGTGTCTTAAGGACGATTGCTCCACCTGGGGCAACGCTGCCGGGTATTCATAATACTCCACCCTGGCGGTAACTACATCCACCCAATAACCATCAGGAAAAACGATCTCTGCCGTACCGAACTTTTCATGGGCCCGTACCCGACCACCAATCTCTTTGGAAAGTTCATGGGCCATTTCAATGCCATTCCCCTCCACCACCAGATCGACATCTAAATTCTCTACCTTTAACAGAACATCCCGTACCAAACCACCCACGGCATAAACCTCGTAATCCAACCGCTCCGCAACTTGACCAGCTTTATTTAAAAGACTCATAATGCGGCCTGGCAGAACTCGTTGCATATCTGGTTTAATGTTGCTAATTTTAGTAGTGGTTTTGTCTGTGTAGGTGGTGGAATAACGTCCTTGAAATCCTTCATGTAAGGTTTGCAAAACATCGGTGCGGGAAACAATGCCAATGACTAGGTCTCCCTCCACCACCGGCAGCCTGCCAATATCTCTTTCGATCATTAAATCTTGCACATCATGGATATTCATATCTTTGTTGACGGTAACTACGTTAACGGTCATGTACCCTTTCACAGGCGCATGACCTAAGCCGTGATGGGTGGCTTTTTCTACATCCCGCCGGGAAATAACACCCACCAGCTTACCGTCCTTTATCACCGGTAAGCCGGTGTGTCCATAACGAAGCATAATTTTACCCGCTTCTTCAATGGTAGTCTCTGGGAAAACCATCTTTACCGGGCTTGACATAATATCCTGCACCGTCAAGGTGGGCCTAATCATACTATTAACTAACTCCAGCAACCGTCCGGCTACCTCTTCCACAGTTTGACCTTTTACGGTTGCCGAAGCTGCCGCCGGGTGACCACCACCGCCAAACTGTTCCATAATCTCTTTACAATTAACCTCCGCAAGGGCACAGCGTCCCACCAGGTGTACTCGATCTTCCATCTCCACTACAGCAAAAACCGCATCGGTTCGCTCAATTTCAGACAATTTATGGGTTAACAAAGCTAGGCCACCAACAAATTCATCTACACTGCCCCGAGCTATGAGAACTTTGGTGCCGTTAATTTGATGGTGCTCTGCGGTAACCAGAAGTTTCTTCAGCAGAGCTTTTTGGTCCTGGGTTAAAGGGCGACCCAAGAAGTCCGCTACCACAGCCAGGTTGGCACCCTGCTCCAGCAGGAAGGCGGCTGCCCGAATGTCTCTGGGGGTGGTACTGGTAAAAACTAAACACCCAGTATCTTCATAGATCCCCAACATCATAATGGTAGCTTCCAGCGGTGTGATTTCCAATCCCTTAGCCCGGATTTTCTCAATTAATAGGGTGGTGGCAGCACCCATGGGTTCCACCACTTCTACTTTGCCACAAACATCCCCCTCTGCCCGGGGATGATGGTCGTAGATATGTACTTCCACCTCGGGACGATCAAAAAGTTCCTTTAATTTGGATACCCGTCCAGGGCTTTTCGTATCTACCATAATCAGCCTTTTTACTTTATGAATGTTGATGTCCTTAATCATGCGAACGTTTTTCAAAGTGTCCTTGTGCAGGGCTAAAAACTCTTCTACATTGCGGGACAGTTTTCCTGGAAAAATCAGTTCGGCCCCTGGATATAGCTTTTGGGCTGCCACCATGGAAGCCAAGCCATCCAGGTCTGTATTTACGTGTGTGGTAATAATCTCCAACCTTTTGCACCCCCAACAAGGAAACTTATGTTAAATACTCTCAGTATAGCATATAATAATTGTTTTAGAAAAGCGCACAAAACAAAAGCACCCTTGAGATGTTTGCGCCGGATTCCTTTTGAAAGTCCCTGAAATTGCGAGTATACTTATATTGGATAAATGTACCTTTGGATGGAGGTGGGATTATGAGTGAGCTAAAAGCAAAAGAATATAAGCGGTTTGAGAGCATCAAACATATTCATGAGAATGGCGATGAATATTGGCTAGCTCGTCAACTTTCTGTAGAGTTGGATTATGTCGAATGGAGAAATTTCTCGAAAGTCCTTGATAAGGCTGAGCTGGCCTGTAAGAACAGTGGTTTCGATATTGACAACCATTTTGTTGAGGTCAACAAAATGGTCGAGATAGGGAGCAGAACAAAAAGGAAAGTTATAGATTACGAACTTTCCCGTTACGCTTGCTATCTTATTGTCCAAAACGGAGACCCGCGCAAAGAGGTTATTGCGCTCGGTCAGACTTATTTTGCCATACAAACACGCCGTCAAGAGGTTGCGGATTATTTCAATCAGCTTGATGAAGAGAACAAAAGACTTGTCGTACGCGGTAATATCAAGCAATGGAATCAGATGCTCGCCGAAGCAGCCCGCAGTGCCGGATTGATTACGAATGAAGAATATGCAATTTTCAAAACGCCGGGTACAAGGGTTTGTACGGCGGTCTTGACGTTGAGGATGTA
>CAMKDG010000103.1 GCA_946411205.1 uncultured Desulfotomaculum sp.
CTATATTATAAGTATCATATTGATTAAATAGTATGTCACATTTCGCGGTTGGGGGTGAGGGGATGGATCTTTCCCAAAGACAGGAAACCATTATAGAGATTGTTAAAAATCATGGTCCCATCACCGGTGAGCAAATTGCAGAGCAGCTCAACCTAACCAGAGCCACCCTAAGACCGGATCTATCTATTTTAACCATGGCCGGCTTGTTGGAGGCTCGACCGAGGGTAGGATATTTTTACAGCGGCAAAACCACCGACCGAGTTTTGGCTGACAAAATTACCCGCTTTAAGGTGGGTGATGTTAAGTCCGTGCCCATCGTGATACCTGAGAGCTGTACAGTCTATGATGCAGTGGTCACCATGTTTATTGAAGATGTGGGAACCCTCTATGTAGTCCGGGAAGGTGGTCTGCTGGAGGGTGTGGTTTCCCGGAAAGACTTGTTAAAGACCACCCTGGGTGGTCATGACATTCACAAACTACCGATCAGTGTTATTATGACTCGGATGCCTAACGTCCACATGACCTTGGAAAATGATTCGGTTTGGTTGGCAGCCGGCAAGCTGTTAAGCCATGAAGTGGACTCTCTTCCGGTAGTAAGAGCGGTGCCGGGAACCAATGAGAAAGAATATGAAGTGGTCGGTAGATTTTCAAAGACCAATCTAACCCGGATTTTTGTGGAGTTGGGTGAAGGGTCTTGAGGAGGGATTAGCCTTGATTGCACCAAAGGATGATAATCCGGTAGTCTATATTGTTTCCGATTCCATTGGTGAAACAGCGGAATTGGTGGCCAAAGCGGCAGTTAGCCAGTTCAACGGGGGGAACGTGCAAATTCGGCGGGTCCCTTATGTCAATGACCCTCAGGACATCGTGGATGTTGTAGATGAGGCTCAGGGACAGAATTGTATTATTGCTTTTACCCTGGTGTTGCCAGAGCTTAGAGAGGTTTTGGTAAGGGAAGCGGATCGGCATCATATACCGACCGTGGATATCATGGGACCCTTTTTGGATTCTCTGACTCTGATTACCTCCGGTCCGCCTAAACTGGAACCCGGACTGGTGCGTAAATTAGATGAGGAATATTTTCGCCGTGTAGAAGCCATTGAGTTTGCTGTTAAGTATGACGATGGCAAAGATCCTCGGGGGATTTTGCGGGCAGACCTAGTACTTTTAGGGGTATCTCGTACTTCCAAAACGCCGCTTAGCATGTATCTGGCTAACAAACGCATTAAAGCAGCTAACGTACCCTTGGTACCAGAAGTGGCACCGCCCCAGGAAATCTTTAACCTACCTCCTAATAAAGCTGTGGGTTTAACCATTAAACCACAACAGCTAAATGTAATACGAACTGAGCGTCTAAAAACCCTGGGGCTTACTTCTCACGCAGATTACGCCAGCCACGAACGTATCTTAAAAGAGTTGGAATACGCAGAATCGATTATGAAACGTGTGGGTTGTCCGATCATTGATGTAACCAACAAGGCAGTAGAAGAAACTGCCAGTAAAGTGCTGGAAATTTACTACCGTGGGGAAAGACATAAAGGTGAGAAGTAAGAGATTATAAATTTTTAGAAATAAAAAAGAGGCGGGATACTTATAGAGTGAGATTGGTGGAAACCAGGAGGCAATTTGGCTTGCCCAATTGCTTCTGAAAATCCATCTCTCACCTCTCAATAATTTAGGGAGGGAATTTTCTGGTGAGCAAAAAATTTGTCTATGCTTTTTCCGAAGGTAAAGCAGAAATGAAAGGGCTCTTAGGGGGTAAAGGTGCCAACCTAGCTGAAATGACCAACATTGGTCTGCCGGTGCCTCCTGGATTTACCATTACCACCGAAGCCTGCAAAGAGTTTTATGTGGCCGGACGTCAATTTCCTGTTGGCATGGAACAGGAAGTGGAAGAAAAGGTAGCTTGGTTAGAGCAAACCCTGGGCAAAAAATTTGGTGACCCCAATGGCCCACTCCTGGTATCCGTTCGTTCCGGAGCGGTTGTTTCTATGCCGGGTATGATGGATACAGTACTTAACCTGGGACTCAATGATCAAACCGTGATTGGTCTGGCTGCCAGCAGCGGCAATGCCCGTTGGGCCTACGACTGCTATCGCCGTTTTATCCAAATGTTTGGTAACGTGGTGCTAGATATCGAGCATCATAAATTTGAAGGTGTTTTAGAAGACCAAAAATATAAAAGAAATGTGCAATTTGATAATAAACTGACTGCTGAAGATTGGCAGGAAGTGATTGAGAAATATAAATTCATTGTTCGCAAGGAAACCGGCAAAGACTTTCCCCAGGAACCCCGGGAACAACTGTATCAGGCTATTTATGCGGTGTTCAATTCCTGGGAAAACGACCGTGCTATTATCTATCGCAAAATCCACAAGATTTCTGACGACCTCGGCACCGCCGTTAACGTGCAAGCCATGGTATTTGGTAACATGGGTGACGACTGCGGTACCGGTGTAGCCTTTACACGCAATCCCTCCACGGGAGAAAAACTGCTCTACGGTGAATTCCTCACCAACGCCCAGGGGGAAGATGTGGTGGCCGGCATTCGTACGCCTCAGCCCATTGCCAAGCTGGCAGAGGAAATGCCGGAAGTTTTTCAACAATTTGATCGTACCTGCACTTTGTTGGAAAATCACTATAACGATATGCAAGATATCGAATTTACCATTGAAAAGAATAAACTTTGGATGCTGCAGACCCGTAACGGCAAGCGCACTGCCCAAGCTGCCATTCGCATTGCCGTAGAGATGGTAGAAGAAGGAATCATTACCAAAGAAACTGCCATCACCCGGGTAGATCCTGCCCAACTGGATCAGCTACTGCACCGCCGCATCGACCCGAATGCTAAAATTGATGCAGTGGCCAAAGGCTTACCGGCCTCCCCTGGCTCCGCCTGTGGTGAGGTGGTATTCGATGCTGACTTGGCAGAAAAGCTTAACGAACAGGGACACAAGGTTATCCTGGTAGGTACCGAGACTACGCCCGATGATATTCACGGTATGGTGGCAGCCCAAGGTATCCTGACCTCCCGAGGCGGCATGACCAGCCACGCTGCTGTAGTGGCCCGGGGTATGGGTAAACCCTGCGTTTGTGGTTGTGAAGCCATTAAGATTGATCATGAGAACAAACAGTTTACTATTGGTACGATTGTTGTTAAGGATAGAGAAGTGATCTCCCTTGACGGCTCCACCGGCCAAGTGATCCTGGGTGAAGTACCCATGATTGAGCCGGAACTGTCTGAGGAGTTTCAAAGATTACTGCAGTGGGCTGATGAAATCCGTACTCTGGGTGTCAGGGCCAATGCGGATAATCCCGAGGATGCTACCAAGTCCAGAGAGTTTGGCGCTGAGGGTATTGGCTTAACCCGTACTGAGCATATGTTTATGGCTTTGGATCGTCTCCCTATTGTTCAGAAAATGATTTTAGCTGCTGATATCGAAGAAAGGGCCGAAGCCCTGGCCCAATTGCTGCCCATGCAAGAGGAAGACTTCTACGGTATTCTAAAGGCTATGGACGGCCTGCCTGTTTGCATTCGTTTGTTGGATCCTCCACTCCATGAGTTCATGCCTAATGCGGAAGAACTAGCGGTGGAAATTACCAAATTAAAGCTTACCGGTGGCAGTGAGACAGAAATCAAGCATAAGGAAGAACTGCTGCGCAAGGTTCGTTCTCTATCTGAGTTTAACCCCATGCTGGGCCACCGGGGCTGCCGCTTAGGCATCACTTGGCCGGAAGTATATGCTATGCAAGCCCAGGCTATCTTCCAAGCTACCGCACGGCTGGTTAAGGAAGGGTATCATGTGGGGCCCGAGGTGGAAATTCCTCTGGTTATCGACGTAAAAGAACTAACCTACCTGCGTGAGTTGGTAGAGAGAGCGGCTGAAGAAGTAAAGCAAGCCACCGGTGTTGATTTCCACTATGGTGTAGGCACCATGATCGAAGTGCCAAGGGCAGCCCTGTTGGCCGATGAAATAGCCGAGAAGTCAGACTTTATTACTTTCGGTACCAATGACCTGACCCAGACAGCTCTAGGTTTCTCTAGGGATGACGCGGAGGGTAAATTCCTACCACCTTACATTGAAAAGAAAATCCTCAGCGACAACCCCTTTATCGTACTGGATCGTAAGGGTGTCGGGAAACTGATGCAGTTGGCAGTGGATTACGCTCAACGGGTGAAACCGGAGATTTCTATCGGTATCTGCGGTGAGCATGGTGGCGAGCCCAATTCCATTGAATTTTGCCACGCTATCGGTCTAACCTTTGTCAGTTGCTCTCCTTACAGAGTACCGATCGCCCGTTTGGCAGCAGCGCAGGCCGCTGTAATCAACAAGGGCCAATCGAAGTAAGCTTATCTATCAAGGGTTTGATGGATTCAGTATAAAATAAAGCAAGGGTATTATTTCTTAGTAATTTAAGAGATAATACCCTGTTTTTTATAGTTTTATTGTGGAGTAGTATCATTTTCGTTTAGGTAGGAAACTCGCGAAACTGGAAATAATCACCTAATAAGGAAAGAAATATCCAGATGCAGCCTTTTTGGCGATTTATAGAGATTTGTTACAATAGCAAAAGGATTTACACTACCTGAATAATAATATATGATCGTTATTTACAAAGGCCATAACAACGACATATAAAATGATTAGAACAAAAATCATTATTCTCTAAGTACACTGGAGGTTTAGAAATGCAGGATGCTATTTTTATCAATCCCGTGGGGATCGTGAGATCGGATTACAAGAATACCAAAACCTTGCCACTTTCAGGCCAACATCAGGCACAGATTGAAATTTTTCCTCAATATGCGGAAGCCCTTCATCGCATAGAAGAAAATTCACATCTCTGGGTACTGTCCTGGTTTCATCTGGCCCCACGTCATAGACTTCGTAACACTTTGGGAAAATACAACCCAACTTTACCCGAATACGGCGTATTTGGTCTGCGTACTCCCGGCAGGCCAAACCCGCTAGCGCTGACTCTGGTTAGATTACTAAGTGTAAAGGAAAATATTCTCTGTGTTGAAGGACTTGATGCAGTTGACCAGACGCCCGTTATTGACATCAAACCCTATAAGGAAAGTGACATTATTTTCTCACCCATAACTCCATTCATTTATCCCCTTGATAAAAAACATAGGGTTAATAAAATTCTCAAACAGGCTTTAGCACATCATCAGGAAGAATGTCTAGCTTTACGCCTGGCTGTCCGGATGGCAGCAATGGCTCAAGAGGAATTCGGACACCTTAATACACCAGATTTGAAGGTATCTGTTAAAGGTTCAGCCTGCCTCGCCGATTCGCTTCAAGGAATTACCCGGGCCAGGTTAGCTAATCCGGCCAGGTTTGATTTTATAGCTTCTGATACCATCAGCCAAAGTACCTGGCAAAAAGGTGATAGAATCCTTGTCATCGAAGCCCATGAACCAGTGGATTTAGCAAGTATTATGACTTTGCCTGATAAGGAGATATTCTTAATTAACAGATATCAAACACAAGGTAGGTCGACTTACTAGCTGTTATTTGGTCTTATAGGGTGACCAAAAATAACTTACTGTCATAAGGTATAACATCACCTTTGGTAATGAAAGGGGGTATACCTGTGGCAAACCATAAACCGACAATCCCTCTAAGTTGTCCAGTCGGTTTTAATGAACGTTATACCATAGAAGCAGGCGACACAATGTTCAAGATCGCCCAACGATATAACATCAATGTAGCTACCCTGGTAACCGCCAATCAACATATTCCAAATCCTAATCTGATCTATCCCGGCGATATCATCTGTATCCCCTCTGTCCCTACCACCCCTGCAGCGGCTCAAGAAACCATCGTACTAGCCACCACGACCAGTACGGTTGATACTGGTTTATTGGAATTTTTACTACCTAGATTCGAAAGTATGACCAACTTTAAGGTAAACGTAAGATCAGTGGGCTCTGGTGAAGCGTTGGCCTTGGGGGAAAGGGGCGAGGCTGATGTACTCTTAACCCACGCTCCTGATGCAGAGCGAGAACTGGTAGACCAGGGAATAGTAACGAATTACCAGCGGGTCATGCACAATGACTTTGTGATTGTAGGGCCTGCTTCAGACCCGGCAGGTATTCGGGGCAGCACGTCGGCAAGCAGAGCTTTCCAAGATATTGCCAAAAAGCAAGCACCCTTTTATTCCAGGGCAGATAAGTCTGGAACTAACCTACGGGAATTGGAGATTTGGGCCAAGGCCAAAATTGAACCATCCGGACCCTGGTATTTCCGTGTTGGTAAAGGCATGGCGGAAACACTGTTGGATGCTTCGAAGGGCCAGGGCTATACCTTGTCCGACCGTGGGACGTATCTAGCCATGAGCAGAAATATTGACCTGCAGATACTGGTGGAGGGAGACCCTATGTTGCTTAATATTTATCATGTCATGCAGGTAAATCCAGAGAAATTTCCTAATGTTAATGCAGCAGGCGGCAAAGCCTTTGTTGAATTTATGATCTCTCCGGAAACCCAACGGATAATTTGTGATTTTGGCAAAACCCTGTATGGACAATCGTTGTTTATTGCTGATCGAATACAATGTTAACTAGATCTGGAATTATCAAAAGAGCAATTTATAAAGGAAGAACTAGTGTTCCATAATAGCGAAAAATGGTGATTTGTCTATTATGAAGAGAATAAGGGTACTGTCACTTAAAAGGATTAAGCGGCAGTACCCTATTTTGTTGTAGAATTTTATTTGAAACAAGAGGTTACTTCAATTTCATTTTTTAACCGTTAAAGCAGGATATAATGAACATTAGTAGGAAGTATGAACTAAACCACCACTTACTAAATAACAGGAAGGTGAAATTGTGGATATAAAAGATGAACAGGATAAACAAGAAAAACGCAAAAGAGAAGAATATAATAAAAATCCAATGATAAATTTCGCAGACTCAATAAACCGTTCACAGTTTGGTGACTTAAAGGGGCTAACACAAGTTGGTTGCCGAAAAAAGCTGAGGGGCAAGATCATTGGTGTGTTTTTGATCATGCTGATTTTAGCTGCAGTCGTATCGTTTTGTTATCGAATTGGATTTTGCCCGTTTTTGGGGAAAATAATAGCGGAAGACAAGTTAGCGGCGTATGCCAAGGTGCAAATGCAAAGCACTGCCCCCATCCAAGTTAAGTATAATTGGTATAATGGAAGATATATATGCAGTTCCGATAATGAATCTGTTTTGAGCTATAGGCTTCAAAATAATACCATTTATGATGAATCAGCCAATATGCAAGTGAACGCAGAAGTGAAGGAATTTTACAAGAACGTAGTAAAGCAATTTCCGGTGGGTTTGATTTTTCCTGAACATATCACGATGTGGTCAACGATAAATGCAGATAATTATGCCATAAAAGCACAGCGTCTTTATCTTTTGGAAGTCTATAATGTCGCTAATTTGTCCGATACTGAAAGCGATAAGATGCCGGCAAATATTGCGAGGGACATCATTGCCCTTATGGGGGAAAAATACAATATTACTGGAATACAGCTCATATATGCAGATCAAAATGGTATGTATGATATTGAGATATCTGCTGATTCTTTTCAGCCTTTAGAATATGAGCAGTTGTTGAAAGCTACTCAAAAGCGTTCTGAAAAAGAACTTCCGTCTAGTTATCGCGAATGGTTAGAGAACAACGGCTTC
This sequence comes from uncultured Desulfotomaculum sp., assembly GCA_946411205.1. GTDB lineage: Bacteria > Bacillota > Desulfotomaculia > Desulfotomaculales > Desulfotomaculaceae > Desulfotomaculum. The sequence continues at coordinate 7,673 of CAMKDG010000103.1, forward strand.
AACTGATGTGCTTTTGTTTTTAATCCAGAGATTATGTGCAAGGCAGTACCTATGAAGGCTATAAGAGGCCTTGTGTAAAATAGAGAGAGGGTATTGTCTCTTAGTGGATTAAGAGATAGTACCCTCTCTTTTTCAATTCAGGGAGCTCATGGGATTTGGGTGTGTAGAGCGCTGGAACGTTGCTGTGTATCATATAATGTTTTTCGCCTTGGTCAATTTTTAAAAAGCGGCTTGTTGACAAGGGAGGTCTATAATAGTAGACTACAAAACATAACGGGTCTATAAAAATAGACCAAGGGGGATCTGCTATGAATAAATTAAATCTTTGCGAAAGCGAGAATGAGCCCCTTGGCTCTGGAGAATTGGTAAAGCTTTGTTATGAAAGGCTTGGATGGAAAAAATCCACTACCTACACCGTCTTGAAAAAGTTGTGCGAAAGGGAAATATTAAAAAACGAAAACTCAACCGTTTGTGCTATTGTAAAACGGGAACAGGTGCAGAAATTTGAAAGTGAACAGTTTATTGATAAAACCTTTAACGGCTCATTGCCCCAGTTTATTACCAGTTTTATGAGCGATAAAAAGTTGTCAAAGGCCGAGGCAGACGCGCTTAAAAAACTGATCGATAGCTATAAGGGGTGATAAACATGGAACATTTCTTGCTGGCTTTATTTTCTAAAGTACTTAATATGAGTATTACCTCAAGTTACGTTATTTTATTTGTTATGATTGCACGGTTGTTTCTGAAAAAAACCCCTAAGATTTTTTCCTATACTTTATGGGCGGTTGTATTGTTTCGGCTTTTATGCCCATTTTCCTTTTCTTCTGCGTTTAGTTTTTTAAAAGCTGTCACCCCAAGCTCAGGTAAAATGGATTATATCCCTTCTGATGTTGGGATGATGGTACAACCCCAGATAGAAACCGGGATAGATAAAGTAAATTCAATAGTAAACAGTTCTTTACCGGTAGCAACACCCTATGCCAGTGCAAATCCTATGCAGATTATCTTGTTTATTCTTTCGGTGATATGGGTACTTGGTGTTCTGATCCTAGTAATTTATAGTGTCTCATCCTACTTCTTATTAAAACAAAAAGTCAGTACGGCAATTCTCTTGCAGGACAATATTTTTGAGTGCGAAAATATTGCCACACCTTTTGTACTTGGAATAATGAATCCTAAAATTTATCTGCCAATGGGACTTTCGCAAACAGAAAAAAGCTTCATTTTAAGGCATGAGCAAACCCATATCAAACGATTGGATTATATCATTAAGCCTTTTGCATTTTTAGTGCTTTGTGTTCACTGGTTTAATCCCTTGGTGTGGATCAGTTTTCTACTGATGAGTCGTGATATGGAAATGTCCTGTGATGAACAGGTAATCAAGGAACTTGGCACGGAAATCAAAAAGGATTACAGCGCGTCCTTATTATTCCTGGCAGTAAACAGGGGGATGGTCAATGGAAGTCCTCTTTCCTTTGGGGAAACGGGTGTAAAAGGGCGTATAAAGAACGTGTTAAATTACCAGCGCCCTACTTTGTGGGTAATTGTTGCGGGAGTAATTGTTGTTGCAGCAATGGGGATGGGACTTGCCAGCAATCCTAATGCCGCTGCCAGGGATAATGATGCATGGGACAGAGGGTCTTATTTTGCGCCGGATGCCAAGCAGGCTATGGAGATTTATATAAAGGCACTTCGTGAAAGTGATTATCTAACACAGCTTTCTCTTGCTCATGCTGAGTCCTTTGAACCGAAGGGACAGGAAATTTGGGACACTGTAAAAATTAATAATGTAAAAGTTATTAAAGAGGATGTACGTGAAAATAAAGCTTGCTATTGGTTAGAATTGGATATTAAAGATGGCGGAAATTCTGCTTTTGAGAAAGGGGTTTTCCCCCGATGGTTGTGGCTGGTAAAGGGTGAGCAGGGCTGGTATGTCGAAGGTCTGATGACAAGTGGACCACCAATTGCAAATTGGTGGCTTTCTGGAAATAAACAAGAAAAAGAAATAAGCATTGATGATTTAACAGAAAGATCAATTATCACAAGTGATCGCTACAAGAACACAGAATATCCTTTGATCGCAGAACTTCCCAAAGAAGATATTTATTTATATGGGCTGAAACCTACCGGCGTAGCGCTTAGATATAGTGATAAGATTCAATTTTTTAATTGGGAATATACAACGCCGAGATTTGTTTTACCTGTTTTACATAAATACGATCTAGATAATGACGGTGACGATGAAATTATTTGTGTTCTTAATGTAGGATCGGGTACAGGATTATCCCTTTATGAATTACATGTATTAAAGCTTGCTGGAACATCCGGCTATGTTGACTATATGTTTAGTGATTACTTAGAACAAATGAAAACGATGCTTTCTACTGCTTATCAAAAAAAGGAAAATAGGATTATAGTAAAAACCAATAATGATAGTTACACCTATGATATTCCCGTAGAATATCAAAAGCTTACCTATGAAAATATAGCATATGGAGATATTGTTTTCTTTGACATTGCAAATGGTTTGAAAATAAAGATACCACTTGGTGTGTTGTTTGACGAGTTTGCAAGCCCGCAGTTTTTTGAAGATACTATATTTTTTAAAGGAGATATTGTGTTTAAAAATGGTAAATTTCAAATTACAAGTCCACAAATAACAAATAAGTAACGACGGGTATATTACTTGCCTACATAGCACATAAGAGGTATAAAATACTGAAACTACGGGAAGGGATGATTGTCGATAAAATCCCCGGCTAATACTCTCAGGGTTAGGGGTTACCAGTGGAATCAGGCTCTTTAGCAAAATAATTTAGAGGCGAAGAGAGGACAGCGCTAACATTGGAAAACGTATCAGATGTAAATAAATTGGAATCAATAAAATCCTTCCAATCGTCAATCAGTAAATCCGAAAAGGCCTTGGCTCAGATGACTCAGAAAGGCGCAAATACCACCTTATTAAAGAAACGACGCAAAGCTCTTTACATCGGCTTAGCTATGCTAGAAAATATTTGGAATCAAAGCCCCCATGATTATAACCGAGAAGATTTAGCAGAAGCTCGCAATGTTCTTACTGGTTTATTCCCATCACTTGAGAAGATTTATGCAAAATCAAAGGCAGATAGCCCTCAAAGAACGCTTTTAGAAAGAAGAATTAAAGCATTGGAACTAGCTGTTCAAGCGATTGACGATCTTTCCAATGAATAACTTAGCCAATGAATCCAAAAACATACATAATACAATAAAGAAAACGAGGATGTATCGTGACTAAACATCGTATCTATACAATGAGTGTTGCCAATGTCTATCCCCATTATGTTACGAAAGCGGAGAAAAAAGGCCGTACGAAAACAGAAGTCGATGCAATCATCCGTTGGTTGACAGGATACAGCCAGGAAGAGTTAGAAACACAACTGGAAAAACAGACAGACTTTGAGACCTTCTTTGCGGAAGCTCCTCAACTGAATTCATCGCGGGTTTTGATCAAAGGTGTGGTCTGCGGTGTCCGTGTGGAAGACATTGAAGAACCAACGATGCAGGAAATTCGCTATTTGGATAAACTGGTCGATGAGTTAGCAAAGGGAAAAGCGATGGATAAGATTTTGCGGAGTAATAATTAATTGCTTATAAGACAGGGTATTATTTCTCCGTGATTGTGAGATATGATACCCTGATCTTTTTTGAAAGAAATAGGATGAGCAAGTTTTTTGAATGCAAATATAATTTTTTGTTAATTGTGCTTACGATAGATCGTTTATACATAATAACGAAAGAAAACGCTAATGACTTATATCATCGGGTACTTTGCAGGCTTAAGTCGATACCCTATACGCTGAAAGGCAGGAGAAGACGATGGTTGAAAACCTGAAATCGAACGAGTCCTTTGGCGGGATTGAGCATGTTCCCGGACTGATACATCATGACTTAAAGGTGTCCGGAGGCCCAATATCTGTATATGAAGCTGGCTCAAAGGAGAAACCTACCGTCGTGATGCTTCACGGAGCAATGTATGATGAAGCGCGATTTATATGGGATCAGATGTTTCCATTTCTCAGTAAGGATTATCACGTATTTGCCCTGGACACACCTAGACACGGCAAATCGCGGCCGTGGGAAGGAAATCTGGATCATTCTAGACTGATGGATATTTTGCACGGTACATTCATTAGTCTAGGGCTTGAACGCTTTAGCCTAGTTGGACTTTCCATGGGTGGGGGCCTTAGTATCGAATATGCGTCGCTGCATCCAAAGCGTGTTGGATCAATGGTGTTGTTCGAACCGGGGGGACTGGGCGATAGGATTGACCTGGAATTCATAATATGGCTGTATATAAAAATACCCGGAATGCTTAGAATGCTTAGTAAAAAATATGTCAGGTCGAGTCATGACTCTATCAGAAAAATGCTGGATTCCATCTTTGTGGGCAGTACAAAGCCAACCGACCCGGATAGGCTCGTTGCTATTTTAGAAGATGAAATCAAAGGCAAGCATGATTGCGGTGAAAATGATATGGACGATTGGCAACTAAATGCCATCGGGCCGTTCAGGCTAAAGTGGAACCTGCTAGACAGAATTCCACTCATAAAGTGTCCTACCTTGTGGCTCAGGGGGGCGGACAGTGTTTTGGTAAAGCAGCACGAAATGGAAAGAGCAGTCAGGCTGGCAAAACAAGGTGGCGTGGAGGCCACATTAGAAATCATCAAGAATGCAGGGCACATATTGCCATTGGAACAACCGGAGCAGGCAAACATGGCGGTGAAAGTTTTTCTGGATCAGACGATATCGACAAGGAATTGTTAAGGTAAGCTTGAGACGTATCGAGGGGACGGTATTCATTTTAAAAGGAATGGGAGTTAAATAGATGGCTTCAAAAGGATTAACGTTTGGGATTTATCCGCTTAGTGTAGCAGGTACGCCTGTCGGTTTGGCTTCAGGACCGGAGGATAACTACGAAAAGATTCAATTGGCACTCAAAGACCTTAAAGGCAAGTCCAATATGCTGCTTCCAAGAAACTATCTTATCTATACCAAGGAATGGGAATCAAAAATGTTATCCCTTGCGGACCGCTATCTTGAAGCTGGCTTATTAGGAGACTTAACTTTGGGATGCGGGGACTGGACGAAACAGCAAGAACTTAGTGTAGAAATAGATAATTGGCTTGATTTTATTCGAAAAGTTATTAACCGATATGGTGCTCACTTGGCGTCTCTTCAAATTACAAATGAACCCAACCTTTCTTTTATGGAAGGTTCAAAGCCGTATATAGT
>CAMKDG010000104.1 GCA_946411205.1 uncultured Desulfotomaculum sp.
TCGTGAGGGTGGTCGTACCGTTGGCGCTGGTGTGGTAACCGGCATTCGGGAATAATTATAGAGTTTCGAAGTTCGAGGGAAGTATCCGGTAGAAATACACGGATCACATGTGAACCACGAACTTCGAACTTTGAGAGAGTGACTAGCGATGAAATGGAAGGTTGCTCGAAGTAAGAGGTAATTTTCATGGAGCAGTCCGCACAATCGGACGAAGGGAGAGTAAAGACCACATGAAAAGTCAAAAGATTAGAATTAGGCTTAAAGCCTTTGATCATCAAATGCTTGATCAGTCCGCCACCAAAATTGTAGACACTGCTAAGCGGACTGGTGCTCAAGTAGCAGGCCCTGTGCCCCTACCGACTGAGAAAAGCATTTACACCATTTTGCGTTCCCCCCACGTCAATAAAGACTCTCGGGAACAATTTGAAATGCGTGTACACAAACGTTTAATTGATATCCTTGAACCCACCCCGAAGACTGTAGATGCGCTTATGCGCCTAGACCTGCCTGCCGGCGTGGACATTGAAATCAAGCTGTAATTGACCCCGACAGTGTATGTTGGGAGCCCAGAGGGAAGCTGAGGGCTTCTAACCTCTGACTATAACAGGAGGTGTTGACCATGCCAAAAGGTATTCTTGGCAAAAAAGTAGGCATGACCCAGATTTTTACTGAAACAGGTGTTGCTATTCCTGTAACAGTTGTGGAAGCTGGTCCTTGCTTAGTAGTACAAAAAAGAACCCTCGAGAATGATGGCTATAGTGCAGTTCAGTTGGGCTTTGGCGAAAAGCGCGAGAACTTACTGAACAAACCCACCAAAGGTCACTTGGCCAAAGCCGGTGTACGTCCGGTTCGTTTCTTACGGGAACTTAAGGTAGAAAACCTTGATGAATATCAAGTAGGTCAAGAAATTAAAGCGGACATCTTTGCTCAAGGCGAAAAGGTGGACGTAGTAGGAACTTCCAAAGGACGCGGTTTTGCTGGTGGCATCAAACGTCACAATTTTCACCGTGGACCCATGACTCATGGCTCTAAGTACCACCGCAGACCGGGTTCCTCCGCTCCCAAAGGGCCTGCTCGGACGTATAAAGGCAGAAAGCTTCCCGGACATATGGGTGTTGACCGGGTAACCGTGCAAAACCTTGAAGTGGTTAAGGTTGATGCCGAACGTAATCTGCTTGCCATTAAAGGTGCAGTACCCGGACCAAGGGGCGGCCTGGTAATGGTTAAAAACAGCGTCAAAGCCAAGTAGCATGGCGCAGCGAAAGGAGGACTGTGAAGAATGCCTAAAGTAGCTTTATATAACATAAGTGGCCAACAAGTGGGTGAAGTGGAGCTTAAGGACGAAGTGTTCGGCATTGAGCCTCATGAAGCCGTATTGTTTGATATGGTAAACATGCAATTGGCCAACCGGCGTCAAGGAACTCACGATACCAAAACCAGATCAGAAGTAAGGGGCGGTGGTCGTAAACCCTGGCGTCAAAAGGGCACTGGCCGTGCCAGAGCTGGTAGCACCAGATCTCCCATCTGGCGTAGTGGTGGTATTGTATTTGGTCCCCATCCACGGGATTATGCTTATTCCTTACCGAAGAAAGTGCGCAGACTGGCTCTTAAGTCCGCCCTTTCCAGCAAGGTATTGGAACAAAACATCATCGTGCTGGATCAAATGACCTTGGATGCTCCTAAAACCAAAGATATGGTTCGCATCCTGAACAACCTCAATGCCAACAAGGCGCTGGTTGTAACTGCCGATCGTGATCTAAACGTAGAAAAATCTGCTCGCAACATCGAAGGGATAAAACCCCTTAGAGCAGAAGGCGTTAATGTCTACGATCTGTTAAAATATACAAAGCTAGTTATCACTAAGGACGCCGTTGCTAAGATTGAGGAGGTGCTGGCGTAATGAAAAATTCACGCGACATCCTCATTAAGCCGGTGGTAAGTGAAAAAAGTACCAGTTTGTTAGCAGAAAACAAGTACACCTTCATTGTAGATTTAAATGCTAACAAAACAGAAATTAAGAAGGCTGTTGAGGATATCTTTAAAGTTAAGGTAGAAACAGTAAACACAATGCGGGTGAAGGGAAAGATGAAGCGCGTTCGCCAATTCACCGGCAGAACCCCTGAACGTAAGAAAGCTATCGTTACCTTAAAAGATGGCGACAAGATCGAGATCTTTGAAGGACTGTAAGGAGGGAAGCCCAGGTGGCAGTAAAAAACTTTAAACCTACCTCACCTGGCCGCCGGTTTGTTACCGTCCCCGACTTTAGCGAGATTACTAAGTCTGAACCTGAAAAATCTCTGCTGGAGCCTCTGAAGAAGAACGGAGGACGCAATGCCCAGGGCCGGCTGACTGTTCGGCACCAGGGTGGTGGCCACAAGCGGATGTTCCGCGTTATTGATTTCAAGCGCAACAAAGATGGCATTTCTGCCAAAGTTGCAGCCATTGAATATGATCCTAACCGGTCCGCACGCATTGCTTTACTAAATTATGCTGACGGTGAAAAGCGTTATATTCTGGCCCCTGTAGGCCTGGTAGTGGGCATGACCATTGAATCTGGTCCTGCTTCGGACATCAAAGTTGGCAACTGTTTGCCGCTAAGGAACATCCCTGTTGGTACTGTGGTACACAACATTGAGTTGTATCCTGGAGGCGGAGCTCAAATAGTCCGCTCTGCCGGTACTTCTGCACAACTGATGGCAAAAGAAGGCAAACATGCCACCCTGCGTCTGCCCTCTGGCGAAATGCGCATGGTACTGCAAGAATGCCGGGCGACCATTGGTCAAGTGGGCAACCTAGAACACGAGAATATCACCATTGGTAAAGCTGGTCGTTCACGTCATCTGGGAATCAGACCTACCGTTCGTGGTAAGGTTATGAACCCTGTTGATCACCCACACGGCGGTGGTGAAGGCCGTAACCCCATCGGTCGCAATCCTGCTACTCCCTGGGGTAAACTGGCAATGGGCGTTAAGACCCGTAGCCGCAAGAAAAAAAGCGATCGCCTGATTGTAAAGCGTCGTAATAAGAAATAAAATAGGGGTCACAACACACCCGGCCCCGTGAGTATGGAACAAGAGGCATGATCCGGAAGGAGGTTCATAATGACTCGTTCTCTTAAAAAAGGACCGTTTATTGACGATCACCTTTTGAAAAAAGTAGAACAGATGAATGAGAAGGGCGAAAAGAAAGTCATGAAGACTTGGTCCCGCCGTTCCACCATCTTCCCGCAAATGATCGGTCATACAATTGCAGTTTATGATGGCCGGAAGCATATCCCGGTGTATGTAACTGAAGATATGGTCGGGCATAAGTTGGGTGAATTCGCACCCACTCGGACCTACAGGGGCCACGCAGGTTCCGAAAAGTCCACTTCGCTGAGATAACCACAAGAGGGGGCTAAACGATGGAAGCGAGAGCAATCGCCAAATTTATCCGCGTATCCCCGCGTAAAGCCCGCATGGTAGTAGATTTAGTACGGGGCAAAAAATTGGAAGAGGCATTAGCGATTTTACGCTACACTCCCAATAAAGCTGCTGACGTTGTGACCAAAGTGGTCAAATCTGCTGCTGCTAACGCGGAACACAACTATGAAATGGATAAGGACGATTTAGTAATATCCCAAATTTTCGTAGATCAGGGTCCCAGCCTGAAACGTGTTATGCCTAGAGCGATGGGACGTGCGGATATTATCAAAAGAAAAACCAGCCACATTACAGTGGTAGTGTCGGATCAAAAGGAGGGATAATTGCGTGGGTCAGAAAGTTAACCCCAAGGGTCTGCGAGTTGGCATTATCAAAGATTGGGAAGGTAAATGGTTCGCTGATAAGCGCAATTACTCCAATTTACTGATCGAAGATGTAAAAATTCGCGAATTTATCAAGCGTAAGCTTTACCAAGCCGGTATTGCCAAGACGCAAATCGAACGTGCTGCTAATCGGGTGAAGATTTCTATTCATACTGCTAAACCAGGTATTGTTATTGGTCGTGGTGGTACAGAGGTTGAAGCCTTACGCAAAGAACTAGAAAAAATGACTGGCAAGCAAATTCATGTCAATATCGTAGAAATTAAAACCCCCGATACTGACGCTCAACTAGTAGCAGAAAATATTGCTTCTCAGTTGGAAAAGCGGATTGCTTTCCGTCGGGCTATGAAGCAAACTGTCCAACGCTCTCTGAGAATGGGTGCTAAAGGGATTAAAATTGCCTGTAGTGGACGTCTGGCCGGAGCTGAAATCGCTCGTACCGAGTGGTACAGTGAAGGTAAAGTTCCCCTTCATACACTACGTGCCGACATTGACTATGGTTTTGCTGAAGCCAATACAACCTACGGTAAAATTGGCGTAAAAGTTTGGATCTATAAAGGAGAAGTTTTGCCGGAAGCGAAAAAACCCGCAGCCGGTCAAGGAGGCGAGTAACCGATGCTTATTCCGAAAAGGGTTAAATACCGCAAGCAGCACCGTCCCCGTGGCAACGGCGGCGTGGCTAAAGGTGGTAGAGAGGTAAGTTTCGGTGAATACGGAATCCAGGCCCTAGAGGCCGGTTGGATTACTAACCGTCAAATCGAAGCTGCCCGTATTGCAATGACCCGTTATATTAAACGTGGTGGTAAGGTGTGGATCCGCATCTTCCCGGATAAGCCCATCACCCAAAAACCGGCCGATTCCCGTATGTGTTCCGGTAATGGCGCTCCTGAACATTGGGTAGCCATTGTTAAACCCGGTCGCGTTATGTTTGAAGTGGCGGGTGTTCCTGAAGAAACTGCCCGTGAAGCTATGCGTCTGGCTATGCACAAACTACCCGTTAAATGTAAGTTTGTAAAACGTGGGGAAGTAGGTGAAGCCAATGAGAGTTAAAGAAGTAAGAGACCTCACAGATGCTGAACTAATTAAAAAGCTCGATGACTCCAAGGATGAGCTCTTTAAACTGAGATTTCAGTTGGCCACCGGACAATTGGATAACCCCATGAAGATTAAAGAAGTTAAAAAGAATTATGCCCGCTTAAAGACGATTGAAACAGAAAGAAAACTGGGCATTCGATAACAAGATCTGGTGAATTGTCATCGACCAGGAAGGAGGTACGATGGTGGAAGAACAGCGTAATATGCGCAAGGTTCGTCAGGGTAGAGTTGTCAGTGACAAAATGGAAAAAACCATTGTAGTTGCTGTTGAAGATCGTGTTCGTCACCCTCTTTATAACCGCACCATACGTAAAACTACGAAATTTAAGGCCCATGATGAAGAAAACAGCTGCCGCATCGGCGATACCGTTCGCATCATGGAAACTCGCCCGCTTTCAAAAGATAAGCGTTGGCGTGTGATTGAAATCCTGGAAAGGGCCGAGCAGCTATAGGTTCAGCTGCACCCGGTACGAAGGGAGGTTAATTCAGTGATTCAAGTTCAAACGATCTTGAAGGCTGCTGATAACACAGGGGCACGTAAATTAATGTGCATCCGGGTTTTGGGCGGATCCCTGCGTCGTTATGCCAGCGTTGGAGATATTATTGTTGCTTCCGTTAAAGAAGCTACACCCGGCGGCGTTGTTAAAAAAGGCGATGTTGTGAAGTGTGTCGTTGTTCGCACCAGCAAAGAAGTGCGTCGTGAAGATGGCTCCTATATCAAATTTGACGAAAATGCAGCCGTTGTCATTAAGGATGATAAAACCCCCAAAGGTACACGTATCTTTGGACCCGTGGCCCGGGAGTTACGCGAAAAAGACTTCATGAAAATTGTTTCCCTTGCACCTGAAGTTATTTAGGGGTGGGGGCTTTAACCAAGAGGTAAGAGAGGTAGGAGTGACTCTTACACAGGAGGTGTATGTACTACATGCCGAAAATTCATGTTCGCAAGGGCGATACTGTGCTGGTGGTTACCGGTAAAGATGCCGGTAAAAGAGGCAAAGTATTGTCTGTAGAACCGGCCAAGGGCCGTGTAATTGTTGAAAAAGTAAATGTTGTTAAGCGTCATCGTAAGGCCACTCCCCAGATGCCTCAGGGAGGTATCGTGGAACAAGAGGCCCCCATCCATAGCTCTAACGTTATGCTGTTCTGCAATAAGTGCAACAAGCCTACCCGAATCAAGAAGAATGTTCTGGATAATGGGAGTAAAGAGCGAGTTTGCAAACATTGCGGAGAAACACTAAGCTAACGAGAGTGTCGGAAAGGAGGAGAGCACGTGGCAAGACTAAAGGATAAATACCTGAGTGAAGTTCTGCCGGCTATGATGCAAAAGTTCGGCTATGACAATGTTATGCAGGTACCCAAAGTGGAAAAGGTTATTATCAATGTTGGTTTAGGGGAAGCCATTCAAAACTCAAAAGCTGTTGATGCTGCAGTGGGTGATTTGATGACTATTACCGGCCAAAAACCAATTACCACCAAAGCTAAGAAGTCTATTGCTGCCTTTAAATTACGGGCTGGCATGACCATTGGCGCCAAGGTAACCATGCGCGGCGAGCGGATGTATGAGTTTGTAGATAGACTCTTCAATATTGCGCTTCCCCGGGTAAGAGATTTCCGTGGCATTTCCGACAAATCCTTTGATGGCCGTGGTAACTACACGATGGGTTTAAAGGAGCAACTGATTTTCCCGGAAATTGAATATGACAAGATTGATAAGGTACGTGGTATGGATATTACCTTTGTTACCACAGCTAAAACTGACGAAGAAGCCAGAGAGCTGCTAAGACTAATGGGCATGCCCTTTGTTAAAGCAAGCTAACTTCCGGTAAAGGAGGGTAATCGATGGCCAAAAAATCAATGATCAACAAGGCAAATGGACCACAGAAGTTCACAGTTCGTGCGCATAATCGTTGCAAACTGTGTGGTCGGCCCCACGGATATATGAGAAAGTTTGGCATTTGCCGTATTTGCTTCCGTGAACTTTCCTATCGCGGAGAGATTCCGGGAGTTAAGAAGGCCAGCTGGTAATCAGGAAGGAGGTTGCATCACATGGTCATGACTGATCCCATTGCGGATTTTCTAACCAGGATCCGTAATGCTAATACGGTTTACCATGATAAAGTAGAAGCCCCGGCCTCCAACGTTAAAAAGGCTATTGCTGAAATTCTAAAGCAAGAGGGCTATATTAAAGATTACGATTTCGTAGAAGATGGTAAACAAGGTGTACTAAGGCTTTATCTAAAGTACGGTAGCAATAAGCAACGCGTTATTACAGGTGTTAAGAGAATTTCTAAGCCTGGATTGCGTGTGTATGCTAAAAAAGACCAGATTCCCAAGGTATTGGGAGGTCTCGGGATTGCTATTGTATCAACTTCACATGGTATTATGACAGACAAACTGGCCCGTCAAAATGGTTTAGGCGGCGAGGTTGTTTGCTACGTCTGGTAGCTTCGTAACAGGAGGTGTGATAGATGTCCAGGATTGGTAGAAAGCCCATTCCAGTACCCCAGGGCGTTGACATTCAGATTGAAGGAAACTTAGTCCGTGTTAAAGGCCCCAATGGTCAAATGGAACGGGAAATCCACCAGGATATGATTATTAGTCTGGAAGAAGGCAACCTGGTGGTTAATCGCCCCAGTGATGCAAAGAACCATCGTTCTTTACATGGTCTCACCCGCACCCTGTTAAGCAACATGGTGGAAGGTGTCACCAAGGGCTTCCAGCGTAATCTTGAGCTAGTCGGTGTTGGTTACCGTGCTGCCAAGCAAGGGAGTAAACTGGTCTTAACTGTCGGTTATTCCCACCCGGTAGAAATGGAAGCCCCGGCTGGTATTGAAATTGAAGTCCCTGCACCCACTAAAATTGCCCTAAAAGGTGCTGATAAACAAGCAGTGGGTCAGTTTGCAGCCAACGTTCGTGCCGTACGTGCGCCTGAACCCTATAAAGGGAAAGGCATCAAATACGAAGGCGAAATTATCCGCCGTAAAGCCGGTAAAACCGGTGGTAAAGGCAAGAAATAGGGAAGGAGTTGAATCCGGTTGCTTACCAAACCTGACCGTAAAGCGATACGTGCAAAACGTCGTCGCAGAGTACGGAATAAGATTTTGGGCACAGCGGGAAGACCACGTCTTAACGTATTCCGCAGCCTAAACAACATCTATGCCCAACTTATCAATGACGAAGCTGGCGTGACCGTGGTTGCTGCTTCAACCCTATCGCCGGAATTGAAGGGTCAACTGAAAAACGGTTGCAACATAGAAGCAGCTCACGCCGTTGGTAGCTTGATCGGTAAATTGGCCCAAGAGAAGGGTGTAAAAGAAGTTGTATTTGACCGTGCTGGCTATCTGTACCATGGCCGCGTGAAGGCCTTGGCAGAAGGTGCCAGAGAAGCAGGGTTGGACTTCTAGTCTGATAGACAAAGGAGGGAAGCAAAACCACATGGCAAGAATTGACGCCAGTAAGTTAGAACTGTCCGAAAAGGTAGTGTTTATAAACCGTGTCGCCAAAGTTGTTAAGGGTGGTCGGCGTTTTAGCTTCTCCGCTCTGGTCGTCGTTGGCGACGGCAATGGTCACGTGGGTTCTGGTCTGGGTAAGGCTAGTGAAGTTCCCGAAGCAATCCGCAAGGGAATTGAAGATGCCAAGAAAAACATGATCAAGGTACCCTTAAATGGAACCACGATTACTCACCAAGTACATGGTCGCTTTGGCGCAGGTAAAGTACTAATGAAGCCTGCTGCTAAAGGTACCGGTGTTATCGCCGGTGGTCCTGTACGTGCCATCTTAGAATTGGCGGGTGTAAGGGATATTTTAACCAAGTCTCTGGGTTCCAACAATGCCAACAACATGGTGAATGCTACAATGGAAGGTCTTAAGCAATTAAAGACTCCCGATGAAGTAGCTCGCCTACGTGGCAAAAGCGTTGAAGAACTGTTAGGTTAGGGGGACGGACAATGGCCAACCTGAAAATTACCCTGGTTCGGAGTCTTATCGGACGGCCGGAGACTCAAAGAAAAGTTGTCCGTGCTCTGGGCTTAGGGAAGACCAATAGTGTTGTAGAAAAAGCTGATAATCCCCAAATTCGGGGAATGGTCAACAAAGTAGCTCACCTGATTAAGGTTGAGGAAGCCTAAAGGAGGTGTACCAGTTGAATCTTTCTGAATTAAGACCAGCTCCGGGATCAAGAAGAGAGCCCACCCGTAAAGGGCAGGGTATTGGTTCTGGTTTAGGTAAAACTTCCGGTAAAGGTCACAAGGGTCAAAACGCTAGATCTGGTGGCGGTGTACGCCGTGGTTTTGAAGGCGGACAAATGCCTATAGCACGCCGGTTTCCCAAGAGGGGCTTCACAAACATTTTTAAAAAGCAGATCACTGCCATTAATCTGGATGATCTCAATGTTTTTGAACCCGGCACTGAGATAACTCCTGAATTACTATTAGAAGTAGGTATCATCAAAAAAATCGGCGATGGCGTAAAGATTCTGGGTGATGGTGCCCTGGAAAAGGCGTTAACTGTAAAAGTTCATGCTTTCAGTAAGTCGGCAGCCGAGAAGATCGCCGCTGCCGGCGGTAAAGCCGAGGTGATCTAAGGGTGTTAAACAGCCTGAAGACTGCGTTCAAACTGGGTGAACTGCGTAGCAAGCTGCTTTTTACCCTGGCAATGCTGTTTCTCTTCCGGGTGGGTGCACATATACCGGTACCTGGAATTAACCCGGAGACTTTTGCCAACCTGCTAACAAAAGGGCAGTTGCTTGGCTTCTTTGATGTAATCTCTGGTGGTGCCTTCAAGAATGCAAGTATCTTTGCCATGAGTATCACCCCTTACATCAACGCCTCGATTATTATGCAACTTCTCACCGTGGTCATTCCTCATCTTGAGAGATTGGCCAAGGAAGGAGAAGAAGGGCGTAAAAAGATTACCCAGTATACACGTTACTTTACTGCTGTACTTGCGTTTATTCAGGCCATTGGTATGTCGGTGGCTCTGAAAGGAGCATTGGTTCATCCCACTGTAGTGAACTATTTAGTGGTAGCCATTACTCTTACTGCGGGTACTGTACTGTTGATGTGGATTGGTGAGCAAATCACTGATAAAGGGATCGGTAACGGTATATCATTACTGATTTTTGCAGGGATTGTTTCCAGACTCCCATCAGCTCTTGTAAGCATGGTCGAATATTTGAGGGCAGGCACCATTAACTTCCTAAGTGTGCTTGTTCTGATAATCATCGGTGCTCTGGTTATTGCTGCGGTGGTTGCTGTACAGGAAGGACAACGTCGTATTCCGGTACAGTATGCTAAGCGGGTTGTGGGACGCCGTGTATACGGTGGTCAGACTTCCCATTTACCTCTAAAAGTGAACCAGGCCGGTGTTATTCCGATTATCTTTGCTTCATCACTGCTAATGTTTCCGGGTCAAATTGCTTCCTGGTTCCATGAGAATGCCGTAGCAGCTTGGTACCTTAAGTGGTTTACCTGGGGCGGAGCTTTGAATAGTCTTTTATACGCCTTGTTAATTATCGGGTTTACTTACTTCTATACAGCAGTTATTATGAACCCTGTGGACATGGCCGAAAATATCAAGAAGCATGGGGGCTTTATTCCTGGGTTGCGCCCGGGACGCTCCACTGCTGAATATATCGGTAAAATTATGAGTAGAATTACGTTGGCCGGCGCCATTTTCTTGGCACTGATTGCAATTATGCCGAACATTATTCTTCCTTTAACAAAGATACCGAATATTTATTTTGGTGGTACTGCCCTATTGATTGTAGTTGGTGTTGCTTTAGACACGATGAAGCAGATTGAATCTCACCTGCTCATGCGGAGCTACCAAGGTTTCCTTAAATAAGCAGGTGAAATAAGATGATTACAATTAAAAGCGAAAAAGAATTAATCTATATGCGGGATGCGGGTAGGGTTGTTGCCGAAACCTTTGAAATACTAAGGGACATGGTAAAGCCTGGTGTAAGCACCAAGGAGCTGGATACGAAGGCGGAGGATTTTATCCGAAGCCAAGGAGCAAGTCCTGCTTTCAAAGGATATGGTGGCTTCCCCGCTACCCTGTGCACCTCCGTTAATGAAGAGGTAGTACACGGTATTCCCAGTTTAAAAAAATTGGAAAATGGGGATATTATTAGCATTGACTGTGGTGCGGTAATAAATGGTTTTGTTGGTGACAGTGCCCTAACCCTTCCAGTAGGTGCTGTGAGTTCAGAGGCACAGGAACTGCTCCGGGTAACCGAGGAATCCCTGTATGCCGGCATTGCCAAGGCAGTGGAAGGAAATCGCTTGAGTGATATTTCTCACTCTGTGCAACAATGCGTGGAAAGTCAGGGTATGTCGGTTGTTCGGGACTATGTTGGTCATGGTATTGGGTCTAAAATGCATGAGGACCCGCAAATACCGAATTATGGTCCTCCTGGCCGCGGGCCCAGGCTAAAAAAAGGGATGACATTAGCAATAGAACCCATGGTTAACCTGGGCACCTTTGAGGTTCGCACGCTGTCGGACAATTGGACTGTGGTCACTCTAGATAGCAGGCTGTCGGCCCACTTTGAACATACAATTGCCATAACCGATGATACACCAGAAATTCTGACTAAACTTTAAGTGGCCAAGGACACGAAAAGGGTGTTGGAGGTGCAAGGTTTGGTTGATGAAGTGAGGACCGGACAACTGGTGAGTTCGACCCAGGGGCGTGATAAAGGAAGGTATTACCTGGTTGTCAGCAAATCCGAAGATGGTTTCATCTTGGTTACAGACGGTGAATATCGAGGGATAGAAAAACCCAAGAAAAAGAACCTAAAGCATCTAAAAATTTGGCCACACTATTCGGAAGGAATTTCCAGGAGGTTGGCCGAAAAGAGCAAAGTAACCAACGCAGAAATCATGTTAGAACTCGGAGAACTTATGAAGCTGGCCCAAGAATAACCTTACTCAAGGGCAAGGAGGTTGGGTAGAGAGCAATGTCTAAAAATGATGTTATAGAAGTTGAAGGCAAGGTTTTAGAGCCGTTACCGAATGCTATGTTTCGGGTGGAACTTCAGAACGGGCATAGAGTATTAGCCCATGTTTCGGGCAAAATCCGTATGAACTTTATCCGTATACTACCTGGCGACAGGGTTACGGTGGAATTGTCTCCATATGACTTAACCCGGGGTCGTATCGTTTACCGCTTTAAGTAAACTGGAGTCCCCCAAAGGAGGGTCACTGATGAAAGTGAGACCATCGGTCAAGCCGATTTGCGAAAAATGTAAGATTATCCGCCGTGAAGGTAAGGTCATGGTTATCTGCGAAAATCCCAAGCACAAGCAAAAGCAAGGGTAACACGGGAGGTGTAACAAACTATGGCACGTATTGCCGGGGTGGACCTGCCGAAAGATAAAAGGTCAGTAATCGCACTTACCTACATTTACGGTATTGGTAAGCCCACCGCTGAAAAAATTCTGAGTCAAACCGGAGTTAACCCGGACACCAGAATTAAAGATTTAACAGAAGAAGAAGTTAACAAACTGCGGGATTATATCGATAAGAACGTTAAAATTGAGGGTGACCTCCGCAGAGAAGTTGCTCTTAACATTAAACGTCTGATTGAAATTGGTTGCTATCGTGGCCTCAGACACCGTCGCGGACTACCCGTTCGTGGACAGCGTACAAAGACCAACGCACGTACCCGTAAGGGTCCCAAGAGGACTGTTGGTGCAAAACGCAAGAAGTAGGGGTGAAAGGGGGTAAATAACAAACATGGCGCGTCGCCAAGTAAGAGCAAAACGTAAGGAAAAGAAAAATATTGAGCAAGGTGTGGCCCATATCAAGTCCACCTTTAACAATACCATCGTTACCATTACCGACCTGAGGGGCAACACCCTGGGCTGGTCCAGCGCCGGTCAGGTAGGTTTCAAGGGTTCCCGTAAAAGCACTCCCTTTGCCGCACAGATGGCTGCTGAAGCCGCTGCTAAAGA
>CAMKDG010000105.1 GCA_946411205.1 uncultured Desulfotomaculum sp.
CAACTTTTGAGAAATCTGCCACACTTTTACTCAATTCAACCAGGCTTTTTAATAGCGCTAAACGGTTGTTTTTGATATTTTCATCTTCTACCATCACCATCACACTCTCAAAGAAGGCATCCAGTGACTTCTGGATGGTGGCAACCTGCTGCAGTACCGCCGCATAATCGCGACTCTGTAACAATGGTTGTACGGCTTGCTGGAGAGCCCTCAGTTGGCTGTATAACTCCTGCTCAGAGGGATGCTCCAAATAGGCTTCCTGGACCACAGAATTGGCAGCGTGTTTGGCCAGATTATTGGCCCGGTTGAAGGCTGTCATCAGCGCAGCAAAGGCGGGTAATTCCCGGAAGGCAGCCACAGCCACTCCTCTGTCCACCACATCTGCGATGTCATCAAAACCGACCGCCAGTATCGCATCCACGGTATCGTAGGAAAGTCCTCGATCCTGTAAGATACCCTTTATTCTTTGCTTAAAGAACTCTTCAATCTCGGCAGTCACTTGATTTAGATCATGTTTTAGTTCAACACCCTCGCTATAACCCTGGTAGGCCCAGGCAATGAGTTCTTGTAAGGAGAGGTGGCTTCTTCCTTCGATTAGTATGTGGCAAATACCCAAAGCCTGACGACGCAGAGCATAGGGGTCCTGAGAACCGGTGGGTTGAATACCAATGGCAAAGCAACCTACAATACTGTCCAGTTTATCGGCTAAACTTAAAACCCGACCCGCCAGATTGGCCGGCAAACAATCACTGGCATTACGCGGCAGGTAGTGTTCATAAATAGCTTCGGCCACTTCCTTGTCTTCTCCATTACGCAGGGCATATTCGCGGCCCATTTCACCCTGTAGTTCAGGAAATTCAAAAACCATGTTGGTAACCAAGTCGGCCTTAGCCAGCAGAGCGGCCCGCTGTACCTTCTCTCGCTGCTGCTCATCAGCTCCCAGCTCTTCGGCCAAATGATCCGCCAAGGCACCGATCCGATCTACTTTGTCGGCAATGGTTCCTAAGCCTTCCAGGAAGACAACCTTTTTCAAGCCGTTGACTTTATCGGCTAAAGGCTGCTTTAAATCTTCCTCAAAGAAGAAGGCAGCATCGGCCAGACGGGCCCGTAAAACCTTTTCATTACCGGCGGTAACAATTTCGATATAATCCTTGGTACCGTTCCGCACGGCAATAAATTTATTTAATAGTTTGCCGTCGGATCCCAAGACAGGGAAGTAACGCTGATGTTCCCGCATGGGGGTAACCAATACGGCAGCAGGAAGCTTCAAATAATCTGCATCAAAGCTACCACAAAGGGCCGAGGGCCATTCAATGATATTGGTGATTTCATCTAAGAGGTCCTCATCTTCTTCCACCCTACCGCCTTCGGTGGCTGCCAATTCCTGTACTTGCTGCCAAATAAGTTCTTTTCTTTCTGCCGGGTCGATCAGGACATAGGCAGCTCGAATTTTAGTAAAATAATCCTCAGGATTGGCCACAGGCAGGTTCCCAGAGGTTAAGAAGCGATGGCCTAGGGTATAGCAATCAGATTTTATGTTAGCCAGTTCAAAGGGAATGACCTGTTCACCAAAGAGGCAGAGCAGCCAACGAATGGGCCGGGCAAAACGCAGCTCTAAATCGCCCCAGCGCATAGGCTTGGGAAAATGCAGGCCGGTGATCAGCCCCGGGCAAATTTCGGCCAACACCTCGGCAGCAGGACGTCCTGCTTCCCGTTTGATGGCATATAGATATTCCACCTGCCCAATACTGCGAACCACCAAATCTTCCAGGTTTACACCCTGGGAACGGAGAAAACCTTGGATAGCCTTGGTGGGATTGCCATCTACATCGTAGGCAGCTTTTTGGGCCGGACCCTTCACTTCTTTTTCCAAAGAAGCTTGGTTTTCTGCTACATCTTTAACGTGAAGCACCAAGCGACGGGGGGTGCCATAGGTTTCGATGGAGCCATGTTCAATTCTTTGCTCTTGCAGAGTTTTAGAGGTCAAGTCCTTTAATTGTGCCAAAGCTGGACCCAGAAAGCGGGCCGGCATTTCTTCTATCCCAACTTCTAATAAAAAATCCTTAGCCATTCTTTTTGCCACCTTTCTTCAAGAGGGGGTATCCTAGTTTTTCACGCTGCTCCACATAGGCATGGGCGCAAGCCCTAGCCATTTGCCGTACCCGGGCAATAAAGCCCTGACGCTCAGACACACTGATGGCGCCCCGGGCATCCAGCAGATTGAAGGCATGGGAGCACTTTAGTACATAGTCGTAGGCAGGCAGTACCAGACCCTTTTCCAGAATGCTGTTGGCCTCAGTTTCATACATATCAAACAAGTCAAAGAGCATTTCTGCATTGGAGACTTCAAAGTTGTAGCCTGATTGTTCCACTTCGTTTTGGTGATAAACATCCCCATAGGTAATGTCGTCCACCCAGATAATGTCATACACGCTGTCCTTCTGTTGGATAAACATGGCTAGCCGTTCTAAGCCATAAGTAATTTCTGCGCTGACCGGACGGCAATCGATGCCACCGCATTGCTGGAAATAGGTAAATTGGGTAACTTCCATGCCGTCTAACCAAACCTCCCAACCCAGTCCCCAGGCTCCCAGGGTAGGAGATTCCCAGTTGTCTTCCACAAAGCGGATATCGTGCTTATCGGGATCAATGCCAATAGCCCGCAGCGAGTCCAGATAGATCGGAATAACATCGTCCGGGGAGGGCTTAAGAATCACTTGGTATTGGAAGTAGTGTTGTAATCGGTTGGGATTTTCTCCGTAACGCCCATCCGTAGGACGACGGGAAGGTTCTACATAGGCCACTCGCCAGGGTTCCGGTCCCAAAGCCCGCAAAAAGGTAGCCGGATTCATGGTGCCTGCACCCTTTTCAATGTCGTAGGGTTGCTGGATAATGCAGTTTTGCTCGGCCCAGAATTTGTTGAGGGCCAGGATTAGTTCTTGAAAGTTCAAAATTCATCTGCCTCCTTAATTCTTGCTTTTGTGATTTTCCTCTAACTGAAAGGTTAGTTTGGGCATTGTCAATTTTTTTGGAGCTAATTGGGATTACTTTCAATAAAAATAAAAACTCCCGCCCCTGACATAACGTCAGGGACGGGAGAGTATCCCGCGGTTCCACCCTGTTTGGCTGCTCAGCAGCCCACCTTAATTACTTGCAGGTTTTACTCACCCCTCCCTAGGAGCTTTCCCCCTGCGGCTCAGGAACCCCCGTACCCGGACTGTTTTACCGGCTTACACCACCCCGGCTCGCTGCAAAAGACAGTATCCCAGATAACTTTTTCCTTCATTGCCAAATACAATTCTTTTATATATCAAAGAATTTACCAAAAGAGCTGTTTGTTGTCAATACTTAGTGTTTACTAGAATCGTTATCAGTTTCATCTGGGACCACAATTTCCGGTTCCCAATTATCCTTCCGATCATCAAACTCTAAGCGGTAATTATTGGCTAAGCCAGCTATGGTCCCCAGTGCACCAACAATCAGAATGGGCGTGCTGGCGATGGCTCCCAAAACCCCTAGGGCCCCTACCGTAGCAGGTATCTCGGCCACGGTGCTATCTTCTTTCTTAATTTTTATTTTCGTCTTTTGCCCCTTTTCAAACAGGGTCTTCAGTTGATCCACAACTTCATTGCCCTTGCCATGGATTCTGCCATGCAGTTTTTCATTCCAGTGCTTACTTCTTTCTTCCAAGCTAATGAGGGCCTGCACTACATCACCCTCTGCTTCATCTAAGGCTTCCTTGGCCTCTTTATAGCCAACACCCAGCCTCGCCCGTAAAAGGTCTATTTTTTCCAGTTCACTTGTCACCGGATCATACCTCCCTTAAATTCTACTTTCAGAAAGTATAAATTTTCTATTGACGAAAGTATAAGAAAAACTTAGGCTGCCGCCTACATTAAAGAATTGGCGCACTTCTTCAAGCGTTTTTTCTAACTTACTATATATTTGTACCCTCATGTGGCCTATTTTTATTCAATCTATCCAAGAATTCAATGGTTTTTAGTCTTTTTTCCAGGTGAAATTCCAGATAAGCCCGTAATAATAGATTGAGCTCCTTTCTTAGCAGCTCTGAAACCTTAAGTTGCTGTAGTTTTGTCAGTTCGAAGCGATATAAGGTCTTCATTACTTCCAAGGTTCCTCGACTAAAAACAGCCACCTTTTTTTCCTGTGTGGCACAGCCCTGACAAAGTAAGGCACCCTGCTCGCTAGCAAACCAAACCTTGGTTTCTTTAAACGGGACACCACAATGGTTACAACTGTTTAATTCTGGCTGAAGACCCGCCAGTAGCAACAAGCGAGCTTCAAAGGCACGTAGGGTCATCTCCACGTCACCCGCAGCCAACAGATAAAGGATACTTAGTAGCAAGGCGAAAAGCTCCTGATTTGGCTCCCCTTCCCCTACAAAGTTGTCGGTCAGTTCTGCCAGGTAAGCCGCTGCCGTTAGTCGATCCAGATCCATTCTTAGGTCTGCAAAACCTTCTTTTAATTCAGCCTGACTGATCGAGTCCAATTCCCTACCTTGGTGCATCATCAGAGAAGAGTAACAAAAGGGCTGTACCGCCCCTCTTTTACGGCTGGTTGGTTTGGCTGCACCATGAGCTACAACCCTCTGTTTGCCCCTTTGTATAGAGTATATGGTGAGTATTTTGTCCGCTTCCCTCATATCTCGGGATTTCAAAATAATGGCATCTAGCTTATACAATTTCATTTGGCATGTCCCTTCTCTGATTAGCCTTCCATCATAAAGTAATCTTATTATATCGAATTTATGATCTGCTTCGGAACAAAATAATCATGTGGATGGAACTTCAAAGGAAAAAATGGTAAAAGAGAATCGTCTAGCACTCTTTAGAATACTAGTCGATTCTCTTTTGTTAGAAAACCCGGCTTGCTTTGCCTATGGTTGAAGGATTCTTTTTCACAGTAACAACCAAGTAGCTAAACTGAAGTAAATAAACATACTGGTAACGTCCATCAGGGTGGAAATAAACGGTCCCGAAGCTACCGCAGGGTCGGCTCCCAGGCGGTGGATAATCACCGGGAAAAAGCTGCCCAGCATGGTGGAAATGGTAATATTGATAGCTAACGCTAAGCCCACCACCAACCCTAATGAAGTTTCACCCTGCCATAAATAGGCGACTACGGCTAACACAGAGCCGCTTACTGCCCCGACGATGATCCCCACCTGGGCCTCTTTGAAAACGGCTTTTAATAAGCGGCGTTGGTCCACTTCTCCGGTGGCTAAGCCCCGTACTACCAAGGCCAGAGATTGGGTAGCAGCGTTGCCCGGTCCGCCTGCCATAGCCGTAATAAAGAAAGCTAAGGCGGTAACCTTTTCCAGGGTGCCGGAAAACTCTTTAATGACATTACCCGCAATAAGTCCGCCAAATAACAGTGCAATTAACCATGGCAAACGCCTGGTAGCCCGCTGCCATGGGCTGGTCTCAACTAAATCCTGACCCTCTGCGTCCACGTTAGCCAGCTTGAGGATATCCTCCGTTGCCTCTTCTTCCAGGACATCCAAAACGTCATCCACCGTTACGATCCCTAACAGTTGGTTGTCATCATTAACCACCGGAATGGCAATAAAATCGTATTTAGCCACCAATCGGGCGACTTTCTCTTGATCATCCCAAGCATGGGCGGTAATCACTCTTCTGTTTACCACTTGCTCAATTCTAGCTTCCAAGGGTGCCAAAATCAGCTCCCGCAGGGACATAGCTCCGGTGAGCTGGGCTTGTTCATTGATCGCGTAAACATAGTAGATGGTTTCCACCTCGGTGCCCAACTGCCTCAGGGTAGCCATAGCTTCGTCTACGGTAATATCCTCTTTTAAAGACACATATTCGGTGGTCATGATACCGCCGGCAGTATCTTTTCCGTATTTTAATAATTCCCGTACATCCGCGGCTTCGGTGGCCTCCATTAGGCTAAGCAACTGGTCCTTTTGGGGTTCCGGTAATTCACCCAATATGTCGGCGGCATCGTCATCGGACATATCATTCAATACTTCTGCCAGCCTTTTGGGCCCTAAAGCTTCTAAAAGAGGGGGGACAATGTCACGATCCAGCTCATATAAAATTAAGGCAGCCTTTTCCGGCCCAGCTGCCCGCATCACTCTAACCCGTTGAGCCAAAGAAACCTCCGGCAAGACTTCAGCAATATCTGCAGGATGTAGGTCTGCCAGACATTGCCGCAGTTTGATCTCATTAAGCTGATTAATGCACTCTTTGATCGCTATTACCCCCGTCTACTCTTCTTCGGTAAAGCCAAAATTACGAATATCATTTATTCTATTGCGCCAATCCTTTTTAACCTTAACCCAAAGTTCTAGATAAACCTTGGAGCCGAGTAGATTTTCGATTTCTTCCCTCGCTCGACGACCCACTTCTTTTAGCATGTTACCGCCCTTACCAATTAAAATGGCCTTTTGCGAGTCTCTTTCGGTAAATATCACGGCATTGACGGCCACCAGTCCATTGTTACGCTCCTTGACCTCTTCCACCACCACAGCTACAGAATGGGGTATCTCTTCACTGGTCAGGTGCAGCACCTTTTCCCGGATGATTTCGGCCATGATGAAGCGTTCCGGACGGTCAGTAATCATATCTGCCGGATAGTACTGGGGACCTTCAGGGAGATACTTAATAATGGTGTCTGCCAGTCGCTCCACATTATCCCCGGACAGGGCGGAAACCGGAATTACCTCTGCAAAGGGCAGTAAATCTTTATAGTTAAGAATTCTCTCCAAAACTTCTTCTTTCTTAATCAAATCAATTTTATTAATTAAAAGAAATACCGGAGTTTTAATCCCTTTCATCTGTTCTGTAATATATTGGTCTCCGGCACCTGGTGGGTCGGTTGCTTCCACCAGGAACAATACAACATCCACTTCTTTAAGAGCACCCAGAGCCACGTCTACCATATGCTCTCCTAACTTATGTCTGGGTTTATGAATACCCGGTGTATCCAGGAAAACAATTTGAGCATCGTTTCTACTGAGAACCGAATGAATTTTATGCCGAGTGGTCTGTGGCTTGTCCGACATAATGGCCACCTTTTGACCCACCAGTTTATTAAGTAAGGTAGACTTGCCTACATTGGGTCGACCCACCAGGGCGACGAAACCGGAACGGAAATTTTCGGGGGTGTTATGCACGTATAATGAACCTCCTAGTAGGGGGCGATGCCCACATCGCCCCGTTGTTGTGGCAGTTTTTTCGGATATGCGGGCCGATGTGGGCATCGTCCCCTACAAAAATACACAAATTTTCTAGCTATAGGCCGGTGGTAACCCTGTAAAGGGCTATCTTTCCCCCAGATCCCCCGCTGCAAAGAAACCTGGTAATAATTCTTCTACAGTTTTACTTACATAGTCGCCTTTAAGATTTGCCATGTGCACCTTGATCTGGCCGCCGAATTCGGACAAAACTTGACGGCAGGCACCACAGGGACTGCACAGGGTGGGCACATCGGCGATGATAGCAATGGCAGCAAAATTTCGATACCCTTCCGAAACAGCTTTGAAAATGGCAGTACGTTCAGCACAGCAGGTAAGTCCATAGGACGCATTTTCTACATTGCAACCGGAGAAAACTTTTCCTTCTTTCGTTAAAAGGGCCGCTCCCACCTTAAATTTAGAATAGGGTACATAAGCCCTTGTTCTGGCTTCCTGGGCTATCTCTATGAGTTTCTCCGCAGACATGGTCATTTAAACAACCTCCTTTTGCTTGAGGGTATTCCTTACTGGTCAGGCCATCAGCCGACAGCCAAAATCTTTTACATCCTCCCCCACACCTTCGGCAACAGGACCAATCCTGCCACTGCCAACGAATAGATCGCCGCCAGGAGTACTGCCCCAGCGGCACAATCTTTTGCTATCTTAGCGAGGGGGTGAAACTTGGGCGAAATTAAATCCACCACTGCTTCGATGGCTGTATTGATACACTCTGTCAATAGTACCATAAAAATGGCAGAGAAGACCAATCCCCATTCGAAAGGGGATAAACGCAAAAAAAGGCTCACCACCACTGCTAGCAGTGCCGCAGTGAAGTGAACCTTCATATTTTTCTGGGTTCGAACCACGTACCAGATTCCTGCCAAGGCAAAGGTAAAGCTTTTGAGTAAACCTTTCATCATTTAGGTAACCTTTCGGGATGAATTGGCTATAACCTAAGGTCTCAAGCTAATAGCTAGGGGTTACCTTACCGAGTAATCCCCAACCTACCGAGAATCCCCTCTTCCTTTTCCCGCATAAGCTGCCGGTCTTCATCAGTCTGATGATCATAGCCAAGGAGATGGAGGGAACCATGGGCCGTTAGATAGGCCACTTCCCGTTGGAAACTGTGAGCATATTCTTCAGCCTGACGGCGGGCGGTGGGCAGGGAAATTACGATATCTCCCAGCAGATCCTCTGCCTCTTCTTCCTCAGGCATTTCTTCTCCTTCATTTAAAGCAAAGGATAAAACATCCGTAGGTTTGTCCAAGCCCCGGTATTCCGCATTTAAACTCTGAATATAATCGTCATCCACAAAGATTAGACTAACCTCAGCTTCTGAAGAATATCCTTCGGATTTGATGCTCTCTGTAACGACATCTTCTACCATTTTAATTAACTGCTCGTCCACTGTTATTTCTTCTTGCAAATTACTTACGAGAACCGCCATGCGGAGTTTTTCTCCTTTCCATCTCCTGTTTCATATCAGGATATTCAATTCGGTTATGGAAAATCCCTGACAGGACTCGGACAAAACTGCTGGCGATGGCATCCAAATCCTTTAGGGTTAAATTGCACTCATCCAGTTGGCCATCCATTAGCCGATCTTTAATAATTTTCCGGACCAGTCCCTCCACCCTACCAGCTGTGGGGTTTTGTAAGGAACGTACTGCTGCTTCGATATTGTCGGCCAACATAACGATGGCCGCTTCTTTTGTTCGGGGCTTTGGCCCTTCGTAACGAAAATCCTCTTCATTGACCGACTCGCAGCGGTCACCTTCCAACGCTTTATGGTAGAAAAAGCTTACCAAACTCTTGCCATGATGCTGCTCAATAATATCGATAATAGGTTGCGGCAGTTTATTCTCTTTAGCCAGTTCTACGCCATCCTTAACGTGCGAAGTAAGAATTAACGTACTCAGGGAAGGTGCTATTTTATCATGGGGATTATCTCCCCCTAATTGGTTTTCAATAAAAAAATAGGGCCGCTTAATTTTACCAACGTCATGATAATAGGCCCCCACTCGCACCACTAGAGGTTCCGCGCCTACACTTTCCGCAGCCGCTTCCGCTAAATTCCCCACCAGAATGCTGTGGTGATAAGTACCGGGGGCCTCTGTTAACAGCTTCTTCAATAACGGGTTATTGGGATTAGAAAGCTCCAGCAGTCTAACGGTAGAGGTAATGCCGAAACTGGTTTCCAGATAAGGCAGCGCTCCGTTGGTAAGAATGGAAGACAACAACCCATTGGCAATGCCTAAGCCCAAGGCAGAGGTAATCAGCAAATACCAGGGGGTACCTGCTATTAGCCCTACAATGGCAATAATAATAACGTTTGCCGCTCCTACATAAATACCGGCCCGTACTAGGTCCCCACGCTGACTAAGCTTGGAAACACTGTAGACACCACTGACGCCGCCAACAAATCCTACCAATCCAAAGTGAAACTGATTGCCGGACATTACCCCCAGTAGCAGGGCCAAGTTCATTACCACCAGCAATGCCAACCGCGATTCCAATAGAATGGTAATTAACATACCGGTTGCTGCCACGGGAGCTAAAAAACCAATTAAAGTGCCAAATTCAGGCCATTTACTGATATTGATTGCCATCACTGCCCGGGATACCACCAGGGTAATCAGTACAACAATCGCAATTAAATAAAGGTAACTGTCATGGCGAAAGATGTCCTTATGGTGAATATAGGTATACAGCAGTACTACCGTCATTAACAGGGCTACCAACAACCCGGTACCAAATAACGTGGTAAAGGTTTGCTGGGGCCTGGATAACCCTAAGGCCTGGAGTTTTGCAATGTGTTCTTCGGTAACCACATCGCCTTGGGTAATAATCCGTTCCCGATATTGAATATTCACCCGTACAGCGGGTACACCTTCGGCAGCTTCCTGCTGCAGCAGATGATATTTCTCATTATCAAAAAAAGCATTGGCGCGTAGAAAATGTTTTACCAAACCCTGCCCGAGAATTCGATAGGGTTCGGCAAATTGTCTATCTGCAATATGGGTAGCAGCCTTTTCTTTTACCTCTGCTAATTGCTCCGCGCTAATACCTTCTCCCCGATCCAAAAACTCTGTAACAACACCAACAACACCTGCCGCCAACTGATCGGTATTGGTGGGATTGCCCTTGGCTAGTTCTGTAAGAATGGGTTCCGGTAGGCTAAAAGGGATACTCGCTCTTAGCTTAGCTACCTTAGCCGCAGGTTCACTTTCGGTATCTGCCTGCACAGTTTTAATTTCTTTTAGTACCTCATTAATATCCTGGCGAACTACCGTAGATACATCTTGATTAATTTCGGGTACCCTCGGTACCTTTTCCATCGCCTTGCGCCGTTCTTCGGTGGTTTTCGTCTGATCGGTGTACGATACCGCCCGGGGTGCATAGATGGTGGATGACGATATTTGCCCTAACTGTAAATTTACTTTTTCTGGTACAAACTCAAAGGAAACCAATAGGGTAATAAGGGCAAAAAATAACAACGCAGCTAAATAGCGACGAAAATTTTCGTTTTTATAGAGGTATTTAAAACCCTTTGCCAGGCCTCCGCCTACTTGTCGTATTGAAACCATTTTTTATCACTCCCCGGCCAACTTAGAAAAACTTGGCTTGTTTAGGCCCTCTAGGTACGCCAAGTCTTTAGACGTCGATGGCAACCCAGTTTGCCCCTACGCATATCGGAAAGTTTATCCTTCTGATATGCCGCGAGGCCTATCCTACTGTTCAGCCTGTTGTTCGTAAGCACGGATAATTTCCATCACCAGGGGATGTCGTACAATATCTGCGCCAGTCATCCATTGAAAAGCAATACCCTTAACCTCCTGCAAAACTTCCTTGGCATCCACCAAACCGGAATTCTGGCCTTTAGGCAGATCAATTTGGGTAATATCACCTGTAATGATCGCCTTAGAACCAAGTCCCAAGCGGGTCAAAAACATTTTCATCTGCTCCGGAGTTGTGTTCTGGGCTTCATCTAAAATAATAAAAGCATCTTCCAATGTTCTTCCCCGCATATAGGCCAAGGGGGCAATTTCGATAATCGTTCTTTCCAGGTACTTTTGTGTGTGGTCTAACCCTAAAATGTCATACAGGCTATCGTAAAGCGGTCTTAAGTAAGGATCAATTTTTTCCTGCAAGTCTCCGGGCAAGAAGCCTAATTTTTCCCCTGCCTCTACTGCCGGTCGAGTAAGAATTAGCCGGTTAACTTCTTTTTTGCGTAAGGCATTAACAGCCATGGCCACCGCCAGGTAGGTTTTACCACTACCAGCGGGACCAATGGCAAAGACAACATCATGGTTCTTAATATTACGAATATAATCCTTTTGACCCAAAGTTTTGGGCTTAATTTGTTTTCCCTTAGCCGTAACCATGACTACATCCTTGGCCAGACTGCTTAAGGCTTGTTTGACTCCCGCCTTCACGGCTCGCAGTACATAATTAATTTCATGTCGACCAATATGGTTACCGGATTGATAGTATTCCAGCAGTTGAGAAAAAACTTCTTTACCTTGCTCTACCTGTTCGGCAGAACCTTGCAAAATCAGTTCTTCTCCCCTAGCCACCACACGTATGCCTAGACTTTGCTCAATTAAATTAATATGTTCATCTTGCTTACCTAAAATTTCCGCTGCGGCTTCATTGTCATCAATGATCACCTTTAGCTCCATTTTGTCGGTCAATCCTTAGCCTCCTCATGTGTCTTGAGCGGTTTGATTACACCAATATCTTCTATGGTTTCCACAAAAGCCTTTACTCTAACAAGATCTTCGTGCTGCCCTGTGTCGACCACTTCCAAGCGGCGTTCCACTATTTTAGCATCCTTGGGCAACTTGGCACTAATCTCTGCCATTGCCTTCTGTTCTGCAATTTGTTTGGCACCTGTCAAACCATGATTAAGACGAGATACAACCTTTTCAAGGTAGTGCACTGTTGTAACTTCGACGGGAATTTCAATATTCCTCCATTGGGGCAGGCTTTTCACGATCTTCTTAACTTCATAGTGTTGATACGGCGACTCTTTAGGTCCTGATATGATTATTTCCTTACCCCTAAATTTAATACAAAAGGATATTTTTTCTTGCCCTGTCCGTCTTTCTATGGTTTCTGCCAGACGACATTCCCCATAGCCCTCATACCAAACTCTAGCTCTGACAATCCCTTTGGCCTGGACAAAATGGCTGACGTATTGGGGTGCCGCTGGTTCCTGACCTTCCGGCAACGGCTGGTTGGTTGCTTCCGGTTTAACTTCTTGTAAAACCTCACCACTAATTAAGATACTACCCGGCAGCACCGTTTCCCCTTCTTTTACTTTTGCTTGTCCGTTTAATACCAACACTTCTTTAATCAGGCCGGCCTTGCTGGCCACCAGATGAGCAGGTCCCTTATGAGGTTCTTCCTGCACCAATTTTCTTTCTGCGATCTCAATGATCACATGGGTACCCTTGATATAGACTCCTGCCCAGGCTACGGAGGGAAGTTGCTCTCGAATAATTTTTTCTATCTCTTTCGGTTCTAATTCCCATTTGGCAACGCCCGGTCGCAGACCAGCCTGAGC
>CAMKDG010000106.1 GCA_946411205.1 uncultured Desulfotomaculum sp.
CCTCCTGACAGCAGGTGATAACCTTAGGCCGGGCCAAACCGAGAATGGCAGCCATCCCTCCGGAGCCAGCAGGGGCAGCCTCTTGCATAAAGCTTCCCCTTTGACGAACCACCCGCACAGCCTCGGCAAATTGCAGAGCACCGGTAGCCACCAGCGCGGAGTACTCCCCAAGGCTGTGGCCAGCCATCCGCCCTGGTGTTACCCCACCTTCCTGCTGCAGTACCCTGAGAGCCCCCACGCTGACAGCCAAAATCGCCGGCTGAGTATTCACAGTGCTGTTTAATTCTTCTGCCGGTCCCTCAAAGCACATTTGGCTAAGCTTAAAGCCCAGGGCATCGTCTGCTTCCTCCAAAGTCTGCCGAAAAACCGAAAAGTTATCATATAATTCCCGGCCCATACCCACTGCTTGAGATCCTTGACCGGGGAAAACAAAGGCAATTTTAGACAATCCCTAGAACTCCCCTCTGCCCAACCGGTTCAAGACAAGCTCAGCACCGGTCATAATATCCTTAATAATGTCGTTGGCAGGTTCAACCTTTTTAATCATACTGCAGATTTGGCCGGCCATTACAGAACCTTCCTGTATTTCTCCTTCCACCATAGCCATACGCAGTCGTCCTACACCCATCTGCTCCAGTTCTTCTACCGGAGCCCCCTGGCGTTCTCTTTCTTCAAATTGTTTAGCCAGTTTATTGCGTATGATCCGTACCGGATGACCGGTGGTGCGGCCAGTTACAATAGTATCACGATCTTTAGCCTTAATGAGCAGTTCCTTGACATTATCATGAATGGTACATTCGGTAGCACTCATAAACCGGGTACCCATCTGAATTCCCTGAGCACCTAAAGCCAGAGCTGCAACGAGACCCCTACCGTCAAAGAAACCACCGGCAGCAATAACCGGAATCTCTACTGCATCAACCACCTGGGGCACCAGAGGCATGGTGGATAATTCCCCAATGTGTCCACCGGATTCACCACCTTCGGCAATAACGGCATCCACACCGGCCTTAGCCATCCGTTGGGCCAAAGCGACGGAGGGAATCACCGGGATGACCCGGGTACCCACTTCCTTTAACCCAGGAATAAACTTGCCAGGGTTACCGGCACCGGTGGTAACCACCGGAACCCTTTCGCGCATAATTAACTCCATATTCTGTTCAGCAAAGGGAGACATGAGCATAACGTTAACACCAAAGGGTTTCTTGGTGAGGCTTTTGGCCTTTTTGATTTGCTCTTCCAACCATTCCGTAGGAGCATGTCCAGAGCCGATCACACCCAGTCCTCCTGCCTCAGATACTGCTGCGGCCAGTTCGGCAGTGGATACCCAAGCCATGCCACCTTGTAAAATGGGGTATTCAATTCCCAATAAGTTACACAGGTTGGTTTTTAGTTTCATTATTCTCCCTCCCTCAAGTTCCATTTTAGTACCACCCCGGCGGCAGTAAGACCTGCTCCAAAGGCTACCATCAAAACGCGATCTCCGTACTTCACCCGTCCGGTTTTCACTGCTTCATCCAAAGCCAGGGGAATGGTGGCTGCCGAGGTATTACCATACCGATCCAGATTAACCAGTACTTTATCCATGGGCACCGATAATTTCTTGGCTGCGTGTTCAATAATTCTTATATTGGCTTGATGCGGAATTAGTAAGTCGATATCTGATAATTGAAGATTGGCTGCACTTATTACACTCTGGGACGCTTCCTCCATTACTTTAACAGCATAACGGAAAACCTCTTTACCGTTCATATGGACGGTGTGTAATTTTTGTTCCACGGTAATGGGATCTGCCGGCATTTTGCTGCCTCCCGCCGGGATATACAGATGCCCCCAACCGGAACCCTCGGCACTTAGTTTGCTGGCCAGGATCCCTTCCCCAGGACCCACAGGACCGACCACCACGGCACCGGCTCCGTCTCCAAAGAGGACGCAGGTATTCCGGTCTTCCCAATCCAGTACTTTGGAGAGGACCTCCGCCCCGATCACCAAGATACGTTTCATGGCACCGGTAGCCACAAATTGGGAAGCAATAACTAACCCGTAGTTAAAACCACTGCATCCAGCTTCTAAATCAAAGGCGCTGGCATTATAAGCACCCAATTCATCCTGCACCAAACAAGCCCCGGCCGGAATAATCATATCTTTGGAACAACTAGCAAGAATAATTAAATCCAGTTCTTCGGCCTTTACTCCCGCGTGTTCTAAAGCCCTGCGTCCGGCGATAGCTGCCAAATCTGAGGTTGATTGACTTGGATCAGCAATTCTTCTTTCTTTGATACCAGTTCGCGTACGAATCCATTCATCACTGGTATCCACTATAGTTTCTAACTCTTTATTGGTGAGTATCCGTTCAGGCACATAACTACCTACTCCTAGGATGCCGGCCTGAATCAGGTGATTGGGCATCTACGCTTCTACCCCCTTGACAACATCTTTCTCGATAGCTGACTTAATAGCTGGAACTAACCCCTGTTCCACGGTTTCCTTGGCGACACGTACCGCATTTTTAATGGCTCTGGCCCGGGAACTACCATGGCTGATGACGGACACCCCGTCTACCCCCAAGAGCGGCGCTCCACCATATTCGGCATAATCCATACGCCTTTTAAATCCGCCCATTAGATGCATAATACGTTCACGGCCAATAACATCTTCCATTCTTCCCAATTCTTGCTGAAACATCCCTAGAATCATCATCGCTAAGCCTTCAGCAGATTTCAAGATAACATTTCCCACAAAACCGTCGCAAACAGCCACATCGCTGCTGCCCAGGAAGAGATCTCTTCCCTCTACATTACCAACAAAATTCACGCTGCTTTCCTGCAAGAGTTTATGGGTTGCCAGCGTTACTTCATTGCCTTTGGTTTCTTCCGAACCAATATTAACCAATCCTACCCTGGGAGAGGGTAGTCCTAATACCTTTTCTGCATATAAGGAACCCATGACAGCAAATTGTTTTAAATGCTGGGGACGGCAATCAACATTAGCACCGGCATCCAACAAAACCAATACCCCCTTAGCTGTGGGGAGCAGGGTACTGATGGCCGGGCGATCCACTCCGGCAATACGGCCTAAAACAAATAAGGAAGAGGCCATTTGGGCACCTGTGCTACCAGCAGATACCACAGCAGCTGCGGCACCGTCTTTAACCAATTGTGTGGCCACTACGATAGAGGAGTTTTTCTTTTTTCGGATGGCACTTACCGGATGCTCATCCATCCCCACCACTTCTGGAGCATGCACAATGGAGATCTGGTTCCCTACTTCTTCGCCGTCCAATTCCTTTAAAATTTTCTCTTCGTGACCAACTAAAATAATATGAACACCCAATTCATGGGCAGCATCCCGAGCACCGCGGATAATCTCCATCGGTGCATGATCTCCCCCCATGGCATCCAAAGCAATCCTTATCACGGTTTGCACTCCTCCTCCAAAGCAAATACTGTAAATATACCCTCAAATACAGTAGTTTCTTTTACCTTTGAGATAACGCGAATCATTGTTTTATTGCCTTTTTGGCTGCTCACTGTAGCTCGGGCCAATACGATTTCACCCACTCTAACTGGTTGCTTAAACATAACATTAGCAGCCCCGGTTAAGGCAATTGCCGCATCCACCAAGGCTACAGCCAGTGAATTAGCCTGAGCAAACAGATGATGTCCCCTTGCTACTAGATTTTTACGAAAGGCCATTTCTGGCTTAATGATCAGCCGGGAAAGCCCCTGGTGAGCCACCTGGATTTCCAGCAATTCTCCCACCAATTCGTCACTCCCCAGCGACCGTAAGGTAGTGCCGGATTGCAAAGCAGCTTTCATACGCTCTCGCAATTCAGGAATTTGTAGTTCAGAGCGGTCCAAGCGAATAGTCTGAACACTCACACCAAATAGCTCTGCCAATTCCCCATCCTTTAACAGGGGATTATTAGCAAGGTAGTTGACCAATTCCCGTTGTCTTTGAGTTTTTCCTTTACCAACCATAACCATGATGTACCACCATACCATATTTAGTACCTGGTACTAATTATACCCAGATAGCCCTTGTAATGCAAACTATTTCATAATTATTTACCATAAAAAGTAAAAACCCTTCCTCAATTCCTTGAAGAAGGGTTATTTTTCACTTTCATAATAAATAATTACTTACTTATTTAGCCGCAACAACTTCGCGGTTTTTGTAGTAACCACACTCAGGGCACAGATGATGTGGTTGGATTAAAACATGGCACTGTGGGCAGGCTACCAGGCTGGGGGCTTCTAACTTCATATTCATAGCCCGGCGCTGTCTTCCCCGGTGCTTAGCAAGTTTCCTTTTCGGTACACCCATTTTCTTACACCCCCTTCAAAAAGTCAAAACTTTATTGTTGTAATTTCTTAAGTACTGCCAATCTGGGATCAATCGTTTCATTTTGGCAATTACATTTGGTTTTGTTTAAATTAGATCCGCATTGTTGACAAAGGCCTTGGCACTCTGGGCTACAGATAAGTCGCATAGGGAGTTCAATAATCAGCGACTTAATAACCTCGGGTTCAATATTGATATTATCTCCCATAAACCCGATCATTTCTGAAGACGGGTCGATCTGATTAATATCTTCGCTCCTAGTATAAATCTCTTCCAGCGAACCCTCTACCTCTAATGCAAAGGACTCCAAGCAACTTACACATTGGGCCAAAATCGTAGCCTTCGTAACACCCGTAACCTGAAAGTGATTGTTTCTAGAGACTATTTCTCCAGTGGCTGCCACAGGACCAACAAACCTAAAATGCTGCCCGCTTACTTCAATATCTCCCAACACACTATTAAATTGAAAAGTAAGTTTTTCGCCAGGTGCATGCCTTAATTTAAGAATGTTTATTTGCACTTGTTAGGGTCACCTCAATATTTAACAAAATTCATTATATAAAGCCACTCATTATTTGTCAAGGAAAATTACTGTATAAGGGGAATTCACCTCTACTTTGGTCTAAAGTTAAAGGTTTCCATTTATATATTATATTGTTAGGCAATTTTTTATCGATCTTCGAGGTGATGTTTTTGCTAACCAAAAAGCATAAATTTACTCATGTTCAACAAAACTTCTCTTCTCTTCTCTGGATTTCTTTGGCAATTTGTTTTGTACTGGGGATGATCATTCAACCCAAAATTGTTTATGAAGGTTCCCTTAGCGGCGTAAAGGCCTGGTGGAATATTGTGTTCCCTTCTCTGTTGCCCTTCTTCATTGCATCGGAAATTTTAATGAAGCTGGGACTGGTACGTTTTATGGGTGTGCTGTTGGAGCCGGTGATGCGGCCTTTATTTAATGTACCAGGGACCGGAGCCTTTGTCATGGTAATTGGTTTTACCAGTGGGTTTCCCATTGGCAGTATGGTTACCGCCAAACTGAGGCAACAAAAGCTGTGTACCCGCTTGGAAGCCGAACGTTTAATGAGTTTTACCAATAATTCCAGCCCCTTATTCATGCTCACAGCTGTAGCCGTAGGTATGTTTGGCCGTCCGGATTTAGGGGTTGTTATCGCTGGTTCTCACTACCTGGCGAATCTTCTGTTAGGTCTTGTTTTGCGTTTTTACGGCAGACACGATTGTGAGCGTACCATCCACAACGCCCAAGTACCCTGGTCCTTTCGACAGGCATTACGGATTTTACTACAGAATGCCAAAGAAAGCCCCCCCCTTGGTCAGCTATTGGGTGAAGCTGTTGCCTCCTCGGTCTCTAAACTTTTAAATATTGGAGGCTTCATTATTTTATTTGCTGTCATTATTAGACTGTTAAAAGAACTAGGTGTTATTCATCTGATTTCATCTTTTCTGTCTATCGTCCTGCTACCCCTAGGATTCTCCCCTGACGTAGTAACAGCCATTTCCAGTGGGTTGTTTGAAATGACCATTGGCACTAAACTTGCTTCAGAAGCAAATGCTCCGGAATTGCAAAGATTAATGGCGGTAGGCCTCATTCTTGGTTGGAGCGGACTGTCGATCCATGCCCAAGTGGCCAGCATGATTGCCCAAACAGATATCCGGATGCGTCTCTTTATGGTTACCCGCGTTGCTCACGCTGCGCTGGCAGGATTTTTTACTTGGCTTTTTTACAAACCGCTAGCTTCTTCCCTGACCTTACCAGCAATGGCACCCGTAGTAGAAATGCTGACTTACTCCCCTCTTTCTATCATAACAGGATCTCTATGTATGATGGGTGGTTCTTTTCTGCTACTCATTTTAGTGGGTCTAACGATTCAACTATGGTTAAGAATCTACAAAATATTTTCACATTTTATAGAGCTTAAAAAAAGGTATTAGTAGTGAGTCTGTGGAAAAACTAGCATCATATTATAATATAATAGAGTATATCCGCTTGTTAAAACGATTATTAGTTGTGTTATTTACTACAGGGAGGTGAGGTCAATGGCGGACTTAACACCCTTATTTCACCCAAACTCCGTAGCCATTGTGGGGGCTTCCAATAAGCCTGACAAAATTGGCAATGTCATTGTAAGAAATGTGATTGATTGCGGGTTTGCCGGTAAGATCTATCCCATTAACCCCAAAGAATCACAAATTGCAGGATTACCCTGTTATCGCTCTCTGGTTGAAGTCCCAGACAAGATTGATTTGGCTATTATTACGGTTCCCGCCAAAGCCTGTCTTGACGTCATGGAGGATTGCGGTAAAACAGGCATTAAACATGTTATCGTTATTACCGCCGGTTTTAAAGAAGTTGGCCCTGAAGGGCTGGAATTGGAAAAGAAGCTGCTGTTCATCTGCAAAAAATATGGTATTCGTATGGTGGGCCCTAACTGTGTCGGCATTATGGATACCCATACCCCATTAAACGCAACCTTTGCTGCAGGTTTTCCCCTGCAAGGAGACATTGCTTTTATCTCTCAAAGTGGCGCCATGTTGGTTTCTATCATGGACTGGTCT
This sequence comes from uncultured Desulfotomaculum sp., assembly GCA_946411205.1. GTDB lineage: Bacteria > Bacillota > Desulfotomaculia > Desulfotomaculales > Desulfotomaculaceae > Desulfotomaculum. The sequence goes on from CAMKDG010000106.1 coordinate 6,922, forward strand.
AAAACCATTGGTCTTGGTTTTAGTCGAGTTTTTAGTTTAGGGAATAAGGCAGATCTTAACGAAGCAGACTTTATCAATGCCATAGCTGACGACCCATTATCGAAAGTTATCTTATGTTACATAGAAGATGTACATAACGGTAAGCATTTTTTGGAAGTGGTAAGCCGGGCAGCTAGAAAAAAACCGGTTATCGTTTTAAAATCCGGCACCAGCCAGGCGGGTGCCCAAGCGGCCTCTTCTCATACCGGTGCTTTGGCCGGTAGTGATCTGGCCTATGAAACAGCCTTTACACAAGCTGGTATTGTGCGTGCCCGTAGCATGACAGAGTTATTTGATTTGGCAACCTGCTTTTCCTATCAACCCCTCCCCAAGGGTGACCGGGTAGCCATTGTCACCAATGCGGGTGGTCCAGGTATTGTTGCTTCCGATACCATCGAAAATACCGGCTTATCGATGGCCCGGTTTGAAAAAGAAACGTTGGATGCTCTACGATCCTATCTGCCTACCGAAGCCAATATTTATAACCCTGTGGACGTGATCGGCGATGCCAAGGCAGATCGCTACGCCTTTGCTCTGGAGGCAGTTTTAAAAGATCCCTATGTGGATAGCGTAGTGGTAATGGTATGTCCCACTGCGGTGACAGATCCGGAAGCCATTGCTCAGGAAGTGATTCGGCTACACAAGAAATATCCTGATAAACCTTTACTAGCAGCTTATATCGGTGGCGTCTCACTGGCAAAGGGTGCCAAAAGACTGTCCCAATCTAAAATTCCTGTGTTTACCTTCCCTGAACCGGCTATCCAGGCCATAGCAGGCATGGTCAATTATATGCGTCGCTTAGACACTGCCGTGGAAGGAGAAGTCATTCGTTTTGATGATGTGGATCGGAATAAAGTAAAAGCCATCTTTTATGATGTCATTCGAGACCGCCGCAGTGTCCTCTTGGGTAGTGAAGCGGCGGCAGTAGCTGAGGCCTACAAAATTTCCGCTGCGCCGGTGAAGTTGGCTATTACACCTGATGAAGCAGTGAAGCTCTCTCTGGAAATGGGCTACCCAGTGGTACTCAAAATAGCCTCCCCGAAGATTATGCACAAAACCGATGTGGGCGGGGTAAAGATTGGCCTTAATAATGAGCAAGAAGTACGGGATGCCTTTATCGAAATCATGGAAAATGTGCAGCGTTATCTACCCAATGTTATTCCCTATGGTATTGAGGTTAGTAAAATGATGCCCAAGGGCACCGAGCTTATTGTGGGAATGACCCGGGATATGCAGTTTGGACCTCTTATTGCCTTTGGTCTAGGAGGCATTTATGTTAATTTGCTAAAAGATGTTTCTTTCCGGTTGGCCCGGGGCATAACCCACGGGGAAATTGCCGCCATGATTGCCGAAACCAAGGCTGCTACCCTGTTACGGGGTTACCGGGGAGATAAACCGGCAGATATGTTGAGTATTATCGACATGGTAGCACGAGCTGCCCAACTTATTTTAGACTTTGAAGAAATTAGTGAAATGGACATTAACCCGGTATTTGCCTACCCAGAAGGTTACTCAGCTTTAGATGTTAAAATAACCGTAGAAATATAGTGATAAAAATTATTGAATCTAAAAGCGAGGTGGTACCAGTGAAAAACCTGTACATTATGGGTTCCGCAGGCAGTGGTAAAACAGTCATAGCCGTTGGGCTGGCACTCAAGTTTCAACAAGAAGGCCTTAAGGTAGCCTACTTTAAGCCAGTAAGCCAAGGTTATGAAGACGCTACTTTAATGAAAGAATTATTAAACATGTCCGCCCCTTTAGAAATTATCTCACCCACTACCGCCAGCCCCTTTTACTTATCCAGAGGCAATCGCTCCGTGGAAATGCTGGCGACCATAAAAAAGGCCTACGAGGAAATTGCTACGGGTGTTGATATCGTCATTATCGATAGCGCTATCTTTCCACACATTATGGGTACCCTTAGTTTAGATGCCCCTTCCCTAGCCTTGGAATTGAAAGCGCAGGCACTGTATCTGATAAATATTAAAAACGATTACAGTCTGGACCAAGCAATCTTCTTTAACCAACACATCCAAAATAAAGGTGTGCCTCTGCTGGGTAATATTTTTACCCACGTGCCCCGTCCCATTCAAGCGAAAATTGAGGGTGTTTACAAACCTTTATTGGACGAACTGGGTTTTCGTACCCTGGGGATTGTCCCGAGAGTACGAGAGTTATCGAATCCTTCCGTGGCTCAGGTATACGAACTACTGGGTGGAGAGCTGTTAACCGGAGAAGCCAACCTGGATCTTCTGGTAGAGGACATTATGGTTGGTGCCATGACCATTGAAAGTGCCCTTGGTCATATGCGTCGTTCCAGTAATAAGGTGTTTATTACCGGCGGCGATCGGGCCGATATGGCTTTGGCCGCTTTAGAGACCAGTACTTCCTGCATTATCCTGACCGGTGGACTATACCCGGATGTCAAGGTCATCAGCCGGGCGGTTGAAAAGGGCGTACCGGTAATTCTGGTGCACTACGATACCTACAATACCATCGAACGCCTCAGTGAGCTTTCCGGACGTATTACCGTCAGTCATCAAGAAAGTATTCAAAAAGCCCTTGAAAACATCGAACGCTACTGTGATTGGCAGAGCATCATCAACGGCTTAGCTTAGAGATCTGCTTTTACTGGGTCCTGAGGTTTTTAGGATAAAAATAGCAAAAGTGGCGGTTGCTCTCCGAACTGAATGTTTCGTAGAGCAACCGCCACTTAATCGTATTATGCCTAGGTGGTATAACATTGGTAAGACTTTACTTATTCTATTGCTAGGCCAGCAAAGAAGCCTGAACGAACGGCAGTACCTACATTGCCGACAGTTTCGCAGTCGCCCGCGGGACGTGTCTTAATGTGATATTTGCTGCTAATATCTGCAAATAATTTATTGTTTCGTTTTACGCCAAAAGCAGTGACGATGGTATCGGCCTCTATAAATACTTCTGAGCCATCTGTCTTTTGTGCCTTTACCCCTCTTGCATCAAAGGATAGGACTTTGTGACCGGGAAGTAACCTTACCCCGTATTTCTCTAACATTGGCATAAGCGCCGCGGCGTTGATGAACATTACATCCGGACCGACACTTTCCCGCATTTCAATGATTGTCACTTTTTTGCCTTCCATCGCCAGTTCCAAGGCACTATCGCAACCCGAGAGACCACCACCAGCGATGACAATGTTTTCCCCCTTAATCAGCTCTTTATTGAGATGGGCCTCGATGATCCCAATAACATTAGAACCATCTATGCCAGATATCGGTGGATTTGTGGGTACTGCACCCACTGCTACGATTATTTGGTCAGCCTTTTCAAGAATAGGATCGTCATCCTTCTTAATCTCGGTATTTAGCTCAATTTTTACCCGAAGTTCCGCCAACTGGGCTTCATACCATTTTATAAGTTCTCTAAGGTGCTTTTTAAAGGGTGGCGTGGCAGCACTGGTAAGCTGCCCCCCTAAGATTCCATATTTTTCGTAGAGTGTAACTTGGTGCCCCTTTAGGGCTGCTACCCTGGCAGCTTCCAACCCCGCCGGGCCACCACCTATAACCACCACATTTTTAGGAGATTTTGTCTCTTTAATTATAAAACGCTTTTCAAAGCATGCCTGGGGATTTACGGAACAACTAATTTTAGTCAAGCGATCGACTATTCTACCTATACAGTCTTGATTGCAACGAATGCATGGACGTACATCCTGGCGCCTGTTCTCCAAAAGCTTCTTTGGCATATCTGGATCTGCAATAAGCTGACGACCGAACATGGCAAAGTCAGCCTCTCCGGATTCTATCAGTTTTACCGCCGTCTCAGGCGTATGGTTGCCGGAATTCAGTAGCGGCACTGATACAGCCTTTCTGGCTGCTTTACATACATATGCCATGCAAGCATCGCCAAGATAAGTGGGGGGGAATATATAATCTATGCTCTCATAGGAACCGGCATCAATATCCAAGGCATCAACCCCGGCCTCTTCCAATATCTTCAGCATCTTTTCACTTTCCTCAAGGGTCCTACCGCCATTGAAGCGATGATCGCAGGATATTCTAAATAGTATCGGCATATCCTTTCCCACGGCACTTCGAATAGATTGCACGATTTCCACCGCAAAGCGCATACGATTTTCAAGGGAACCACCGTATTCATCTTCCCTCTTGTTCCAGATGGAGGACATAAACTGATCGATGAGATAACCCGCGTGACCGTGAATTTCTATGGCATCAAAACCTGCCATTTGTACCTTCTTGGCCGCAGCTGCAAATTGATCCATGATCGCTTTAATCTCTTTCACTGTTAGGGGATGGCATAATACATCGGGGTTAAATTGTGACGGTATGGCCGATGCCGATACAGGTGGGTCGCCAAACATATTGGGAAAAGCGTTTCTCCCTGTGCCACAGCTAATCTGTGCGCATATTTTTGTGCCATAACGTTGAACAGCTTCACATAATTCTGTCAACGTAGGAATTACATAGTTATCCTCCAACACTCCCTCCAGTGAACCTTGGGCCAAGTCTTTGGTGAGAAACATGCAACCGGTTATGATCATGCCGACACCGCCTTTGGCCCTCTCTTCAAAATAATCTATTTCGTCTACTGAAATTCTACCGTCTATATTGGCAGAATTAGTACCCATTGGCGACATGACAATGCGGTTTTTTACCTCCATTGACCCTATTTTGAAGGGAGTAAATAATTTTTCGAAACGATTGTCCATTTATTTGGCCTCCATTGTGATATTTACATTAGCTAATCAGCTTTACCACTCAGTATTTTTCAAAAATAGTAAATATATAGTAGTATGTAATCGGACTACCTCATTTATTCGTAGATTCACGCTTCCCCAGGCATGGCAGTTGCCTCAAAACATTTATAGCCCTAAACCATGAAAAATCCACGGTTCAGGGCTACTTTTATGGCAATTACAGAGGATTTCCCTATGGCAAATCCTTTTGCTATTAGTAGATACTAACTTATGTGGTCATAATAATGAACCTACCAGAGAAACCATGAGGAAAATGCTCAACAAATTCCTGGCAATGATACATGTGAATGAGCCGATGTTTAAGACAAATCCATCTTAACTGTTTTGGATCGTGACTTTTTTAACCGTTTTTGTTTCACCCGTCATTTTGGCCAACGGCAGTGAATCCTTGACCAGATACCTTATCTGCGGGGTGAACATAAATACGGGGGTATTCCCTAAACCGTCACTGAGCACCAATATGCCCGGCTCATTGATATACACCTCACCGCTTCCAGTGGTATTTGTCGCGGCACCGAAGGAAATCTGATCCCCTACCGACATGGCTGACTGTACAGCAAGGATATAGTCCGTATCACAGCCTGGAGAGTAGGGGTCGGGAGGAGCTAGATAGGTAATACTTGGGTCATACACCGAACCCGCACCAAGATATATCGCGGCAATTCTGCTTAACGATACATATCCGTAATCCGAGCCACTCTGTATGATTAATAGTCCCGGATCATCGGCACTGGGAGCAGTATATAGCCCAATAGCTACCCCTGACAATGTAGCCAGCTGATCCACAAACAAGGTCATGGTAGTGGTGGGATATAGGACCGCTATCTGCTCCAGCAGATTAGCCAGCTGCCTGATGGCAAAGCATCCCGTGCTGTCCGCCATCGTACCTGCCTCGCCCGTCGGGCCAGTGGGACCTGTGTCACCAGTAGGTCCGGTAGGCCCGGTGTCCCCTGTAGGTCCGATAGATCCAGTGGGTCCAGTGCTGCCTGTAGGTCCGACAGGCCCAGTGTCTCCGGTAGCTCCGACAGGTCCTGTAGGTCCAGTGCTGCCTATGGGTCCG
>CAMKDG010000107.1 GCA_946411205.1 uncultured Desulfotomaculum sp.
CTTAATCGTGGCTATGTTGTCGCATAATAGAAAGAAGTAGACCTCCCTTGAGCCTACAAGCAACGGGAGGTCTATTACCTTGAGCCAGCCCTTAAGAGGGCAACTGTTGTATTTTGACTGTGGGTGTTACCAGCACCTACAGTCTTTTATTTTGTAGTTTACACCTTTCAATCTAAATTTATAATATCACAATTTAAATTGAGTTTCCAGTTTGGATGATTAAATCGGTCCTTTCACCAGTAACATATCAATCACAGCAAATACTTACAAATCTTTGAAAAAAATCAAGGCTTCCGATTTCTCGAAAGCCTTGATTTTACTGGTCGGAGCGACAGGAGTTGAACCTGCGACCTCTACCACCCCAAGGTAGCGCTCTCCCAAACTGAGCTACGCCCCGAACTGTAAATGTCTGTCGTTAGAGCGACTTGCCCTGTCGACAAGTGTTATTATAGCTAATGGGTATTCAAAAGTCAACATCAATCTTTACTTATTTTTATGTTGGTTAAAGTTTGTATCAGAGTAGCACAGGGGAAATTAGCGGCAAATTCCCCTGTAAGCTCTCTTACTCCGGTAAGGCAAACTCTGCCAATATAAAAGTATGATCGGAGGGTTTCGGTTGGTATCTTGGCTCTCTATCAATCCATGACTTGATGGAGAGTTTTGCTAAAGGCTCGGTGGCCCAGATGTGATCAATGCGCCAGCCAAGGTTTCTCTCCAAAACCTTGGGTATACGGTAATCCCAAAAGGTAAACTGTTTTCCCTCTGGTTGGTGTAGGCGAAAGATGTCTTGAAATCCCCAGTCCTTAACATACTGTAACGCCTGGTGCTCAGCGGGGTGAAACCCCACTTTGCCCAGCATCTTTTCCGGGTGATGCACATCGATGGGGTCCGGGGCTACGTTAAAATCACCCATCCAAAGTACCAGTTGATCGGGAGTGAAATGGCGATCAAAATAATCTCGAAGGGCTTTAATCCAGTTTATTTTATATTGAAACCGCTCACTATCCGGAGATTGCCCCTGAGGGATATAGGTGTTTATTACATTCACGCCTTTGATGGATGCAGCAATCAATCTGGCTTCACCTGTTTCTGCCACATCACCCAAATTACTGTTTATAGGTGTCACTTCGTGGGGAGTAAAGATAGCCACCCCGTTATAGGACTTTTGCCCCTTAAATACGGCCTGATAACCGGCCGCTTTAAAGTCTGCTATCGGAAAATCCTCATCCTTAACTTTGGTCTCCTGGAGGCAAATAACATCCGGTTGATTCTGCTCTAGCCACTTCAGCAGCATTTCTTTGCGACTACGGATAGAATTGATATTAAAGCTGGCAACTCGAAAAATCATGCATATCATTCCTCACTTGTTAATCCGCTTTATATCTTTATTACTTCTTTCCCCAAGACAAAATTCCCTTCCCCAATACACCCCATTAGAAAAACTTGGCTTGTGCCAAGTCTTTGACGTAGGCAGAAGCCTTAGTTTTTCTTAGACTTTCGTCAATAGAATTTTTATACTTCCTGAAAGTATAAAAAAATTGCGGTATATTACCGCAATGGAAATAAAACAAGTTTAAGACAACAGGCCAGGATTAGAAATACACCAAGAACCAGCCACATGTAGAGGCTTTCACTCCTCTCGATTCACAACTGCTTGGGAACAACTTCTCTTCTCTATCATTATCTTATTCAGACCAAGGTTCTTATATTTCTCCGATGGCTATATTTCCTGTAATGATATTTTGTATTATACCTGTTTTACGGGGTATTTTTTTTAGGAAACTTAAATTTCGTACCAAATACCTTATTAAAGTTGGTTACTTTCTTGTAAAGCTCACGTATTTCTAAATCGGCATTTTCTACAGAGACACAATCAATTTGCACTTCTTTTTCTTTGATCGTACAAATTACATCCTGCACAACCCCGGCCTCAGTGCGATCTAAATTTTCCGCCATGCGGAGCAAAACACCCAGACGACGCACTAAGTTACCATCCTGCGGAAACAGCACATCCGAATGCTGCTGTAGTTTAAACTTAAGATCAATTTTTCCATGACAGGCAGCAATAAGGGCTACCAGTACCAATTCTCTGTGAGACAACCCATTTAACCGGGAATTGAGCAGTACATACATCGTATGTTTGTGGTGATTATAGTAACTTACCACATTCCCTACATCATGCAATAGGGCCGCAACTCGCAAGATTTTTCGTTCCCATAGACCATAGCCATGGAGCGTCCTTAGTTGATCGAACAGTGAAAGTGAGAGCTTCGCTACATGCTCGACGTGATGTCGCCGTACCTGGTGCAAATCCATAAAATTTTGTACGCTATGCTCGGTTACATTATCAACAATAGGTTCGGGCCACTCCCGGAACAAGTGCTCGTAAAAAACACCTTCACGCAGACCGGCACCGCTGATGCGAATACCTGGAGCTCCGATAAAATCTACTAAGGAGACTGCCGCTGCAAAGCCACCTATAATAATATCTGCCCGTTCTTTAGATAATCCCGGCGTAGCTTTTCTTTCTTCAATGGTAGTATTATGTAGGTTATGATAGATTTCTTTAGCCCGCTCTTTATGAATACGGTAATTATGTAAAACATTTAAACTGTAGCGAGTTCGTTTTCGATCGACACGGCCTAAATTTCTGATGGTACCGCCTACACCGATAATCTCCAATCCCTTTGCCGATTCCAACCAAGGAACGGTGGCATACTGATTTTTGATATACTTCTCCATGCTACTAAGTTCATTGGGCTGTGGCAAAGGTGATAAAAGAAATTCCTCGGTCAGATTCACTGCACCAAAAGGAAGACTAGTCCAATGAATAATTTTCCTGTCCCGGCAAAGAATCAACTCGGTACTGCCACCACCGATATCAACGATTAAGGCATCACTAAAATCCATGCTGTTCACGACACCTATATAGTCGTAATAGGCCTCTTCTTCATTGTCCAGAATTCTAAAGGACACACCTGTTTCCCGCATAATCGTTTCCAAAACTTCCACGCCATTAGCAGCTGTGCGAACCGCAGCAGTACCGACACCATAAACGTTATCGGCTTTATTGGCCCGACAAAATTTCTGAAAAAGTTTAATCGTTTGAACTGCCCGTTCCACAGCAGGAAGTTTAATGACCCGTTCAGGACCCATATTTTCCCCAATTCTAGCTGTCTCTTTTATTTCATCCAATAATTTATAGGAGCCATTAGCTTCAATTCTCATCATAATCAATCTGATCGAATTAGAGCCTAGGTCAATAATCCCTATATTCTTTGACATTCGTTCCTCCACTTTAGCTGTTTTCATTTTTACCCACTATTTTATCAGAATTAATGAGTAGATACTAGAAAGTAAGCTTACCTTATACAATACAGTATTAAAATGAAGGCAAAAACGCTCTATATTCAGGAAAAATTATTACCAAGGAAGATACATATCTTGAAGTTTTTTTAGGTTGCGTAATTATTTTGGCGGACAGAGTATCTCTAAATTATAATTCTCTAATCCTAATTTAAGAATTTCTTAAGAAATACCCAAAGTTTTTATTAAGAATCATCCTTTATAGTAAAACATGTACTGAATATAGAAGGATGATGAGTGAATGAACCAGATAAAGGATACTGCAAAGCATTTAGGCTTTATGCTATCGATTCCAGCTCTCAATGTGTTTTATCTGTTGTTAAATAATCCATATCGTGGGGTGCACAGCCTGGTTACGGATATTGACCGAAGTTTACCTTTTCTGAGTATCTTTATTTTACCTTACAGTGGTTGGTATATTTTCATCTTTGCCACACTCACTTACCTATGTCTTAGAGATCGCAAGACCTATTATAATGCCTTAGCCAGTATAAATATTAGTCTAATCATCTGTTATCTCATTTACTTTTTTTATCAAACCACGGTACCTCGTCCAGCACTGGCGGGGAATGATTTCTTCACACAAATGGTCACTTGGGTATACACAAAAGACCAACCGTTTAACTGCTTTCCCAGTATTCATTGCTTACTTAGTTACTTAATGATGGCCGCTATCAATACCAGTAAAATAAAGAATAAGAAAAATAGTTTTATTATTTGCAGCATAGCTCTACTGATCATACTCTCTACACTTTTTGTAAAACAGCATGTATTATTAGATGCACTGGCAGCCATGCTCTTAGGTGATATTATTTATAAAGCCGTTTACAACTTTAACCAAGGGAAAGTTTTACAGTGGGTAAAAAGATCCCCCTTGTTGTGGACAACGAACAGGAAATATGAAATTTGATAGAGATTTGCCTAAAAACAGGGGAGTGTCGCAAAAAAATAGTTTTGCGATACTCCCTTACTGCCATCGGCCCTCAAGACACCTTACTCTATTTTTAGTTATTGCAAATTGATTGCCCCTAGGGGAAAGTAAAAGCTAAAAGCTGATGGTCGACGTCCCGACCCCTTCTAGAGCTTACGTTCACTTGCTTCTGGAGCTACTTTGATGACTTTAGGTCCTGGCCGATAATAACTGCCTGGCAGGGGTTCCTTACTGGCAACTGCACCGTTCTCCTTAATAATTCTTTCTGCCTGCGCCCGAAATCCCGTATAGGATGGAGACACCACAACCTCTTCACCGGGTTGCAAGGTAGGGTCAATCTCTTTTAAGACATGATCCGGTTCAATAGTTTCAGTTACCCAACTGCGGATGGTGATATTCTTTTTCAAAGCTGCATCGCCGTAAACTTGAACCGTTATGTGATCATTGGCCACCACAGTTCTCAGATAAACATGACAGGGAAGGGTATTTTTAAATTTAAAATCCAACTGATCCCAAGCCACCGCGGCATCACGGCCCAAGGGAACATAACTTATAGCTAGGGAATGGTTATGGCGTTCTACCGGACTCAAGTTTGCCAGCAAAACGGAGTTGTAAAGGGTTGTAGATACCTGGCAAATCCCACCTCCCAGGTCCTCCTCGAATTTGTTGGCCACAACAACCGCCGCCGGGCGATAACCGGCCCGTTGACTTCGTTCTCCCACTATTTTATTAAAGGAGAATTCCTGCCCTGGTGAGAGGATCGTTCCGTTGATCTTGCTGGCAGCAATTCTGATATTCGTGGTACGGTTACTATTCTTTCCGTCAAAAAAAGTTGTAAACTCTCCTAGCTTGCCATTGATCCCCATACTCTCGATATCTGCCAGAGTTTTGGTTGCCTCAACTTTATTTATTGATAGGGGTATTTGCAACTCCGGTTGATTTAAATCCAGCTGCATTAAATCCGTTTCAATTTGTTTACTATTTACTATAAGTCCGGTTTGATCAGGAATCATTACTACCTGACCGTGATCATCGACAAAAAACTTGGCCTCAATAGCAGGACGTTCAATCGCTTGTGCAAGAGGCGTTAGCATCGATGCTAGTTGGGACTTGTCTATGGCAATGGACAAATTAATATTTTTCTCCACCGGCTGAAGATAGGTTTTAACCTGCCACACCAGGGAATCACTATTTTCCATAGCTTGGTTAACCATATCTTCTACATTTATTACAAAACCTACCTCCTTTAAAGGCTTGGACCAAGCTTGCCCCTGATAGGTGAAAGCTACTTTTTTATTGAGTAGATCCTGTTCAATTTCCTTTATCCTTTGCCGTGCCTGCTCCTTTTCCAGATTAGATAAATCTACCCCCTGAACAAATACTCCAGCGGGTACTTTGGTGGCCTCCGCAGGCCGCATTTTAAAAACCAAACCATAAAATAGTACACCGGTTAATAAAATCATGATACCAAAGAAAAATAGCCAGAGGGAGACCTTCCCCCTTATAACCCTTGGCACGTTAAAACCTTCTTTCATTTTTGATAAATTAATTAGTTCATCTCTTAAGACGCAGAAAAAAGCAAAAGGTTGCACACACACCCTTTAAAATCGACAATATAAATTTCCGAGAAATAGCCAAAGAGGGGCAGAAATTATTCTTGCCCCTCTTTGGCTATTTGTTTTACTATTTTCTCCTGATTATTAAGTTTCTTCACTTAGTCGGAAGGTTGTGGACATCTGTTCAAGTTCAGCCGCCATCGTTGAAAAACCCTCTGCCATAGAGGCAATTTCTTCCATAATAGAGTTCTGCTCTTGAATAGTATCTACAACATCCGATAATCCTCCGGACATCTGATCTGAGGCTACTGCCACCTCACGAATTTGGCTTTCAACAACTTCCACCGATTGAATAATAGAATGCAACACAGATCCTACTTGCAAAGCTACTTGGCTGCCACCTGCCACTTCTTTTTCACCCTTACCCGCTGCGCCTACTGCACGGGCAGATTCTTCTTGTACCGAGGCAATCAACACTTTGATTTCTCCCGCAGCAGTTGCTGATCTTTCCGCTAATTTGCCAACCTCCTCAGCTACTACGGCAAAGCCCCTTCCGTGATCTCCGGCACGAGCCGCTTCAATAGCGGCATTTAGAGCCAATAGATTGGTCTGTTCCGCTATTTCTGTAATTAAATCAACAATTTGAAATACTTGTTGAGACGTGCTGTTTAATTTTCCTATAGCTTGTCCAACTTCCTTCGTGGAGGCAGTAATTTGATTCATTTGATAGTGGATGTTGTCTATGGCTACCTGCCCCTCTTTTGCCTGCTGGCTGGTTGTTTCAGCCATCCTTGAAACGTTGCGCGTATTTCCCGTTACTTGCTGAATCGTACTGGCTATTTGCTGCATAGCTACCGCTGATGCCGCAGCAATGGAAGACGCTTGTTGAATGGTGGATGCTAGTTGCTGTGCATTGGATGCTACCAGATTGGATTTATCTTTTAATTCCAACAGAATTCCTCTCAAAAATTCTGTCATCTTATTAAAAACTTTGGCTAGCACCATAAATTCATCCGTACTCTTAACCCATACTTTCTCGATAGATAAATCTCCTTCAGCAACCCGGCTTACTTGTTTGGTAAGATCTTTAATGGGTTGGCTAATACTCTTGATAATGATAATGGCCGCTAACAAACTAACTAGGAGCAAAGAAATAATACCGATCACAGCATATTTTTGGATTTCCAGTGAAATGATATTGTTTCTTTGTTTTCCTTTGACAAGCTGGTCATCCATAAAAAACACAATGGCGTTACCCGCCTGTACTACTCCCTCCATGATCCCTTTACCCTTGTTTAAAAAATCTTCTATTTGCTGGTAACCAGCCAGCTTATCTGACATCTGAAGGGTCTGCTGTTTTAACGCTACAGCCTGATCTGCGTAGACTTGAAAATCTTGAAATGATTTTACCAAGGTGTTTACGTAGTTTTTACCTTCGGGATTGGTAATACCCTGGTTTAGCCCATTAATAACTCCCTGGACACTCTGCATTCCTTCCTGATAGCGAAGCATATAATTGGGATCGCCGGTTAACATATATCCTCTTAAATCCAAGGCTGCCTGTTCAAATTTAATTAAAGTGGCTTGTGTTTGGTTCATTATCTTAACTTCAGATTCAATTAATTGGTTATAAGATGTATTAACCCGCTCCAACATCGAGAGAATTCCCAATCCCCCAACCGTGGTTAAAAGTAATATAATACCAAAACCAAGCAAAAGCTTATAGCGAATGGAAAACATCCTATTGTCCTTGTTTTTTAGCAACATATCTCAACCCCCAGACAATTTAATCTTTATTATTATAGTCCTTGAAACAAGATTTCACAATATAATTGTCTAATTTTTCTATCACATAGCAAAACCAATAACTGTTTAGTTTATTGATCATTACAATTGTAAACAGACCGCCGTTACCGATAACAGCGGTCTGTTCACAACTCTCTACTTTAATTCTAGATCTTCTTCGTTGCTAAGTCTTCCGCCGCCACATAAAGATAATACGAAAGACCCGTCTGTTGGGCTTCAAGCATATTGCGATGAAATTCATCCTGTAAAAAGAATCTTGTCTGGGCCGCGAAGCTTGTCGCAGTGGTAGCATGCCCTTGGTTATTTAAGGAATAAATGTGACTCTCAATGAGATTTTGCACCTCCTGATCGTCAAACTTTACTCCCTCCTTTAGTGCATGAGCCATTCCTGCCATAAAATGCATGGCTTCCTGGGCTGATTGATTCATGGCTGCTACGTCAATTAGGTTATCTTCAATTAAGTCATAGTTATACTTCTCTTTCAAATACTTGCTCTGCTCTGACAAAGCTTCCTTCCACTTTTCTTCACTTTCAAAGCCATTAAACATTGCCTTTTGGTCCATCATTACTCCTTCCGTGGTGCACCGAATCGATTCATCAATTGTCTGAACTAAACGCTCCATCCTTAGAATACGAGAATGTAGGAGTTGTTTCTGACAGGACAAGATTGATAATCGTTCCGGCTCCCCAGCCAATAATTTTTTTATTTCTTTCAAGGGAAAGTCTAGCTCACGATAAAACAAGATTTGCTGTAAACGTTCCAGCTCTTTTTCTCCATACAACCGGTATCCTGCATCACTAATACAACAGGGTAGCAAAAGACCTATCCTGTGGTAATGATGCATGGTTTTTACTGTCACCTTTGCTAATTCAGAAATCTCCTTCACCGTATAAAGCATTTAACTTCACCTCTTTTTATGATTCTAAGGGCTCCTGTTAGGGTAGGGTCAACCCCGTTCAAACTTTTTTGCTACCTGAAGGAATTTCACAATCGTTAATTTCAGGGTTCCCCGCATCATTATTAGGTACCAAGGATTTATTTTTTGATTTTAAAATACTCGTCACTTTTCTCAAGGAGCAAAACAAATCCGGGGTTCAGAAGCTCTAACCCCGGATTTGTTTTGCAATTATAATGATAGCTTAATCTTTGTAATGATCTATTATAATTCTCCCTTTAAAAAAATGACAAACTTTTTCGAAAACTCTGGTAGGATAATTAGGGCACGATGGAGAATACCTGCGAAGGATATTCCGAAGGAAATCTTAGGGGAGGTTGTCAAAAAATGATCACAGTTGGTATTGTGGGTGGGGGTCGGGGTGGTTTAGCCATGTTGCGCCTAATGTCTTCACTTGCTGATATAACTTTAATCGGTATCGCGGATATTAATGAGAGTGCACCCGCTTTAGTAGCCGCTAAGGAATCTGGCATTCCTGTCTTTCTTGATTTTAAAAAACTTCTGCAGGTTCCTAACTTGGATGTGGTCTTAGATGTTACAGGAAACGCCGCTGTCAACCAAGCTTTAATGGAACATAAGCAAGAGCATACTCATCTGGCAGATGCCATTGTGTCTAAGTTAATGTATACTGTAGCCCGGGGGCAGGAAGAAACTGCTCAGGAATTAAGAGTCCAGGCCCAGCAATTGGCAGCCATGGCCGAAGAATTAAATGTAACCGTCCAAAGTGTCCCTGCCGCGATTGACGCAGTTACCCAGGTGCTGGGTAATCATTGTGAAAAATTAAATTCTGCTGTAAACGGAGCAGAGAGGCATCTTAAAGATACCGATGAAGTCATTGAATTTATTAAAAAAGTAGCTGACCAGACCAAACTATTAGGGCTTAACGCTGCCATTGAAGCAGCACGGGCAGGGAATCATGGGCGTGGCTTTGGCGTAGTGGCCAATGAAGTACGCAAATTAGCAGAGGACAGTGTTGTTTCAGCTAAAAAGATCAGTACTATTCTAGCTAATATTGAAGAATCCATGAAAACTATTATTGATGGGATTGAAGAAACCTCCAGCATCGCCCAAATGCAAACCAATACCACGGAACAGGTAGGTACAGCCGTTAACCAGCTCGGCCAGATGGCTGATGAAATGAAGCAGTTTGCAGGGAAACTGGCTAATTTTGGCAATTAGGTAAGTGGAGCATCTTGAACTGACAGCAAGATGCTTTTTTGGATAAAACTTGTCTGATTAGATATACTACCTTTTATGAAAAAGGAATCTCGTACTCTCACCTTAGCACTTTTTCTATTGTTCCTGTTGCTCTTCCCGCTCCCTGGGGAAACGGCAACCGTAGAGCAAAACAAAACCAATATTTTGTGTATTTGGACCGACAGAGACAACCTCAAGGCAGTTACGATTATGAGTATTGATTCTGTTACAGGGAAAATCGGCATTTTAAGTGTGCCTATTTTTGCCCATTTGGAGGGAGTCGGCTCACAACAGGCTACCGTCGAACTTGTCTGGAACAGGGAAGGACGAACGGGCTTAACCAAACGCTTGGAGAAAGCTTTGCGCACCAGGATTGATGGCCATATTTCCTTTGACCAACCTGTCATCGAAAGAGCCAGCAATTTGATCGGTGCTATTGAGCTTGGAGGAACTAAGATCACCATTTTACAAGCCTTTGAAGACACTCGGTTGGAGAAACGTAAAAATGACCAAGATATCTTGAGAACCATGGCCGCTACAATTGTTTCTCCCTCAGGAATTAAAAAAATACCCCGGTTGTTATGGATATTTACTTCCGAGGTGAATACAGACATCCGCCCTGATCTAATGCTCGGTATCTATCGGGTCATTCGTCATGAGGGACCCACCATCTTAACCAAAAAGGCCTTACGAGGCAAAGATTATTATCTCGATGGCTACCGCTACCGTTATGTGGAACCGACCACCTGGAAAAATATTATGAGTGAATTAAGTGCTTAGGTCATGGCTATTAACATTCCGAGTAAAAGATTCATAAAACCGCCGCCTGATAAAAGTAACCATTTTTTTCGGTCCGTCTTAATCACCTGCAGTTGTTTCAGAAATAAACCTAGAATGCCTATCAATAGCAAACTGACGCCAGATACAACAAAGAAAAAACTCACGGCAAGCATAACATACCCCTTACTTTTTCATTGCACTTTCAAATACTATAAAATATCTATTGATGAAAGTATAAGAAAAACTGTGTTTTCTACCTGCTTTCCCCTAGTGGGTTCAAACAGGCCAAGTTTTTCTAATTTACATTATATCTTAAAATCAAAAAATCTTCACCTGGTCAAACCATGGTGAAGATTTTTATTGGCTTATTCAATTGATCTTACCTAGCGGAGGCTTGCAGACGCTCATAAATCTCCTTTGCTGCTTGATCGCTCCTTAAATTGCAGGCCATTTCTAGGAGCATCTTTTCATTTAACAGGGTGGAGTGCCCTTCCGGAAAAGCAATACAATATTTACTGGTGCCTGGTACTGGAGATACTAATAAATTTATTTCACGGAATCTCTTGATGGCTTCTATCAGGTTGACTTGGTACTTCATCCCTGTTCACCTCCTTTTTTCCCTTTCTTTTATTTTAGTCCATTCCCGCCACAATGTGAATACTTTCTCAATCGAAAAACAGTACTTTTTTTCTCCAATCAAAGGGGTCTATCTTCTCCATCATAGTTGGCACCAGGGATGGCCCGTATTTCAACAGGTAGGGAAAAATATTGTACATTCTCTCCTGCCATTCACCCTGGGGATGCAGCATATGATTCAGCTTCTGAAATTGTCCCAAAGCTGTTTGATGCTTCTTACGATGACGCTGCTGTACTTTATCTTCAAAGGAGTCCACCAGTTTGAGCAGCCGTTTTAAATGCTCCTTACCCAAAGCCGATAATTCGGGATCTATTTTTGTTACTTCCTTCACAACATCGTTGTGATTTTGACTTACCATTTGCCGAAAGTTCTTAAATATACTTTCTACCCCAACTCCGTCCATTTCTTTTAGATAACTCTCCGCATAATCCGCCACACCCGTAGTAACTAGCTCTAACGGCACTTGATATCTCTCCATTAGTTTGTGCACCAGAGGCTCCACCAGGGTAATATTTGGCCGTGGATAAATAATCGGCATATGCAGGTTAAATAATGTAAAAATCCGCCCTAACATGGCATAATAACTTATCTCTCCAGGCCCTGCCACATAGGCTAACACCGGCAATAATACTTCTTGCACCAACGGTCGCAATACTACATCTGGGCTAAAGGATTCCGGGCTGGTCCTAGCCAATTCAACAAGTCGTTCTTTATCCCAGCTAGTACTCCCCTGACGATCCGTGATAACCCCCTGTCTTTGATACAGTGCAGTCCTTTGTTGATGATGATAATAAAACAAGTGCAGCTTATCCTTTTCTCCCTGTATCTGGGGAGCAAAACCAGCCTCTCTCACCTCTGCACTGGCTTCGTCCAATAGCTCGGCAGTTTTGGGGGCTGTCTCCACAGCCTGTTTAAAAATTTGTCCTGATAATTTTCGCACCTGCGGCTCCACAGGATTTAGCAAGACCAAGCCCCATTCCTTAAATAAAAAGGTCATTAAGCGACCAAACCACTCCACCAAGTTTTCCGATGCCAGGGCAGTTTCCTTTAGCAAAAAAAGTCCTTCCTGTTGCCAGCCCAGGGGAGGTGTTAATGCCGCCAATTGTTCAAAGAAACCTGTAATATCCTGTGGTACCGGTAAATGACCGGCAGAGTACCGGCCCTCGGGTTTGTCCTGAACCTCAATTTTTTGCGGCCCCTTAGCGGTGGGGACAAAAATATGGTTGATTTCTGCAAAATCA
>CAMKDG010000108.1 GCA_946411205.1 uncultured Desulfotomaculum sp.
CAATATAAATATATATTATTTGGTATATCCTTACTATTTTCACCGATATGTCTGGTGCAGAACCATTGTGTGGATGTAAAACCTATGTAGCTGCTAAAGGCCATGTTTCCTATTGAAACGTGGCTTTCTTACTGAGTTTTTAACTAAATGATTATAAATAGAAAAAGTATGGAGCAGCTTAATGGGTTCTTAAGAGTACTTTTTTTGTTGTGCTAGACCAATGGGGTATCTTTGGGAGAGAATTAGCCATAATAAGCTATAAGTTTGGATAAGGGAGGTTTTTGCGTGCAGAAGGATATTTATGTGGTTGGTTTGATGGTAGATGAGCGTGGTACCAAGGCCCCGGATGTACAGCAGGTTATTACTCGTTTTGGCAGCAGTATTTTGTGTCGGAATGGTATTCCAAGCCCCAGTCGGGAGCGGGGGATTATTACGCTGACGATGGAAGCCACAGCAAATGAATACCAGCAGATGGAACAGGAATTAAAAAGTCTGCAAGGGGTAAGCATTGATTGCATTCATTTTAAACAACCGGAATCTTTTCAGGTTTGTGGGACTAATTAATCTAGTTCCTAGGGGTGGTTTTTCCAAAGAATTTAAACCACCCCTTACTGATCGGCCGTAATCACTTTTATATTACACTGAGGACTGAGGGTTGATTTTACTATGAGATGCCCGTGTAGTGATTGTCAATGTCTTACTTGCGTGGGAACAACTTGTGTCTGTGGAGACTGTGCTAACAATAAAATTGCCTGTGGTGAGCACAGGGGCAAGCTTCACTCAAAGGCATGTCCTAAAAATACTGAGAAAATATAATACTTTCATCAATACGAGAATAGGGAAAGGAGAAAAGTGCTAGGTTGGCTGTGGTATGTTTTAGATTATCTTTTTTTGGCATTTTTTCTGGCAGTGATAATATATTCTTCATTGCCATGGCTGCCGATGGGTTGATAATCGAAATGATTGCGAGCCAGTAAATCGGTTACCTCATCAGAGTGATGAGCATTGAAGGATGCCATAGTGATCGTTAATTCATCCTCAAAACCGATCTTACTGATGGCTTGCTCTACTTTTTTTATTGCTTCGTTTCCATCAACTCGATTAAGGTGAATTGTAATATTCGCCATCAAAAATACCTCCCAAAGTCTTTATTGGTCTAATGTATCCTTAACGAAGGTTCCTTATGCAGCAGTATCGAGTTGCCAAGTATGGCAGTATTTGTGGGTTTATCTCTAGGTCGAGCTATGTTAGTCTAGAAACCAAGCACCGCATCGAGCAAACTCCAGACATCGCAAAAGCTTTGCTTTTCCTTGAAAGGAGTGAAAAAATGATTAATATCAAAAAAACTATGGCAACGCTGCTTATTTTTGCGACAGTAGGAATGTCTGTTGTGCCTTTAACCAAACCAGCAGGGCAAGCTAACGTAGCAGACAATCAAGAAAATTTTCAAGTTGCAAAAACAATTACTGAAAAAGAGCCAATTCAAAAAGAGGATACTAAAGAGGATACTACGGTAAAGAACACAAGGCCTAGAGAGCCTCAAGTT
Organism: uncultured Desulfotomaculum sp.; assembly: GCA_946411205.1. Classification (GTDB taxonomy): domain Bacteria; phylum Bacillota; class Desulfotomaculia; order Desulfotomaculales; family Desulfotomaculaceae; genus Desulfotomaculum. Next base: position 1,547 of record CAMKDG010000108.1, read on the forward strand.
TCCCGGGGGAACCTAAATCGTAATGAAGTTACTCTGTTAGCCATGGTCATTGAAGGTGAGGCGGCAGATGAACCTTACGAGGGGAAAGTAGCAGTGGGAGCTGTTATTTTGAATCGGCTAGAAGACAAGCAATTTCCTAAAACTTTGTCTGGAGTGGTGCAGGAAAGCTTGGCCTTTGAATCCGTGATGAATAATCAATATAAAAGACCTTTAACCCAGGAATCTGTAAAAGCAGCGCAGGCAGCCATTCAGGGTGCCGACCCGACCAATGGTGCTCTGTATTTCTGGAATCCAGTTACCGCCAAAAGTAAGTGGGTCTGGTCTAGGCCAGTAACCGATCAAATTGGTAGACACGTATTTGCTAAATAAAAATACCAATAAAAGTAGGGCGCACTTATAAGCTGCGCCCTACTTTTATTGATGAAAGTTAATTAACTGTTAATGTCTTTCCTTGATGTGGCCTAGTACCAATGGAAGGTGATGTATTTTATGACTGATCATTTTAAGATGACAGAGAGCTAAATCCTATTTCTAAATGACCTATTTTATCGCCACGATGATTCATTACTATGGGTTGCCATAAATGCTGCAACTTTTCAAATGCATCCTCATTCAAATAGCCTAGTTGACGGAGTACCTGGATTACCACTGGGTCAATGGCCCGTGAATTACCATCTTCGATTTTTAAGGCTAGGCCAATTCCCTCATCAACAATTCCGATGCAATAAATTCCCTCGGAACCCAGCTTAGCGACTAGTTTTCCTTGGCTGACCTCCATCAGTAGGGTATCAAGACGATCCGTACCTGCTACATAAAAGGGATATTGCGTCATGGATTGGCGGATGATATTCATAGCTTCTAATCTATGCGGTTCAAAGTAACCTTGGGGTAAGGAAAGTCGGGCATAGGCCATGGCCATATGGCGGAGGGGTAAGGAAAATACCGGTACCCCGCAGCCGTCGACACCAAGACGGACTTTATCAGGTGATAGGGAGGTACATTGGCAGATGGTCTGAAGCATTTCCTGCTGAACCGGATGGTCTGGCTGGATGTATCCGGCCAAGGGAGCTTCTAAAAGAAGGGCAAGGGCAAGCATACCACAGTGTTTGCCAGAACAAGCATTATGGTATGCCGTAAAGGCATTGCCTGACGCCAAAATTTTCTTAGCGGTGGGGAGATGCATAGGGGCAGAGATACCGCAATCTAAGTCTGATTCGGATAGACCCAGTTTGCTGAGAAGTCGGTGGATGGCTTCGGTATGTTGTTCTTCACCGTTGTGTGAAGAGGTAAACAAAGCCACATCCTGACTGGATAGGTTATATTTCTTTATTACCTGACGTTCTAGTAAAGGCAAAGCCTGAAAGGGTTTGGCTGCTGAACGCCAGTAGGTAACATGATCGGGATTCCCTAAACTAAAAGTGACAGTTCCATCTCTATCAGTGATTACTAAATGTCCGCGGTGTTGGGATTCCACTAGGCCTCCACGAACAACGTTAATCAGTAGTTCAGACATTTTATCTTCCCCCCGCACATTCACATAAAAGGATCTTTCTCTAAACTTAGTTTAATACTTTGACTCGAAAAATGCACTGATTATGTTGCGGGTTTGGGTTTGGTAATTAGCGGGCTAAAAAGAATAACCCATAGAGCATTGAAGAGACAATTAAAATAATGGGATGCAGTTTAAATTGAAAGACGGCCACCAAAGCAATTAAAGCGATTATCCAGGTGACTGGGATCGGAAAGGACTTTGCACCCATTTCCCAAGCAGTTTGCACTAAAAGCACTACCACCACTGGCCGCACCGCTTTTAACATACCGACCATTTGGGGTGCATCTTTATATTTAAAATAGAGACCGGCTAAAGCAAGCATGGCCACAGCAGTGGGTACAACGGTACCTACCAGAGCGGAGGTAGCACCCGAGATACCGGCAATTTTGTAGCCTACATAGGCAGCCATCTTCGTAGCAATAGGACCCGGTAAGGCATTGCCCATGGCTAAGGCATCGGTATATTCTTCAGTGCTAAGCCATTTAAAATTATCAACAACCTCTTGCTGAATTAAGGGAATTACAGCAGGACCTCCGCCAAAGCCAAAGATGTTGGCCCGACCAAAGGCCACAAACAACTGCCAGAGGACTAGGTAGAAAGGAACGGCTACTGCTGCTGCCACCGCAGCAGTATGAATTTTTTGCTGATCATCCGGAAGTTCAAGGGGTTTTATTTTGTTATCTGACATTAAAATCACTCCTTCTGTAAAAGTATCCAATTTATCGCTTTTTAATGAATCTTAGTGTCTAGCGATAATTTTAAGTATTTCCCCTCCCTTTTTCGTTAGAGTGTTGGCTAGAAATATGTAACGATGAAGCAAACGAATTTATCATGGTATACTGGTATACCATAAACATATTATTCTATTTCTTGATGTATGATCCTTCTTGAAAGAAAAAAATTTTTAAAATAATTATCAGGGCATCAAAAAACCCGCTGCAATAAGCAGCGGGGTGTTATAATTAAAAATAACAATGATATCATAGTATCCAAATGAATAAGACTAATTGAAGAATACCAAGTGCTGGTACGCCAAAGGCAAAAAATGATTTTCTTGTTTTATGATGGGCAAATTTCATCCCCAGATAACCTCCCGGTGCCCCTCCAAGCAGGCAGGCAATGAGGAGACTTCTCTCGGATATGCGCCATCCTCCGGTGCTAGCAAACCACTTATCAAGATTGAACATGATGAAAGTGAAAATGTTTACTGCCAGCAGATACCATAGTAAAACTTTCATCCGTATCCCCCCTTATGTCGATAGTTAGTTAGTTCTTATTATAGTATAATGGAATATGGTTTATTTTGTCTAATAAATTTTAATAAAGTCTATTTTTGGCATATCGGAAAGTATAAAAATCCCCGATATGCATAAGGACAAACTAAGCTTACTTGTGCCCTTAGGGTACGCCGGCGTCTAAAGACTTGGCGTAAGCAAGTTTTTCTAATTATCTAAAGAGAAGGTGATACAGATGAAACGATTGGTTCGCTCGCGTTCCCATAAAATGCTTGCCGGAATATGCGGCGGGTTTGCAGAGTATTTGGATATGGACCCTACCGTGATAAGGGTCATTTACGTAATTCTTTCTGTACTTTCTGCTGCGTTTCCGGGCATATTGATTTACTTAATTCTCGCTTTTGTAATACCCAGTGAATAAGAAAGTGGAGGGTTAGGTTCATTAACTTCAAAAGGAATACGAACTGCCGATAACTCATCCATTTGTGGATGGGTTTATTTTTTTCAAAATTTGTCTGTGCTTTTGTGAAGTGGTTGAGATTATCAAAGAGGTAGGATTAAGTAGGAAAAAATTAAAATTACAAAAGTTTTATTTAATTAATTCTGGGGGATTATTTTGCTATAACTTTGGAGTTTGTTCAAAAAATAGTTATGTAAAATTATTGACATATGTTCATTATAGTTATAATATGGTTATGAGCAAAAGATCAAAATGAGGTGTAAAAATTGGCCAGACCCCCCAAGTGCCGCTTGGTTGAAAGACTACCCAGGGTGACTTATTTTAAACCGCAGGGTATTCCGATGAGTCAATTATCCGAGGTTGTGTTAACGGTGGAAGAATTAGAAGCTGTCCGACTGAGTGACCTGGAGGGACTGGAACAAGAATTTTGTGCGGAAAAAATGGCTGTTTCCAGACCAACCTTTCAAAGAATGGTTACAGGAGCAAGAAGAAAGATTTCCGAGGCACTGATCAATGGTTTAGCGATTAGGGTGGAGGGAGGCAATTTTCGGCTCTCTCTTAGCCCATTGGAGTGTGGTCAATGCGGCCATAGATGGGAAGGAACCTTTTGTCGACATCATACAAAGTGCCCCAAATGCTGTTCGAAGAACTGGCGGACCTTTGAAGAGAGTCGGGAAAGATGCACATAGATGGAGGAGGAGAAAAGGATGAGTAATGAAAATGGACAGTGTTCAAGTTGTGGAGAAATGAATGAAGGTACCTGCGGCGGAGAGAAATGCAGCCCACCGCCTAAACTTCACCCCGGTGGCCAAAGTAAAATTAATAATGTCATTGCTGTCATGAGTGGTAAAGGGGGGGTCGGCAAATCCTCGATCACTTCCCTACTGGCAGTGAATCTAAAAAGGCTGGGCTACCAAGTAGGGGTGTTAGATGCAGATATTACTGGTCCGAGTATTCCTAAGATGTTTGGGGTAAAAAGAGTACCGCCCAGCCAGGGGCTCCTGTTACCTGCCCAAAGTCGTACAGGTATCCCCATCATGTCATTGAATCTTCTGTTAGAAAAGGAAGATGAACCGGTTATTTGGCGGGGTCCGATGATTGCAGGAGCGGTTAAACAGTTTTGGACAGATGTGAACTGGGGGGAACTAGATTATCTGCTAATTGATATGCCTCCAGGCACGGGTGATGTTCCTTTAACTGTTTTGCAGCAAATTCCTGTGGATGGCATCATAGTAGTGACCTCCCCTCAGGATTTGGCAGTGATGGTGGTTAAGAAAGCTGTTAAAATGGCCGGCCTGATGGAAGCTCCTTTACTTGGTTTTGTACAAAATATGGCCTATGCTACTTGTCCCAAGTGCGGCGAGAAGTTTGAGATTTTTGGCAAGGCTTTGGAGAAGGGGGGTATACTGGATGGTCTGCCGGTATTAGAGGTTCTTCCTATTGATCAGGAGTTTACCCGGTTATGTGACAATGGTTTAGTGGAAGAAGCCCCTATTCAGATTTTTGAAGATATCCCTACACTGCTTAAAATGAAAAGCAAGGTAGGTTAAATGATTTAGGAAGATTTTAAGAGTAAGCTGTGGTTCCCGTTAGGGTGAGGGGAAGTCAAAGGGTGACCATGAGTTAGCAGTTGGTGAAGGGGATTACGTTCCAGTAGGTTAAAAGGAGTGAGTAAAATGAGGGTAGCTGTTTCCGCTTCTGGCCAGACCCAATTAGATGAATTAAACCCGCGCTTGGGCAGATGTGAGTATTTTGTAATTGTGGATGATGTCTCTGGTGAAACCTGGGCTATTGAGAATACCGGCCGATTGTCCACTGGTGCCGCCGGCATTGCCACAGCCACTTTGTTACATAACCACCAAGTGGATGTGGTTATTACAGGAAATGTTGGCCCCAATGCTTTCACTGCGTTAGAGACTGCCGAGATTAAGGTGTACACGGGTACTAAGGGCAAGGTGCAGGATTTACTGGAACAATATCGGAACGGTGAGCTTAACAAGGCTAGTGGTCCCAATGTTGGACCTCATGGGAGTTAGGGGGGTGTGGAATGAGAATATCCATAGCCAGTGGCAAAGGGGGTACCGGCAAAACTTTGGTGGCTACCAGTCTTGTCTTATCCTTGATGGACCAACCAAGGCCCGTTCAATTATTAGACTGTGATGTGGAAGAGCCCAATGCCCATATTTTTTTCAAAATGGAGCAAACCAGCAGCCAAAAGGTATTTTTACCGATTCCCAAAGTAGATTATGATCAGTGCCAATATTGTGGAAAGTGTGTTGAGGTTTGCCAATTTAATGCCATCGCTCTGATGAAAAGAACCTTGGTGATCTTTCCGGATGTTTGTCACAGTTGTGGTGGCTGCTGGCATCTTTGTCCCACCGAGGCATTGCAACCAACACCCCGGGAAGTGGGGGCGGTGGCAATTAGCCAAGCAGACTCCTTTACCTTGGTTAGTGGTATATTAAAATTAGGTACCCACATCAGTCCACCCGTGATTAAGGCTGTACGAGCCAAGGAAGATCCCGACAGTATCGTTATTATCGATGGTCCCCCCGGTAGTTCTTGCCCGGTAATGACCACTGTAGACGGAACAGATTATTGTATCCTGGTTACCGAGCCAACTCCCTTTGGCTTAAATGATCTGGCTTTAGCAGTAGAAATGCTTCAGGTATTAGGCGTTGCCTGTGGGGTCGTTATTAACCGGGATGTTCCCGGAAACGATATCATCGACCGTTATTGCGAGGATAAAGGACTGCCGATACTTTTACGAATTCCCCTCCAAACTGAAATTGCCAGAGCCTATGCTAAGGGAATAACTCTGGTGGAAAGTGATCCTCACTGGAAGACAAAGTTCTTAGAACTTTACCAGAGGGTGGCTAGGGAGGTAGCACAATGAAGGAATTAACCATCATTAGTGGTAAAGGTGGCACCGGCAAGACCAGTATTTTAGGTGCCTTTGCTACCTTGGCAGGTAGTTCTTTACTCTGCGATTGTGATGTAGATGCCGCAAACCTTCATATTTTACTAAATCCCAGCATAAAAGAAACCTATGAGTTTTATGGTGAAAAGAAAGCAGAAATTCTTCCGGAACTTTGTACCGATTGCGGAAAATGTGAAGAACTGTGTCAATTTAAGGCCATTCAAAAGGGACAGATCAATCCCTACGCCTGTGAAGGCTGTGCCGTTTGCTACCATGTTTGTCCTGCAGGGGCTATCAAAATGAAGCCGCATCTCTCTGGTCACTGGTATGTTTCAGATACTAAATGGGGTCCGATGGTGCACGCTAAATTAGGGATTGCCCAGGGTAACTCCGGGCTATTGGTAAATCGGGTACGAAAAAAAGCCAGAGAGGTGGCTAAGGAACATAATTTATCCTTGATCATCAGTGATGGACCACCCGGCATAGGGTGTCCGGTTATTTCTTCTTTGGCGGGAACTGATATAGCGTTAGTTGTTACCGAACCTACGGCTTCGGGTATTCATGATTTAGAAAGAATCGTTAAGGTAGCGTCGGGTTTTGGGTGTGTTACGGCAGTTTGTATTAATAAATATAATTTGGATGAGGATAATTGCAGGTTTATTGAAGATTTAGCCGAAAAATTAGAAGTGCCGGTTATTGGTAAGATTCCCTATGATGCAACCATGGCTGAAGCAGTTTTAAAAGGAATTCCCGTAACAGTTTTGGGTCAAGGAGCAGTCCAAGAATCCCTTGGCGAACTCTGGCAGCAGGTCAAACAGCTAATAGGAGCCAGGTAAAATGTTGCGGTATCAATGTTTACGTTGCGGTAAAATTGTTGAGTATCTTAAAGTTCCTGGCAGGACTAAAGCAAAGCCGAAAAATTGTAGCTGTGGGGGAGAACTGGCATCGGTCAACAAAAATGTTGATAACATAAAAGGAGGAGAACAAATGAAAATTGCTATGCCAGCAAGAGAAGGTCAAGTTAATGCTCATTTTGGTACTACCCAAGAGTTTTGCATTATTGAAGTAGAAAATGGAAAAGTAAAGAACAAACAAATTATTTCCAACGAAGGATTGCAGCATAACCACGGTGGCATTGCCAATATGTTAAAAAATGAGCAGATTGAGGTTATCATCTGTGGTGGTATCGGTGGACATATGATCCAAGCATTGGAAAAAATTGGCCTTAAGGTCGTTAATGGAGCGGCTGGTCCTTTGGAGAGTGTTGCCGAGGCCTATGCAGCAGGAACTCTGGTGACCCGCCCTGTTAGCTGTGGTTGTGGCGGCGGTGATGGACATCATCACCATCATCATCATGGCGGCGGTGGCTGCTCCCATTAAAAAACTAAGGGAGTGTCGCAAACTACTTTGCGTAGTAAGCGGCACTCCCCTTTTTTACTGTTAGCCATTAGCCATTAGCCTTTGGCTTCTTGATGCTTAAATTTTCTAATAAAGCCAACGGCCAATGGCTAAAGGCCTATAAAAGCAGCTCACCATCAACAACCACTAACCAAACTGATGCAACAGCCCTTTTTACTTATACCAGCCCCATTTTTTTTGCTTGTTCTCTTAGTTCTGGACGATGGTCCGGGTGAGCAATGTTGATCAGGGCTTCTGCCCGTTGCTTAAAGGTACGCCCGGATAGCTTAGCAACGCCATATTCTGTAACAATGTAGTCTACGTCGTTTTTACTGGTGGTAATAACAGTTCCCTCTCGGAACATGGGAACAATTTTGGATTTTCCTTTCACAGTAGAATGTAGGACAATAAAGGCTTTACCCTCGGGGGCTTGCACAGCTCCCCGAACAAAATCAACTTGCCCGCCGGTACCGCTGTATTGAATGGGCCCAATGGTCTCTGAGGCGCATTGACCCAACAGATCTACTTCTACAGTTGCATTAATGGAAACCATCTTGATATTTTTGCCGATGATATTGGGGTTATTGGTATAGGATACCGGATGTAGTTCAAACATGGGGTTGTCATTGAGAAAATCATATAATTTTTTAGTCCCAAGGGCCGCACAGGCCAGGGCTTTGCCGCGATGGATGGATTTGGCGTTGTTCGTAACTGCCCCAGCCTCAATTAGGTCCACCATACCATCTGTAAGGATCTCTGAATGAATCCCCAGGTTCTTTTTGGTTAATAGGGCTTGAGCCACTGCGTTAGGAATTTTACCAATCCCCAGTTGCAGGGTGGAACCATCTTCGATTAAATCAGCCACCAATTGGCCGATTGCCAAATCTTCGGTTCCTGGTGTCAGCGAGGGTATCTCCGGTAGGGGGGAGTCATCTTCCACCAGGAAATCTGTCTGGGTTACGTGAATAAAGGTGTTGCCATGGGTACGGGGCATATTGGGGTTTACCACCAGGATAATTTTCTTAGCCTTTTCAGCAACCGTAGTGGTGTAATCTATGGAAGTACCAAAGCTAAAGAAGCCATACTTATCCATGGGGGAAACTGTGGCCATCAGCACATCCACTTCAATAAATTCAGCAAACATGCGGGGTGAGAGGGAGAAATAATTGGGCATGATATCGAAACGACCGCTTTGTACACCATTTCGACTGGTACCGCTGGTAAACCAGGACACATGGGTAAAGTGTTCATCCATGCCAGGTTCCAGATATTTTGCCGGACGCATGGGTATCATTTGGTGGATACGAACTTCCCTTAATTGATCCTTGCGGTTGGCCATTGCATCAAGTAGCACAGGGGTTTCTGCGACACCAAAGGCTACCACAACATCATTATTTGGCTTAATGCATTCTACTGCCGTAGCTGCAGTCACCAGTCTAGCATGGTATTGATCCTTTAATAAATCTGGATTACTGGTAACAAATCCCCGATCTTGCCAGGCCATGAAAAGCCCTCCTTGAAATCCGAATATTAAATTTTACTTAAAAGATCAACTATAAGATTTCTACTTTATAATTCTAAATCCCTTCTGGATATCTGTTTAGTCTGCATAGATTTGTCTCATACATGCAAAAATAGTAGGGATAAAAGGTTTTAGGAGGAGATAAATTGCCCTGGGTTATTACAGCCATCGTGTCCTGGATTTTATTTTATTTTATGGTAGATGTTCAGCAGTTAAGAAGAACAATTTTTGGTGGAATTTTTACTGTTGCCCTAGGCTCCTTGGTTGATTGGGGTGGCCAATATTTATCTTTATATCAATTTAATGATCTGATCATTCCCTGGGCAGGTTGCTCGATTTTCTATATATTTGGTCCGGTCTTCGTCATTGGTGTTTTATTTACCCAGTATTTGCCTCGCAAGGGGTCTTTACAGGTTATTAATATCCTGTTAATTTCTCTTCTCTACTTAGCCATGGAGGCCTTGATTTTACAAACGGGCGCAGCGGATTATCTCAACTGGCATATTTTGGCTAGTTTTATCGTGGACCTTGTGGCTATCACGTCACTAACCTGGCTGGCCCAAGCCTTTCAGTTAGCACCCCGTTCAATGAGAAGCTTTTTTTAAGATGATGCCCCCCTGTCCAGCAATGGCAGGGGGGTAACTGTTAATTACCAATGGGTAAGGCGGCTAGCCAGCGGAGATATTGCTGAGGCAGTCCAAAGAATTGAGCACCACTGTACATTTTTTCCAGATACTGGCGGCTAGGTAAGAAACTGTCATCAGCAGGTGTCCGATAACTATCACAACAGAGGTTACCAAAGCAACTCTTTACCACCACTCGAATCTTACGACATTGACTTATCTGTTTTTGATTGGCATCGAGAATCTGATGCCCTCCGGGCGGCAAGCAATAAAGCACTCCCCAGACCATATTGCCGGGGGATCTTTCAAATCCGGCCATGCCGCCTGGGATAGCCCTTTGATTAAAAACTAACCGATACCCCTCCAATACACCCCGGCACAAAAAATGGCTACCCGGACAGCGATTTTGATACATGTGGTCAGGATTAAGATTCGTCCCATAGGCAAAGTAAAGCCTGCCTTCGCCGGCCAGCTCAGATAAATAATCTGAAACCAGGATATCTACCCTTGGCTGAGCTTCCTTTACGGTTAAAAAACGACAAGAGGTGATGGGCTTGCCAGCCTCTTCATCCAAGGAAAAGATTAATTGTTGAGCGGTAAGGGAATTGATAACTTCAATTAATTCTTCGGTTGAAAAATTTCCTCGGTTGGCAATCATTTGAAGTGAAGGGGCATTATCGGCATCACGGATTATACTTAAAACTGCCATGGTTAAATCTAGATCAGCCATAGATCCAAGTACCTCCTTGAAGGACAAAATGATACTACTTCTTCTATGCGTGAATCATGATTCCCTTTCTGTTATACTCTGTAAACCACAAACTATTTTCGTAAAAATTGACATGCAGGGTTAGCAGGAGGTAAGATTTACTTTGGATAACAAAGGATGGAGGTTGTGCCAATTGGATTACTTGGTAAGAGGAGTCGCTACCGACGGTAGCTTTCGCATATTTGCGGCCAGGACCACAGACACGGTGGAGGAAGCAAGAAAAAGACATAACTGTTGGCCTGTGGCAGCAGCGGCACTAGGTCGAACCATGACGGCAGCCTTACTACTAGGAGCCAATCTAAAGGGAGAGGATATTTTAACCATTCGAATCCTGGGAGACGGTCCCTTGGGGGCGATCATTGTTTCTGCCAATGCTAATGGTCAGGTAAGAGGGTATGTCCAGGAGCCCCAGATACACCTTCCCAGTACCT
>CAMKDG010000109.1 GCA_946411205.1 uncultured Desulfotomaculum sp.
AAAAATGTGAACATCCCCGAACCCATTGCTAAGGATTATAGCCTGCAGCGATATCCGAAGCCACAGGTGCCCACAGAAGAAGATGTCAATAACATCCTCCAATGGATGAATGAAAAGAACTTATTGAAAAAGGATTTGAAATATCCAGACCTTGTCCAAAAAATATAATGATACAGCAAAGAGGCTGGTCCCAAAAGGTACATGGAGTGCCTTTAGGACCAGCCTCTTTTTAATCTTCTTCCATCCGGGACCACTCTAGTAATTGCCTGCCCATCTGTGAGGTGCTACCTTGTTAGTAGCAAGCTCTCTCTTTTGCTGTACAGGAGCCTTATCTAATTCCTTCGTTGTAGTAATCATGTCTCCCATTTTCCGCCGATAGTTGTTAACCCTTGATGAATCCTTGCCATGTTCTTTGGCCAGATCCACTAACCTCATTTTTGCTATCTCTTGTCTTAATTGAACTAATTGATTCATTATGCTCTCCTCCTTAAAGTACTATTTTTAGGCTTAGCAAGTTCAAAGTAAAACATTCACAATGCCCATTACTAATACCCGTTCTCTGGATTTCTTTACGTATATTGTAACAAAAGGAATTATCCCTGTCCGTAGTGCACATTACAAAAAAAATGTTTTTCTTATTCTTTCTTTACTTTATATTATACGGTTATTAGAAGAACTCCACCATAACAGTATAATTATACTGTTTATAAATAGTAGATATAGCAAACCCAATAGCCACTACGATCTTTCATTTTCTTCCATTATGCCAAAAAACAGCCATAAACCTCAGTTTTATGGTTTATGGCTGTTTCTCATATATCTATAGCATTTCACTTTCTCAACACTCTGAGGAAGGTTTATTCCCTCCTTTTCTCTCGAAGGGTCTTAGATGCGAATAATACCTTCATCATCAGTATCTTCAACGTCAGTGGGTGTTTCCTCCTCGACGGTGGTTACACAGAAGCCATCTACCTCGCCATAGCCTAAGGTACCTGCAACTTCAGTTTCATCCTCGCAACCCAGGGGAGCTGCACCGGGCATTCTAAAGGTAGTAACCTCCACCCGCGGAATGGCTACTTCCTCTTGTTTTGCCAATTGAGGAACCCATTCGTAGGGTAAGCGGTAAGCACGGTAGACCATGTTCAGTTTGAATTTTTTACCCCAGTAAGGAGAGATATATTCCCAAACCAATTCATGATCTGCGGTCACTTCAATTAACCTACCACCAGAGCCCTCGGTAATCATGGTATTACCATTTGGTAATCTTTGGGCACTGCTGATAAACGGGCTATAGAAGTGATGGGAATGGTACGGTTGCAAATGTCCTGCTTCGGTTGGGGTATACTGCCAAACAATTTTCAAGGTGATCGGGTCAATTTCCAGAACTCTGGAATGGTCTCTCCGATAGGCCTTGGTGCCATAGGGCGTGGTTTGACCGGGTAAGCCATAACCTGCCCAACCACCATTATCGAAAATTAGGATATTGCCTTCGCCGGGTAAGCCTTTGGGAATCATATGGGCATGGTGTTGACCAATGATAATACCCAGTTTTCTTAGCTCTTTGGTGGCCGTAAAGTCGGGGCCAAGTCTCCAAACTACCTTACCGGTTTCCTTGCTGATAATGGCGGTAATGTTGGATTCTCTAGCGTCCCAAATAATATTGTCGGGATGAAATCTTTCATCACCCTGGTCGTACCATTGGTTGGGGCCTAGGGTAGACATGGAGTTAATGTGCATCCAGTCGCCCATACCGCCGCCACAATCATGCATATTGGGATCTCTAAAGAGCACGTTCTTTTCGGCCTGGGAGAAACCATACTCGTCAAAGTGTTCATTGCAGTTCCATTCCCAGACAATATTGCCTTCCCAATCCACTTCGATGATGGTATCATCCAGTAATTTTTTGTCAGAGATCTTTTTGTTGTAGACGTTTTTATGAGCCAGGATTAAAGTATTACCGGCATCGGTTTTAGGGTCCATCCCAGGTACATAGTAGCCGACGGGATTACCTGCTCTTTGGTAATCGTGGTGTTGTCTAGCCATCCAGCGAGGTTCATTACCTGGATCTTCGATAAATTCATATTGATTAAACTCCCAAACCACGTTACCGTTCCAATCAACCTGCACCAAGTCAACATTGTCTTGATAACCAAATTTAGTATCCCTGGCACCTCTGTGGCCCAATACATAACCACCGGGTAACATTTTGTTGGGGAAGCCATGCAAACCTTTCCACAGCTTCACTTCCTTACCATTCATGTTAATTAACATGGCACCCAGTTCTGCGGCTTGGAAGATGGTATAACCATTAAAAGCCTTCTCTGGATTATACACAGTAGTACCTGTTGGATGAATTGTTGGTAAACCCATAATTGTTACCTCCCTTAAATAGTAACTATTTTTAAACATCATCAATTAGTTGATGAATTGTTAAAAAAGCTTTTAGCTTAATTTATAGCGTTATTGTTATGGCTTTCACATTCTTGATTTTAATCCATTGCTACGATCCTTGCAGTAGTATGGGCTACACAAATCAGTATTTTTTACACCTGGCACAACTTTATCGCTTTCGCTAGACTACTCGATTTGCTCCAGAGGAATACCACCGGTGCGCTGACCGAGAAAAAATACGACTGCTGCAGCAAAGGTGTAGACAACGAAGATACCGATAAACAGACCTTTAACACCATAGGTGGTCGCAATAATTGGGATGAAAGGCTGGGAGAAGGACACACCCAGACGCTGGAAACCATTGATAGCACCCACTGCGGTATTGCGCATTTGGGTTGGATAGTGCTCTGGAACATACGCCATGGCAACGAAGCCATAGCCCATGACAAAGGCGTTTAAGATGAAAGCAACGACCATGGTCAAAACATAGCTGTTTCCAACATAGGCATACACCATAGCTGCAACTGCTGTACACATAACCCCGATAGCCAACGGAATCTTACGCCCGCCTTTATCTGAGAAGAAGGAGAATAAGAACATGCCCACTGGGGCACCGGCCATAAAGGCAACGCCGATACTTAGGCTCTGTTCCATGGTAAATCCTTTCATACCGGCCAAGGTCGGAATCCAAACAGCCAGAACAAAAGCACAAATATTAGCCGGAATACCAAAGAGGAGCAGGACTGATGTACGCTTCATATACTTGCCGGAGAACATTCCGATAAACTGCTCCCAAGCGTTAACTTTTGGCGGAACATTCTTAGCAACCTCGCTCAGGTCGATATCATGACCGCTGAGCTCTTTAACTACTTGTTCAGCTTCAGCAACCCGCCCTTTGGCAACCAACCAGCGGGGGGATTCCTTGAGGTACTTTAAGCCGATTAAAAAGGTAATGAAGCCTGCACCGCCTAGATAGAAGATGATCCGATAAGCCTCAGGATCCATTGGAATGATTGCTCTGGAGATGATGCCAATCACAGGCATCGCACAAAAACCACCTGCAGCGGTGATGCTCTGCCATTTGCCGCGGCTTTCTCCGGGAGACATTTCCGAAATATAAGCAATGGAAGTCACCATCATCATAAAGATACCAAAACCGGTTGCTGCTCTGGCAAAGACAAACATTTCAAAACTATTGGTTAGTCCGTTAAGGATCGACGCAGAAGAGAAGATCAACATTGACATGAGAAAGGTTTTGCGGCGGCCAATTAGGTCAGAAATGATACCGCCCAGAAATCCACCCAAGGTCATACCGAGGAAATAGATACCCGTGATCGTACCAATCTGTGCTTGCGTAACAAACCCATTTTTAACGATAGCCGGAGCGATAAAGGCAAAGTTATTGTTATCCAATTGCTCAAAGAAATAGGATAATACGATGAGGACAAAGAGTAATAGGTGTTGCCTGCTAACTGGTATGTTGTCAAAATAGTTGTTTTTTCGTCTAGCAGTGTTTGATTCAGTATGAATAGACATCTTATCACTCCTTACATTATTAATTATCCGTACAGAAAGGGCTCTTGGAAAAATGCCATCATCCTGTTCCTCCTTACATGTTGATATGTGAAAGAACTATCTATTACAATCATACTTTCCTGTCACCTTTACGACAAACAAGAGATCGTTGTGAAGTCACAATAAATTATTTTGTCGAATTTACCGTAATGGCTGTTGACAATGACCTGAACACTCTTAGCATGTTGAAACGCTTTAGACTTCCCGATATGCAAAAAAGAGTGTCGCAAAACTACTTTTTGCGCACTCTTTTTTGCTACACATTATCGGTTCAATTGTGCAACAGCCCTCGAAGCTGCTCGGAATTTACCCTTATTTTTCAAACCCTTCAATCATTTTACTTAAATTAGCTGCCATTCTATCAAGTTGTTCTGTAGCCGCTGATACTTCCTCCATGGCAGCAGTTTGCTCTTCCGCCGTGGCCGTAACATTTTGTATCCCCGCGGAGACCTGTTGGGAGGCAGCTGCCACACTTTGAATTTGCTCCACTAACACTTCGATGGAGCTAATAATTCCCCTAAAGTTTTGGCCAACTTGTTCAGCAACCACAACCCCTTCTTGAACTTGCCTGTTACCTTCCCCCATAGCCTGTACTACCTTATGCGACTCTCTTTGAACTCTAGATATTAATTCATTGATATCCTTGGCAGCGATACCGGATCGTTCGGCCAGCTTTCTTACTTCCTCCGCAACTACAGCAAAACCTCGGCCCTGTTCCCCAGCCCTGGCTGCTTCAATGGCTGCATTGAGAGCAAGTAAATTGGTTTGATCCGCAATATTCGTAATCAATTCAACAATCTGATTGACATGGTTTAGCGTGTTCGATAGTTCCCCCACCATCTTTGATGAATTGTCGTTTGAAGAAGCTATGTTTTGAATTTGACCCGTTATTTGCTCGACACCCTGGGAGCCTTGCTCCGCTTCCTTTGAAACCTTTTCCGATAAAGCTGCTACTTGTTGTGCATTACTCGCTACTTGTTCTAAAGAAGCTGCGATTTCACTTACAGTAGCGGCTGTTTCAGATGATCCGGCTGAAGTTTGTTGGGCATGGGTGGAAAGATTTTGGGTTGATAAAGTCAACTCATTACTGGATTTTTGGATGCCCGCTATAACTTGAGTAAGATTTTCCTGCATCTTATTTAATGAATTAATTAATAGTCCATTTTCATCCTGTAGTGTAAGAGCAATGGGGGGCGTCTTGAGATTTCCCTGAGAAATCTCTTTGGCAAAATTGGCAGCCGTAATAATCGGATTCGATATTCTCTTTGAGAATATTATTGCTAGTAAAACGGCTGCTAGTAAGAACACACCAAAAATCAACAAGAGAAAATTTAGCATACTGGCATATTTGGCCATTAGCTCTGCTTTTTCTACTATCGCGATAAATTTCCAGCCAGTTTCTTGAGATGTATAGATATTTACCAAGCAATCCTTACCATCTATCTTGGCTGCAAAACTGCCTGTTTTTTGTTGAAGAGCATTGTTTAGTTCAGCAACCTTTAACTCCTTGATGCTTTTGCCATTCATTTCGTTGTTTTGGGGATGGGCTATAATGTTGCCATCACCATCCGTCATGATGATATAGCCCGTTTTACCTATTTTTATATCCTTTATCAGATTAGTTACACTTTCTAAGCTTATATCTAATCCCTGAACACCAACGATTTGGCCTGCTGAATTGGTTATGCTAATTGCTGTACTGATGATAAATATTTTATCTGCAGGAAAGAAGTAAGGGTTTGTTCTGAGTGGTTTTCCTTTACTCGCCATACCAAGCTTGTAAAAGGGCTTTTCGGTGGGATTGTAATTTTTCATTATATTGCCATCCGGCCATTGGACATAGTTCCCCTGGGTGGTAGACATATATACATATTGCACCTTGGGATGTGTTTTAGCAAAATCCGCATAAACATTGTATATTTTTTTCTCTAAGCCATTGCTTAAGGAAGGTTTCATCCAGATTAACCCGTCTGCATCACCGTCCATTGTCACATAAGAAGTTATCGTACCATCCGCATTTTGCACATGTTCGTTCGTGGAAAGGAATTGACAGTTCTCGTCTATTCCCTGAAAGAATAGATTAATTGCATTATTAACCTGTTGAATTTGTCCAGTCGTGCTCTCAATAAAGTCTTGTTGTACGGTTTTTTGCAGATATAACAAAATGATGCCACTGCAAAGAATTGTTGGAACTAACGCAATTGTTAGTAGTAAGATAACTAACTTATTCTTAATCGTTAGTATGTTCCCCATTGATATGATCCTCCTCTTTTTCTCTCTAGTAGGTTACATGTTAAACAAACGATAACTGTATCCTATCTCTAAATAAATGCCTTTTTCTGTGCACTTTGGATGTAATTTCTACATTTTTTTCGGAAAGACCTTTCCAAATTGACCAATATTTTACATTTAAGCCATACAAAATGCTTATATGGGGTATAACGATTGTTTATCCCAATGATCATCTACTATCAGTTCTGACTATATGTTTAATAAAATAAAAAAACCAGGTACATTGACCTGATTTTACTCTATCTATATACTTTAGCCTATTTTACATCACAACAAGTTGCCATAATTCCCTTGATAAGTTCCTTTTCTACCATTGAAAGATGATGTCGATTTGACCAGATGATCACTATGGTAATCAGCAACGGGATATCACTAATTGATACCGCGACAATTTCACTGAACTTAACATATTCATCAGCCATAAATTTTGGTACAAAGGCTACACAATCTCCCTGCCGCAAAATCTTTTCCAACATCTCTAAATTATCAACTCTAAAAAGTACATTTATATCACCATATTTTTTTAATATACTGGATACACCACAATTAGTAACATATTCAGTATTATATAAAACAATTGGCTGTGCCATAGCCTCTTCTAGAGTAATGCTTTTCTTTTTCGCAATGGGACAATTTTTACCTGCAATTAATACTAATTCATCTTCAAAAAGTTCTCTTTGGTTAAGATCCTTGGCCTTCATTAGTTCATCAGTCTTTAGGATAATGCCAAAGTCAGCTTTGCCTGATTGAATGTCACGCAGTATATTATTGGATTCGCCTACCTTTAGGAGAATGTTCACTTTAGGATGATTATATTTAAAGTTTGTCAGTGAATCCGGCATAAAAGTAATGTTAACTCCGGGATCAGCCGCTATAAATATATTGCCATTTAACTCCGCACTATTACTTTGTGCTATTCTTTTGATTTCTTCGATAGTATCAATAATTTCTTGGGCCTTGGCAATAATTAGTTCCCCTATATCCGTAGGGTAAACACCCTGATTGGATCTTTTTAATAAGTGTACCCCTAACTCATCTTCTAATTTACTGATGGCTGCGCTTAGTGCTGGTTGAGAAATATGGGCCCGTTCAGCAGCCAAGGAAATGGTTTTGGCTTGGTAAATTTCCACCAGATAATATAATTGTTCTAAACGCATCCCCAACACCTCATTAGTAAGAAAATTTAATTGTTATTTAAAATAGTATCCACAAGAGTATACTACATCAAAATAATTTATGATAGTAAACTTCCTCTTTAATATGTGCTTTCTCGGCACAATTTAACCTTGGCGTCCAAAACTATGTTTTACAGGATAGGGTTGCCCAAGCTTATCCAATTTAAGTATCATAACGCCAAATATGATCAAAAACCCACCAGCTAATTGGGTAATTGTTAATCTTTCTCCTAAAATCATCCCGGCCAATACTGTCGCTATAATCGGCTCTATGGTACTTAGAATAGACGCTCGGCTGGCACCTAGAGATGCCAACCCTTTTATATACGATAAAAGAGGCATTACTGTGCATATTAGGGCGGTGCCTAAACCAACTATCCACATAGCCGGATAAGCATAATCCACCATGATGTTTACCGGGGGGTAAACAACCATCGTAGCTACCAAACAGACAACTGAGGTATACGCTGAAATAGTCAACGGTTCTAGCTTCTCAGAAAGATACTGTCCGTTGATATTATAGATTGCATAAAAGGCAGCCGCTCCGATACCATACCAAACACCGTTCATACTGATTTGCTGCGTAGACATGTTTATCACATCTACGACCAGCAAGCAACCTGAGAAGGCCGTGAGTAAAGTTATTCCCTTGATCAAGGATATTTTTTCTTTAAAAAATATCGCCGACATCAGAACAACCATTAGGGGGTAGGTATAAAGCAATATATTCGTAATGGTGGCAGACATGTACTTAACGGATAGCGTGTAACAATAGGAACTGCCAAAAAAGAATAACCCCTGTATAACTAAGTGGGGCAAATAGGATTTATAGGTTTTGAATCCTTTTTTTCTAGAGACTGCCAGTATAAAAAATAACAATGCACTGGCAATAAAAAAACGAAAAAACAACATATTATCTATGGTTAACCCTACGTTGTACCCATACTTGATGAATATGGGTAAAACAGCATAGCCTATGGCAGATAAGACAATCATCAAATAACCACTCAGCATGACTGTTATCCCCCCTCACTTTACGTCATCTTGCTGATAATCTTTATTACTTAGCGTTAAAACCCCCTGGTAAGCCAGGAGGTTTTAACCTTTTACAATCAAGCACTTTTTAAACTACGTTACTGAGCATTTGCCATCTGCTTTGGCATGGTGATTCCAGCCAAGTACTGATGGTGAAAAACATGTCCAACGATTATGAGGTACGTGTAAAGTAGTTTTATGCAGAAACTGCGTTATCCGCATCAGTTTCAGCAATTTCTTCCAGTGAACGGCCAGCAGTTCTTTCTCCCCACATACCGGTTACAAAGGCTACTAGCAAGTACATAGCGCCGATAATGGCGAATAAGATACTGTAACCAAACTGTTTATAAATCAGAGGAACCATCGCCATAGCACCAACATTCAGGATTCTGCCTGTACTAAAGATAATACCGGTACCACTGCTTCTAAAGTGTGTGGGATACGCCTCAGCCAAGTAAGACCACATGAGAACGAACACACCGTCCATCAGAATTCTAATGACAAAACCAATACCTACAATCAGCATCGGAATCTTAACCGTGCCAAAGATTACAGTCAAGATACCAATAAGGATACCGTAAATAACAATGGGAACTTTTCTGCCGCCTTTATCGGTGAAGAAGGCTGCCAAGTAGTTACCAATGGGGCTACCAAAGGATACCAGGGCTACCATCCACAGCGAGTCTTCTAGGGAGAAACCGTACTCATTCAACAGAGTAGGCATCCAGGCAAAGAACATAAAGTAACCTACGGTGTTACAACAAACTAGGTTGATGAGAACCCAGGTCTTTTTTCTGTATTCGGTACTAAATAAGAGCTTAAGAACTTCCCAGGTCTTGGTGGTTTCTTTTGCTTGTTCCAGTTTAATTTGACCACTGGCCTCTGCACTAAGATCCACCTTGACGTCTGGTCTATAAAACTGAATAACCTCTTCAGCTTCTTTATATCGACCCCTGCTAATGAGCCAACGGGGGGATTCTTTTAACCAATCTTTACCAAATGCTAAAACAATAAAGCCTAAACCACCAAGGTATAAAATCCAGCGCCAACCTTCAGGATTGTGAGGAATTACCCAAGATGCCAATTGGCCAATGGCCGGAATACTTAAAAGTGCGGTAGCTAAGGAGATGGCCTGCCATTTTCCCCTTGATGCGGCTGGCAGTAACTCTGCAATATAAACCATTGCCACTACTACCATCCCCATCATACCAATACCCGTCAGGGTTCTGGCAGCTAAGAATATTTCTTGGTTAGGAGCCCAACCATTAACCAAAGCGCAGATAGAGAACAATAAAATCGAACCTAAGAACGTTTTCTTACGACCGATGCGGTCGGCAGCCCAACCACCCAGCCAGCAACCTAATAACATACCAATAAAAGTGCAAGAATTAACGAGACCAATCCATTCCATTGATACACCCCAATATTTTGTAAGAGCAGGTGCAACAAAGGAGAAAGAAAAAACATCTATTTGCTCAAACGTATAACCTAAGGCCAGTAAAACCAAAAACTTATAGTGAGATTTATTCATGGGAGCTTCGTCCATGTACCTGGTGCTCGTCATTGGTTTATTGTCTACCATAATTAGTCTCCTTTTATTTGAGTATGATGAGCAATTCAATGGAGTCTATTTGATTAATACCCTCCCTTCATTCAATTTTTAAGCAAGATAGCTGACATTAATTTAGATATCCCGAGGACATTTCTAAATAATGCGTTTGTTCTTATCTTCACTTTCTGTCTTAATTATAGGAACAATGCTTTTTTATGTAAAATACAAGGTGCTTATACCCGGTATAAGCAGAAACACTATTCGATTATTAATCTACACCTTGACTTTATAAAAATATTCCCTTCGTTTGTCTTTAACCTGACAAATCTACAAATAAATAAGCATTTTTAGCTAGTTTTCATATTATTCTTATATAAACAAAATAGAAATGCCTGAAATCTTTATAGATTCTCAGGCATTTCTGGGTCCAACTATCCTATTCTTGTAAATATTTTCATACTAGTTATTATTTATATATTTCATTCTATTCATACCATAATCACTTATTTTATAAGACTCTACCAGCTTATTATGATCCGTAAGTGTAACACTAATTGAATCAATTAATCCAACAGATTTTAAAGAAATAAGATAATATTCTATATCCTTGTAATTAACGACTCTATCTCGGGGATACTCAATCTTTAATATCTCTAATATTTCTTCATTGGTAATTCCTTTTTTTTGATTAACTAATTGTAGCACTCTAAATTTAATAGGAAGTTTACTCATAGTTACCTCCTTTTTGCAGCTTAATTACATCTTTATTTACCTCTTATTGAAACTAACTGTTTAGGATTTCCAATGGTGAGAATAGTTCCTAGGCAAATTAACACAGCCCCGGTTATCAGGGTTGATGTTATTTGCAAATCGCTTAACAGCCAACCAAAAAACACAGCCCATAATGCATAGGTAACATTAAGCCCCATGGCTCTCGCTACCCCTGTCATATTCATCGCACGGTACCAGCTTAGCTGAGAAATCCCCCCGATTAAACCAATAACAGCAATATACCAGACAACGGAGGTACTAAAGCTGGCAAAGAGAATTTGGTAAGCTACCGCACCAACAAAGGGCAATATTACACAAAAACTCACGGAGAACGAGGTTATTTCACGGATCCCAATAGCAATATCGGAATCTACCAAATCCATGCCATAGGTAGAGATAACACCCTCCAGCGCCCAACCAATCGTCGCAATAACAGCTAAACCAATACCCAGGTAAAAATGCGGATGACTTTCCCCACTCGGTGGGACATAGGCTACCACAAAGGAGCCAAGAATTGCTAACAGGATGCCGCTCCACACTCGGAGTCCAATTTTCTCTTTGAGAAAGATAGCTCCTAAAATAGCCCCGATGGCTGGGTAAGCGGCAGTAATGGCCACTGCATAGGCGGCGCCGGCAAAATGAATAGCTAACATGGAATTAGACATCCCAATGGGTCCTCCCATAATAGCCGCTACTAGGATTAGTTTGCCGGGTCGAGTTTTTAAGGTGCGGGCGTATTCTCGCCACTTGCCACTGATCACATTTTTTATGAACAGCCATGTCCCGGAAAATCCATCGTGTAAACAGGATGCTACTAAGGGTGCCGCAAAAAGACTAAGCGTATTGGTAAAGGGGGCTAAAGCCAAGGCCATACCCATTAGGACAGCATCCAATCCCCAGGACGCACCAGCCAGAAGTCCCCAGCCAATTCCTTTCTTAGCAAAGGATATTTCTCTTTTTTGAATGATTGTCTGTGTATTAACCTCCATACCCTAATGCTCCTTACTGATTATTTTTAAAAAACCTCCCGGAAAGTCCAGGAGGTTTTTGTCCTAGGGGCAAGTTCACTTATGTTTCATGGAGCGAACTATCAATTACTTCGATTATTTCTTCCTTTTCATGTAAACCGCCTACACGGTTCTTTAATTCACCATGATTAAAGATTAACAACTGGGGGATGCCTCTCAAACGAAATCTTTTGTGTAGCTCGGCATATTCATCGACATCAACAAAATACACAGTTAGCTTCCCGCTATAATCGTCAACCAATTCTTCCATGATAGGTAGCAGTTCTTTGC
>CAMKDG010000110.1 GCA_946411205.1 uncultured Desulfotomaculum sp.
GCGCACCATCAGCCTAGCGGACATCGGCGATGACAATCCGGGGGCAGCTGTTAACGAGCAAGGCTATTTCCAACTGGGAGCCCTTTGCGGCAAAGCAGTACCCAAGGAGCGGGCGGAATTTATCGGCAAAGAAACCAGACACCGTACCCGATTGTCCGAGATGGCCCGTTTGGAAGCACTTATGGAACAAGAGCAGCAAAGCATGAATGACTGCAATGAGCAAATCCAGCGGAGTGAAGGTTCACTGTCCCGGCTGGAGCTGGAAAAATCACTCTTTCCCGATGGTGCTGAGCTACAGGAGGCCTTCCTTCAGTTGAGCCAGGCCAAGCGGGAACTGGATACCGCCCTAGCAGAGGAAAAACAGCAGGTGGAACTTTTTCATCAGGCCTCTCAGGCGTACCAGGAACTGGCAGCGGAGTTGCATCAGCTGATGCAGGGTTGGACTATCCAGCGGCACACCCACGGCTTGACTGCCGCCCGGGAACGGCTGCAGTCTTACCGGCAACTTCTGGGCGAACTGCGTTCTCACTGGTCCAGCTACCAAACCAGTCGGGAAGCCTTAGAGCGGGCTATGGCTGGCCTTAGGGAAACAGCAGAAAAAATAGCTGGGGAAAGAGAAGACTTGGACTCCCTGCAGGAAATTCTCCAGCAGCTCCAGGCACAAATAGCCGCCTATGAAAAGGCGCTGCAAGATCTGGGTATTGAAGATATTGACCGACAACTCCAGGAATTAGAAACCGAGCAAGAGTCTCTGCAAAGAGAAATAACTGCCCTGGATAAGGCTATCCGCCAATTGGAGACAAATCAGGGCATTGAAGATAGTAAATTATCCGGCGCCCAGGACTTGTTAAGAGAAAAAGAAACTGTTCTCACGCAAATTTTGACTAGCTGGCTGGCAGAATGGAACCGGCGATTGGTGGCAGATTGGTCGACAACGGAAATTCCCCCGGAAAATCAGTCCGGATTATTTCGGGTGGTTCAGCAGATTCTGCAACAATATCGAGATGAAAAATACATTCAAAAGAGCAAAGACAGCATCACCAACGATCTGTTTTTGGCCTTTCAGGAATGCCGTGGCAACCTGCACCCCTACGCACCTGAACTGGTGCTGGATGAAGAACAGCAGCGGAACCTGGTGCTGTTTATGCGGGATCGGCATAATCCCCAGCCGCCCCACTCCCTGGTACAGGAGCTAAAAACCATTGAGGAAGAACAACGGTTGCTCTTGAGCCAGAAGGACCGTGAACTGTATGAGCAAATTATTATTCACAGTGTGGGCAAGGCCATCCGCTATAAGATCTTGCGAGCTGAGCAGTGGGTTCTACAAATGAACAAGTTGATGGAGCAGCGGGATACCTCCAGCGGTCTGCGGCTACAACTCAAGTGGGCGCCCAAAGCAGCCTCCAATGAGAAGGAACTGGACACCCTGCAGCTGGTCAATCTGTTAAAGAAAGATGCGCAAATGCTGCGAGATCAGGAAATCGAACAAATGATTGAGCACTTCCGCTCCCGTATCACCTGGGCCAAGCAGGAAGCGGACCAGCAGGATACATTGCGCCAGTGGATTTACCGGTTGCTGGATTACCGAGAATGGTTCCGCTTTACCCTCTATTATGAAAAGGGTGAACAGCCCCGCCGGGAACTAACCGATAGCCGTTTCAATGCTCTGAGTGGTGGCGAAAAAGCATTGTCTATGTATATACCTCTATTTGCTGCCACCTATTCCCGCTACAACGACTGTCGCCCAGACTGCCCAAAAATTATTTCTTTGGATGAAGCCTTTGCCGGTGTCGATGATGAGAACATGCGAGATATGTTTGGGTTGTTAACTCAGCTGGATTTCGATTATATGATGACCAGCCAGGTGCTGTGGGGTTGCTACGATACGGTACCAAAACTATCGGTTTATGAAATATACCGTCCCAAGGATGCTAATTTTGTGACTCTGATTCATTATTTTTGGAATGGCTTCCGGCGTATTCTGGTAGATGAAGATATGGTGGAAAATGATGCTTAATTACCTGCGACAATCTTGTTTTCATAAGCTGTTTTCTCTGGCCAAGAAAAAAATCCAATCCTTAGGTAGCCTGCGAGGGGTGGTAGTGATGGACGGCCTCTCCCCAACAGAGCAGGATTTACTCGGTGGATTCCTGGGTAAAAACTTTTTGGGACAAACGAAGGTACGTATACCTCTCACAGAAATGGACCAGGTTTTGAAAAATAGTCCCCTGGAGATGGGCCTCCTGCCTTTTTTGGAGATCTATTTTAATGAAAAACTGATTACCCGGCGGGAGGAACTAGAAACCTGGCAACACCGTTGGTCGGTATTCTTTGCTACGTTACAAAAAGTGTCCAAATCCCCGATGACTCGGGCTTGGTTAACCAGCCTCTCTGCAGAGACAGGCAGCGGTTACCGCACCCTGCTGGCCCTTTACCAACAGAACCCCAAGACCGCCCTGGAGGAAATGGCTGTCTGCCTAAAAGCACTGGATTTTCTGGCCAGCCACCCAGGGTATAACATGAGAACTCCTGTTTTTGCCGCAACTTTAACCGGCGATCCCCATGCCCTGGACATGGAAAACTCATTGGGCCGTCTGTTCTATTATGGTTTGATCCACTACTTGGCTAAACCCGAAACTAACTACACCGCGGAAGGTAAGCGGGCCTTATTTCGGGAGGCAGGGCTTTTAGATGATGATATTTCATCCAGTGTGACTATAGCTGGCCTGCGGGTATACCCGGAGGATCCGCGCTCAATTATTTTCACAGGGGCCAACACCTCTGGCTGCCCCTTAATCCTACCCCTGCGTTTTTTAGAAACACCGACCCAGTGGCAGCCGGGACAAGCGGTTTATATGGTGGAAAATCCTGCTGTATTCAGCACCATCCTGGACAGCTACGCCAAAGTTTCCCTGCCACCCATTATCTGCGGTAGCGGTCAACCCAGTGTTGCTGCTCTCACCCTGCTGGACCAGTTGGTCGAGGCTGGGTGTGTCATTCATTACAGCGGGGACTTTGATCTTAAGGGGCTGGAAATTGCCATCCGTTTAGCACAGCGCTATCAACAAAACTTTCGACCCTGGTGTTACGATCGTGAAATCTATCTTGGAGTGTCTCTGGGAAAAGAAATGACTCCTCCCCAACGAAACAACTTGAGCCGATTGGATATCCCCTGGGACAAGCGATTGGTTGACAGTATGCTAGAAAGAAAGCTGTTTATTTACCAGGAATCCTTTTTAGAGGAACTAACCAGACTTTGCTTAGTGAACACTACATAATTTATGGCAACCCCTAGGATAACAAAAGCCGTCTCCTGCTTAGATTATGAAGCAAGGGACGGCTTTTTGTCCAAGAAAACAGAAAGTAAGCTAAAAGAATAATTGGCTTACCATGTTCGAGAAGAAAATTGAATTCCTCGTTCCTGGTAGGAACCGTTTTCCCGCTCTTGGCCCGGTTATATCAAGTCCCGGATTTCTGACTCCGGTACCGGCCGGCTAAAAAGATATCCTTGGATGGCATTGCAGCCGCAGGCGGTCAGATAGAGCTGCTGTTCCTTTGCTTCCACGCCTTCGGCGATAACCTTCAGCCCGATTTGCCGGGCCAGGGACACGATTGTTTTCACGATCTGCCCTTCGACCCCATCCGCAGTGATGTTATCGATGAAAGACTTGTCGATCTTCAGCACATCGATGGGCAGATTTTTCATATAGTTGAGCGAAGAATAGCCCGTACCGAAATCATCCAGATAAATCATGATGCCGTGGGCTCTCAATTCGGCTAGCTTTGCATAGGTGTCGCCGAAGGACTCCACCAAGCAAGATTCTGTGATTTCCAGCGCCACGCTGCCTTTCCTGAGACCATACCGGTCAAAGACTTCAATAACATCCCCCACAAAGTTACTTTGCTTCAGTTGCACCGGAGATACATTGCAGGAAACACATATCCCCTTATGCATCAAGCTTCGGGCAAAGGCAAAGCTGCTCTCTATGACCCATTTGCCAATTTCATTAATCAGGCCCATTTCCTCGGCCACAGTAATAAATTTTCCCGGAAAAATAAGCCCATAGGACGTACTGTTCCAACGGATTAGGGCCTCAATGCCCACAATCCGGCCGCTTTCTACCGCGACTTGAGGTTGATAATGCAATATGAACTCGCTATTTCTGTAAGCCTCGCGTAAGCGCTTTTCTAAATCTGTCCGTTGGGCTAGCTCCGTTACCATGCTGCTGTCATATAGAACATATTTATCTCTACCCCGGCTTTTCGCCTTATACATTGCCAGATCGGCATGCTTCAGAAGCTCCTCTACCGTCCTGCCATCCCTAGGGTAAATGGCAATTCCTATGCTACAGGTAATATAGAAGTTGACATTTTCGATGCTAATAGCCTCCTTGAACAACGCAAGGATTTGATCCCCCAGTGCCAGAACCACCGCTTCTTCGGCATTGGCGGAAAGGACCAGAAATTCATCGCCGCCCAGCCGTGATAGGGTCAGGTGCGGAGAAGACAGCGTACCCAGCCGCCCGGCAATCTCAACCAGCATTCGATCTCCACAGGAATGTCCGTGGGTATCGTTGATGTCCTTAAAATTATCCACATCAATAAAGAAGGCGGAGCCAGCAGCGCATTGATCCAGCCTTTCCTGCAATTCCTTCAGGATGTAGGCTCTGTTAGGAAGATCCGTCAGACTGTCAAAGTAAGCAAGGTGATGAATCTTTTCCATATGCTGCTTCCGTTCCGTAATATCCCGCACGGCCGCTACAAAAGCGTTCCTGCCGGACCATTGAGTTCTTCGGAGCGCAACCTCCACGTCCAGAGTTGTTTCTTCCAGCGGTCTCATTGCTTTCCATTCAAAAATGTTGAAGCCCTGGTCTTCAATTTGTTCATCCACTTTTTTACGCCATTGCTTTGCCATAGCCGCATCCGCTGATATATCCGCTACCCCGTAATTTAGCATATCCTCACGGCTCAATCCATACATAATGCCTGCCTGCTTGTTTATATACAGAAACCTCCCGGCCTCGTCGTGAATTATAATGGCGTCATGGATGGTGTTAAAAACGGTCCACAAGTTATTCTCCGCGTAGGTCCGTTCCTGAATCTCTCTTTGCAGGCGCTGGTTGCTCTTTAGGAGCACCCACACATAGAGCAGTAATGATGCTAGAATAAAAACTGTCATGGCCAGATAACCTGAACTTTGTTTTTGGAGAATTGCTTCAAGCATTCTGTACGTACTTTCAACATACATGCCGGTACCGATGTAGGCCTCAATTTCCGGTATCCCCATGACAAAAGAGAGCTTTTCTTCTACGGCCGAATGGTCCGGTAAATAATAAGCATAGGTCACGAAGGAACCCTTTGGCTTTGTTTTTGCCGCATGTACCAGTTCCTGTATAATATATCTGCCGCTTGCATCTCGCAGCAACCATTGATTGGTGCCTTCCTTTTCCCGCTCATAAGGTTGAACCAGCATGGTCCCATCGTAGGTACTCATAAAAATATAATTAGGCCCGAATTCATCCTGGTAAGTCATTTCTCTGACCAGATCACTGATTTTCCTTCTGGCTTCTTCGCGGCTCACTTCCCCATTATTCAACTGATCAACCAAAGGTTGGATGGCGTTGTAGCTCAGGTGAACCATTCTACTGACAGAGTTTTGTCTTTGCTGTACCATATACTGCTTAAAATCCGATGTGATGTCTTGGGAAAACAGTAACGGGAAAAGTACAATTATCAAAGAATAAACGGCCAGCACTACAACCCAAGCCTGTATTAGTTTCTTCGACACATTTTCCATCCTTGTGGCCTCCGTCTAAATCTCTATCTATATTGAAAGTGCCGGTCAAATTGGGAATTACCTATAATATGATAAATCCCCATATTTTGGATAAGTTCATTATAACAAACATTTCGACATTCTTATAGAGCCATTTCCACGTATTCCTGTTAGGCAAATTCAGGCATCAGGCTTCTGTCCGAAGGAAGTCGATACATTTCAAGTTCGTCAATTCCTATTCAGGCAAGTGTGCCCCTTCGGCCCGAATACAATAAAACCAATTTTAAGATAGTTGAAGGCACGAGGCACTAGAGACTACACCCCACTGTAATCGAAACCCTATACAGTGGGGTTTTCAGCACAGTGATGATAGAATTAGGAGATATAACTTTACCTAAACAACTTATCAGACACCAACTAATTAGATGCCTTATGGATAAATCAAATTAAAGTTGAGGAATAAACAAAAAGAATAGGCAACCTGTCAAAAGGCTGCCTCATTTTTGTTCTATCTACTGGTTGCCAGTCGGGAGAAATTGGACCTTCAATTTCATGCCCATGCCAGAAGCGAGCCGCTGGAGCGTCCGCAAAGACGGATTAGCATTTCCGCTTTCCAGCTTACTAATATCTCCCTGAGCTATGCCGGTCTTTTCGGCAAGCTGCTTTTGAGTAAGCCCCATGCTTTTTCTTGCATCAATTATGGCTTGAATGATAGTAAACTCAGGCTCCAGCACATCATATTCTGCCTTGATTTCAGGGTCTTTGAGTTGTTCCCTCAGGAAATCGTTAAACTTAGTCATTGCTTATTCTCCTTTCTGCTGAGATATTCAGCTCGATAGCGTTTAGCCTTCTCAATCTCGGTGGCCGAGGGCTTTTGTGTCTTCTTGATAAAACCGTTTGTAAGAACAACTCGGCGACCCACAAAGAAGAAGTAAAGAACACGGGATATGTCAGAGCCGACCTTTGCCCGTAGCTCAAAGATACCATCTCCAAGCGGCTTAGAGCACGGTTCCCGCAGTTCTGGGCCGTTATCCGAAAGCATTTTGACGGTTCGTAATATCTTGGCTCTCATTTTCTTATCAAGGCTCAGAATAAACTCTTTCGCTGGTTCCGTCTCATCTTCTTTATCATAGAAGATCACTTCAAATTCTTGCACCACCCGCCACCTTCATATAGGATTTATCCTATATGAATTATATAGAATAAATCCTATATGATCAAGCGTTTCAGGAAAATATTTTTCTCTTAGCGACGACTTAATGAAGGCATCCAAATACTCAAGGGTGCCATCAAGCTAGATACAGCTCCGACAAGTAACGCAATGAAAGGATTCAAAAACTACATCGCAGAGATTGATTACTGAAGAAATGACTAAAAGCTACTCGGAGCAACATCGATAGACTATCATGGAGAAGGATATGCCCGCAAAAAAATTACCCACAACTACGTTAAAAAGGTAATTGTGGATAAGGATAATCTTACTATTCATTTACTGTGAATATGTATGGTGGAGGCGGGGGGAGTTGAACCCGCCGTCCGAAAGAGCAACCACAACAGGCTCTACGAGCGTATACTATGCTTTAGGTTTCGCTTCATTGGCGGCCACAGTCAACCTACAATGTTGCTATCCCGGTAGTCTTAGCTGCAACCCTCCGAGAATCAGGTTACAGAGCGTCCCGCTAGTTTGTCCCCCTATCCCTCACCGCGGGCGCGCAGAGGGTAGAAGGTTAGACAGCAATTAAGCTGCTAAAGCGTAATTTTCGTTGGCAATTAAATTGCGTTCACCGTTTAACGGGTAGGTGAGATCCCGGCTCGCTCCTCTTGCCACCGCATCCCCCGTCGAAGCCATTTCGCCCCCATGTATAAAGATGCTTTGCCAACAGGTAAAACTATTATATTTTTTGCCTTTCCCGAACTGCCCGTTCCATTTCGCGTTTGGCATCCCGGTTGGCAATATCTTGACGTTTGTCGTAGGATTTTTTTCCCTGAGCCAATGCTAGCTCTACTTTCACTTTCCCTCTGGGGTTAAAATAAACCTTCAGAGGTACCAGTGCTAAACCTTTTTCCCGAACCTTGCCCAAGAGCCGCATGATTTCTTGCTTATGCATCAAAAGCCTACGGGTTCGTTTTGGTTCGTGATTAAAGCGATTGCCCTGTTCATAAGGGCTTATGTGCATATTATATAACATCATTTCGCCATTTTCAACACGAGCAAAACTATCCTGAAGGTTAGCTTTTCCTGCACGTAGTGACTTCACTTCAGTTCCCGAAAGAGAAATCCCCGCTTCAAAGGTTTCTAAAATATGATATTCGTGACGAGCACGACGGTTTTCTGTAACCGTTTTATAGCTTTTTGTTGATTCACTTGGCTTGGCCACCATAAGAAACACCTCTGACAGATAAAGCCCAGGTTCTCACTCGAGACTCGGGCTTTACACGACAAATTTCTTTGATCAAGTATTTATATTATAACATTGTTAATGTTTCTGTCAAGATTCTTATAATCCCAGTTCAGTGGCTGCACCTTGCATAGCTTCTAAATTTAAACCTAAAAATTCTTCCAGGGTAAGTTCCAGTTCGGAACAGGCCCGGATTTGTTCACGATTTGCACCCTTAGCAAAGGATTTTTCATTCATGCGATTGACTAAAAACGGTACATCTATAGCGGAGAGCTTCTTTTCAGGCTTGATCAGAGCGCCAGCCACAATTAAGCCGGTGGTGGGATCGGTAGCATAAAGTGCCTTGTCCATTAAACTTTGGCGTGGTAGGCCGTGTCTTTCGTTATGTACCTTTACCGCATATACCACGTCCTGGGACAGACCCATTTCTTCCAGCATCTTTGCCCCTTCTAAACTATGCAGTTCTGGTTTATCCTTTGTATCATCGTAATCAATATCGTGCAGCAAACCTGCTAAACCCCATTTTTCTTCATCTTCACCGAAGTGTTGGGCCAATCTCTTCATAACCACCTCGGCTGCGATGCAGTGGTTTACCAAATTTTTATTCTTGAGATTCTTCTTGAGTACTTTGAGTGCTTCTTCCCGATTCAAGCTGAAGTCCCCTTTCTGTCTTGATAAATTTTGCCGTGGCTCTAGCTACCGGAGTACCATCCGACAGGGTGACCTCTGCCTCCATATTAGCAATTCTGCCGCGATCTACCTGCTGTCTGGCAGTTACCACAATGGGTTCGCCGATGGGTACTGGTTTAAGATAGCGAACATTCATTTCCACAGTCATCACAGGTGTACCCCTACTCCACAGCCAATGTCCCATAACCTCATCCATTAGCGTGGAAAGCAGTCCACCATGCATAATATTGAGCCATCCGGAATGTTCTGGCCCAGGTGTAAAGGTAGTATAACTTATGTCTCCCTTATGCTTAATAGAGATTTTAAGCCCAATGGGATTGTTCTGACCGCAAACAAAGCACTTATTAAATTCCCGCCACTTCTCGCTGCCATAAATCTCTTGATAAGTAGGCATTTACTTCACCACCTGTTATTTAGCTTTGGAAATATAGTACTAAATTTTTTAGTAAGTGGCAAGGTTTGGCCTGGAATGGACCGCTAAAATGTTAAGAAAAAAACCGGCCGTTTGGCCGGTTTTTAGTGTAGATCTTATAATCTGGTGAGCAGGGGCCCAAGGATCAGAGAGATAGTACCTGCAACTTTGATCAGAGGGTTCATAGCAGGACCGGAGGTGTCTTTGCAGGGGTCACCTACAGTGTCACCAACAACGGCTGCTTTATGAGGCTCGGACTTCTTACCACCGAGGTTACCTTTTTCAATCCATTTCTTAGCATTGTCCCAAGCGCCGCCGGCGTTAGAGAGGAACAGAGCCATCAAAACACCAGTTACGGTTAAGCCAGCCAAGAAACCGGCCAGAGCATACGCACCCAGAATAAAGCCAACCAGGATCGGACCAGATACTGCCACAATACCAGGAGCAATCATCTTGGAGATAGCAGAGCGGGTAGCGATGTCTACGCAACGAGAGTAGTCAGCTTTGGCACCAGGCTTGCCTTCTAACAGGCCAGGGATTTCACGGAACTGACGACGAACTTCTTCAACCATTCCGTAAGCAGCCTCACCAACAGCACGCATGGTTTGAGCACCTACTAAGAAAGGTACAGCACCACCAATGAACAGACCTACCAAAACCATAGGTTCGGTTAAGTTAACAACGAATTTACCGCCGGGCAGTACATCGTGGAACTTGTGGGTTACAGCTTCAACATAGGCACTGAACAGAGCCAGAGCGGTCAGAGCAGCGGAACCAATAGCGAAGCCTTTAGCGATAGCAGCGGTGGTGTTACCAACTGCATCCAGTTTGTCGGTCTTCTCACGAACTTCGGGAGGAAGCTCAGCCATTTCAGCAATACCACCAGCGTTGTCAGCAACAGGACCGAAGGAGTCCATCGCAACAACGAAACCAGCGGAGGAAAGCATACCCATAGCAGCCATAGCGATACCATAGATAGCCCACATTTCTGCTTTGTCAGCAGGAGCAGCGGAACCTACTGCCCAGAAGGAGAAGTAGATAGCACCAGCAAAGGTCAGCATGGGCAGGAAGGTAGATTCCATACCAACAGCCAGACCGTGAATAACGTTGGTAGCAGGACCAGATTTAGAAGCCTCTGCAATCCGGTTAACAGATGCTTTGCCAGTACCGGTATAGACTTCAGTTAAGTAACCTACAGCTACGTTAACGATCAAACCAGCTACTACAGCCATGAAAATACCAGTAGCAATAGAGGCAGTTTCACCAACGAAGACGGTTTTTGCTACAAAGAATACGCCAACAGCAGTTAAAACGTTGGTTACCCAAAGGCCTACGTTCAGAGCGGCTTGAGGGTTGCCATCTTCGCTAGTACGTACACAGAAGGTACCAATAATGGAAGCAATGATACCAACAGCACCTACTAACAGCGGGAAGATAACACCGGTGAAACCAAACAGGGTGTTACCAATCAGCATAGCAGCAATGGTGGTAGCAGCATAGGATTCGAATAAGTCAGCACCCATACCTGCGGTATCACCAACGTTGTCACCAACGTTGTCTGCGATAACGGCGGGGTTACGTGGATCATCTTCGGGGATACCAGCTTCAACTTTACCTACCAAGTCAGCACCTACGTCAGCAGCTTTAGTAAAGATACCGCCGCCGATACGGGCGAAGAACGCGATAGCAGAAGCACCGAAAGCGAAGGAGTTAATAATGGTCGGTTGACCAAAGATAATGTACAGTACGGATACACCCATCAGACCTAAACCCGCTACGGACAGACCCATAACAGCGCCAGCGCGGAAGGATACATTCAGAGCTTTTGCCAGACCGTGGCTGCGAGCAGCTTCAGCGGTACGGGCGTTGGATTTAGTGGTGGAGGTCATGCCGATGTAACCAGCTACGGCAGACAGGATAGCACCTACTAAGAAGGAGATCGCGGAAGCAGGACCAACAGGCATATGAGCACTGCCGCCACCCTCTACGAAATATTGAGCACCCCAGAGAAGAACGAAAATAATAAGAGCAAATGGAATTAATGTTTTGTACTGACGGTTTAGGAAAGCCATTGCACCTTCGTGAATAGCTTCAGAAATCTCACGCATTTTAGGAGTACCCATATCTTCTTTTAGGATACTGGACAGCGTAAATAGTGCGAATAACAGAGCCAGCGCACCGGCACCCGCTGCGTAATAAGCTAATGTCATATTTTCCACTTGAGAGTTACCCTCCTTGTCCCGGTTGAAATTTTAGGACCTTACTTCCAAACCACAAGAATCATTGAAGTTACGGCAAAAGCGATGGCGACAAAGGCCGTGAGTCTACCGAGTTTTTCATCT
Organism: uncultured Desulfotomaculum sp.; assembly: GCA_946411205.1. Taxonomy (GTDB): domain Bacteria; phylum Bacillota; class Desulfotomaculia; order Desulfotomaculales; family Desulfotomaculaceae; genus Desulfotomaculum. Next base: position 11,620 of record CAMKDG010000110.1, read on the forward strand.
AAGCCTTTCTTCTTTCCTCCGAAGAACGCCTCGGCCCCACCGGCAATAGAACCGGACAAACCGGCGCTTTTACCCGACTGCAATAAAATGGTTGCGATTACTGAAAGTGCGATTAGTACATGAATAGCAGTCACAAAACCTTTTAACAAAACTCCACCTCCTTTTTGGAAAAAATATGTAAAAATTATGAACTTGTATACTTCTGTATTATAGCATAACGTGAAATAAGTGACAATCTTTATTCTTGTGACAATAGGTAGCCCAAGCTACTTCGGGCAAGCTCTGGCTACCTAAATCGTCTCTTTTGTGATTATTTTAACAAACCCTTTAGCTCCGCAGATTATAGAACACATCTTTGCCACGATACTTCGCCAAATCACCCAGTTCTTCTTCAATTCGCAGCAGTTGGTTGTACTTGGCCACCCGGTCGGTCCGGGAGG
>CAMKDG010000111.1 GCA_946411205.1 uncultured Desulfotomaculum sp.
CTATGACCCTAAATGAGATGGAGCTAGCTTTAGCTCAGGAAAAAAAATCGAAAAGAACAAATGTGATATTCATTTTAACGGGCATAATTGTTTTTTTGCTTATGAGTAGCTTGATTTACAATATTCATGCTAAAGGGCAAATAACAAAGGAAGTAACCAAGCTACAAGCAATTAATGGAAAGCTAACGGAAGAAAATAATAAATTAAAGGAACAATTAGCTGCACCCGTTATTAAGGAAGAGAAGCCAACTGTAAGCATCATTTATCATCACATTCAAAGCGGTGATAATTTTGCTGTCCTATCGAAAAAGTATTATGGCACAGAGATATTCGCGGGACCAATTGCTCAAATAAATGGCTTACCCAAGACAGCCCAGCTGCATATTGGGCAGATTTTACAGATACCTAAAGAACCCGATCCGAGTTGGCAGAAATAATCTGCCTGAGATACAAAACTCATCGTACATTTAATAGAGTAAAGAAACTGTCTTTTTAAGGGTGTTGCATAACTAAATTTTATTAGGAAACAAGGTTATGCTATTATTGATAACACATTAAAACTGCAAATCAAATTTCAGGGGCCTTAGGATATAGAACAGATTAATTGCTGTCAGTTTACTAAGCTACCTTCGGGAGATAATAGCGTTGAATACGTACCTTATTTTAAGAGCTCTAGGGATTATGTTATGCTGTGAAGCAGTGGCTATGCTGCCCTCCTTTGGATTATCCTTAGCTGAGGAGGGCAGTGATGATACACTAGCTTTTTTTACGAGCATTGCTATAACAGCAATTGTTGGGTTAGCACTCGCCTTAAGTAAACCCAGAACCCTGCAAGTTGGTTATAAAGAAGGATTTATTGTTGCTACCTCCGGGTGGTTGCTATTATCTATCTTTGGTGCTATACCCTATTTCTTGAGCGGTATTATACCGCTACCGGTGGATGCTTTCTTTGAATCTGCATCAGGTTTTACCACCACAGGTGCCTCTGTGATAACAGATGTTGAAACGTTACCCCGGGGAATCTTATTTTGGCGAAGTCTTACCCACTGGTTGGGTGGTATGGGTATCATTGTATTAACGCTTGCCATCATGCCATCTTTAAATGTTGCGGGTTTTCGTATGTTTAAGGCAGAAGTACCTGGTCCTACCAAAAGTAAGGTATTACCTAAGGTAGCACAAACCGCCAAGGAACTCTATAAGGTGTATTTATGTTTTTCCTTGATAGAGCTTTTATTGCTAAAAGTTGCTGGTATGTCCTGGTTTGACTCCTTTATTCACGCATTAGGTACGGTAGCCACCGGAGGGTTTTCGTCAAAAAATACCAGTGTCAGTTATTATGATAGCTTACCGATAGAGCTAATTATTATCTTTTTTATGATTCTTTGTGGGATTAATTTTAGTTTACACTATAGTGTTTCCAAGGGGAACTGGTTAGCCTATTTTAAAGATACTGAAACAAAAGCTTACTTGACCATAGTTGCTGTTGCATTCCTGTTTGTAAGCATAAATTTGGTTAATGACTTAGATTATAGTGTTGACAAAGCGGCTCGCCTAGCGTTATTTCAAGTGGCATCCGTAATTACCAGTACAGGCTTTATTACGGAAGATTTTTACCAGTGGCCGGACTTGAGTCGATATTTACTGTTCGTGCTTATGCTTATTGGAGCATGTTCAGGTTCCACCGGTGGTGGAATTAAGGTCATTCGTCTGATTATTTTAATGAAAGCCATTTCTAATCAATTGGCAAGACTGGTACATCCTCAGGCTGTTATTCCAGTGAGATTAGGTAATAACGTAATTCCTCAGGAAGTGGTACAAACCGTTCAAAATTTCTTTGTTTTGTTTGTTGTGATTATTGGTTTTGCAACCGGACTATTGGTTGCTATGGGACTTGATTTAACCACTGCAGCTACTACCGTAGTTGCGTCCATAAGCTGTCTGGGTACTGTAAGCCCGTCGACTGTTTTTGTTGATTTACCGGCAGCAGCAAAAATATTTTTAACTTTTTGTATGTTTATTGGCAGGTTAGAATTATTTACGGTACTTGTTGTTTTAAATATGTGTTTTACTAATAAAAGATAAATAGTTTTGAATAAGTAAGCACTAAGTGGCCTTGACCACTTAGTGCTTACTTATTTATTGATAGCCAGCAGGATTTGCAGGACCCTTTCGTGGGATATGACGGAATAGCTTTATGTAAATATGTTTATCCTAAATTAATCACGTTTCTAAAGCCGATCTATAAATGAGGGTTATGGTACCTCAGTTAATCGTTAAATCTGTTTCAATAACAAAATTCTTTTCCGGTATTGGAATGGAGCCGATATTAAAAACCAGAGATTCAGTGATACATCCCCTAAGGAGGAGAGCCTTTGACAACACCTAGGGTAGTCGTAGTGGGCAGTATTAATATGGATCTAGTAAGTTATTCGGAAAGAATTCCCCATATAGGAGAAACGGTACTGGGGGAACGCTTCTTAATGGTCCCTGGGGGAAAAGGGGCTAATCAGGCAGTGGCTGCGGCCAGACTGGGTGCTCAAGTGATTCTGTTAGGTGCTGCCGGAACAGACAGTCACGGTGAACAACTTTTGAGGCATTTGCAAGAATCGGGTATCGATATTAGTCACATTAAAAAGGAAACTGCTTCAACCGGAGTTGCCCTCATTAATGTTGATATCCGTGGCAATAATCAGATTGTGGTGGTACCAGGTGCTAACTTTTCCCTTACCACAAAAGACCTAGAGGAGCGAGAACAGGTTTTTGCTAACGCTGATGTGGTAGTTCTCCAGTTGGAAATTGCCTTAGAAGTCGTGGGCAAAGCCATAGAGATTGCTGGCAGATATAAGAAACCGGTTATTTTAAATCCTGCTCCGGCCCAAACCTTACCAGATCTATGGCTTGGACAAGTGGATTATCTAATTCCCAATGAACATGAAGCTCTTTTATTGGGTGGCTCCCCCGACGATCATTATGTTGCATTACGGGAAAAGATAAAACAAGTGCTGCTGGTAACCAGGGGCGAACGGGGAGTATTTTATGCCACTGGGGAAACGGTAGAAATTATTCCTGCGTTTAAAGTAAAGGTTGTCGATACCACCGCAGCGGGAGATGCTTTTATTGGTGGCTTCAGTGTAGCGCTGGCCGAGAAGAAACCACTGCAGGAGGCCATTATTTTTGCTAATGCAGTGGCGGCGTTATCTGTCGGTAAAGAGGGGGCTCAAACTTCACTGCCAGGACGGCAGGAAGTGGAACAATTTATTAGGGGCGATCAGTCATGAAGAAACAGGGTATTTTACAGCGCGACTTAGCAGCATTAGTAGCCAGTCTGGGGCATGGGGATGCCATTGTTGTTGCCGATAGCGGTTTACCAATCCCACCAGGCGTAACCTGCATAGATTTAGCCGTCACTAAAGGTGTGCCGGGTTTCTTAGAGGTGCTGGATGCCATTCTTTATGAGCTGGTGATAGAAAGGGTAACGGTGGCCGAGGAATTACAGTCTAATGCCACCTTTATCAATCATATCACTAGCAGATTGGTGCCGGTGGATTTACAAGTGGTTAACCACGAGGAGTTTAAAAAACGTACTGCCGGGGTCAGGGCTATCATCCGCACGGGTGAATGGACGCCCTATGCAAACATCATTTTGTATGCAGGTGTGGCCTTTTAAAGGGGGCATTGACTTTGGAATTATTGGAAATGCAAGGGATCACCAAGGAGTTTCCAGGGGCCAAAGTATTAAATGGTGTAAACCTTACTGTTAAAGAACAGGAGATACACGCTCTATTGGGGGAAAATGGTGCGGGCAAATCAACCCTAATGAAGATTCTTACCGGCATCTACCCGATGAATGACGGTAGTGTTTTTTATAAGGGAAAGGAAGTCCATATTAAAGGACCCAAGCAAGCAGAAAACATGGGGATCGTGATGATTCATCAGGAATTTAATCTGGTTCCCCACCTCAGCATTGCTGAAAATATCTTTTTGGGTAGTGAAAAACCCTTTACCAGATGGGGGGTTGTTGATTGGTCCAGTCTGGTAGAGGCTTCTCGTACTTATATGAATCAGGTAGGGTTAAAGGTACATCCTAAAACACCGATAGCGCAACTTAGTGTTGGTGAAAAACAATTAGTGGAGATTGCTAAAGCCTTATCGAAAAAGGCGAAATTATTAATTATGGATGAACCCACTGCCGCTTTGACAGAAAAGGAAAAGGAAAAATTATTTGAGATTATGCAATCCCTGATAAAACAGGGGGTCTCTATTATTTATATCTCGCACCGGATGGAAGAACTTTTTCAAATTTGTCATCGGGTGACGGTGTTACGTGATGGCCGGTATATTGACACACTTAAAATACCAGAGACCAATATTGATGAATTGGTGGCCTTAATGGTGGGGCGGGAAGTTACGGAGCGGTTTCCCAAAGTAAATCATCAGCCCGCTGAAATCATCTTGCAGGTGGAGAATTTCTCCAATCGGGCACTGGTAGATGTAAGCCTTGAATTGAGAGCGGGGGAAGTGGTTGGCCTGGGGGGGTTAATGGGTGCCGGACGAACGGAGCTAGCCAGAGCCATATTTGGTCTGGACCCGGTGCAGGGGAGGCTGAAAGTAACCGGCTCCGGAGCGGCAAACTTTAGCGGCAGATTCCATCATCCTCAGGAAGCTATCAATCACGGCCTGGCGATGGTTACCGAAGACAGAAAGGACCAGGGACTCCTCCTGCCCTTTAGTGTTCAAGTCAATTTAGCTCTACCTACCTTGCATAAACGAGCTATCCTAGGTGTCATTGAGCGAACCAGAGAATCCGAGATGACCCGCAAGTACATTCAATTATTAAGAATTAAAACATTGGGGCCGAGCCAACTCGTTAAAAGCCTGAGTGGTGGGAACCAACAAAAGGTTGTTTTTGGCAAATGGCTGGAGACCAATCCGAGAATATTACTTTTAGATGAACCTACCCGGGGGGTAGATGTCGGGGCCAAGGTAGAGATTTATGAACTTATGAACCGACTTACTTCGGAAGGCTTGGGAATTATCTTGATTTCCTCCGATTTGCAGGAACTCATCGGAATGAGCGACCGTATCTACGTGATGTATGAGGGGAAGATAACGGGTCACTTTACTCGTAAGGATATTACGGAAGAAGCGTTTATGCATTGTGCCACAGGAGGTGTCCAATGGGAAGCCCAAGGACTATAATCCAACGCTACAATTTAGGTCCATTCATTGGCCTATTGATGATCATTGTTGTGCTATCCTTCTTGACTGACCGCTTCTTTACCCTATCCAACCTATTAAATGTTGCCAGGCAGGTATCCATTAATACTTTATTAGGTGTGGGGTTAACCTTTGTGATCTTAACCGGAGGGATTGACCTTTCCGTGGGGGCCATCCTGGCTCTGTCCGGCGCCCTGGGGGCAGGTCTTTTGGGGCTGGGCTATGACCCTGTTTTGGCAGTACTTTTTTCCTGCTTGGTTGGTTTGCTGGCAGGAACCTTAAACGGTACCATTGTGGCCTACGGTCGTGTGGCACCCTTTATTGCCACCCTAGCCACCATGACCCTCTTTCGAGGGGCGACCCTGGTCTATACCGAGGGCAGACCCATTCGGGCAGTGGCTGAAGGATTTAATACGTTAGGGGGTGGCTATATTGGGCCCATCCCTACACCGGTAATTATCACCTTCGTGGTGGTGCTGCTAGCCTGGTTTGTCTTAACCAATATGACTGTGGGAAGAAGAATCTTTGCTCTGGGGGGGAATGAAGAAGCAACCATCCTCAGTGGAGTTAAGACCACTCGTTACAAAATTATGGTGTACTCTGTTAGTGGTTTATTGTCCGGTCTCGCCGGGGCGATTTTAACCTCCAGGTTATTATCGGCTCAACCCACCGCAGGTGCGGGTTACGAACTGGATGCCATTGCCGCAGTAGTTATTGGCGGTACTCGCTTAACCGGCGGTCAGGGCGGTGTTACGGGAACCCTGATTGGTGCCCTCATTATCGGCATTATTGATAATGGTTTAAATCTGCTGAACGTATCATCCTTTTACCAACAGGCTGTTAAGGGACTCATTATCCTAATTGCTGTATTAATAGATCGCCGCAATGCTGCCGGGGGGTGATAGAAGAGTCGTCGAACCGTGGAAAAATATTTTCAAGTAACTAATCTTAAGGAGGAGAAACAATGAAAAAGCTTCGTAAATTGGCAATCTTATTGGTGAGTCTTGTATTTGTAGTGGCTGTAGTAGCTGGTTGTGCTGGTAAAAAAGAAGAAGCCAAAGAAACTCCCAAGGCAGAAAATCAGGAGAAAACACAGCTGACCATTGGGTTGGCCGTTTCCACACTTAACAATCCCTTCTTTGTTGATATGAAAGACGGTGCCCAGGCAGCAGCGGATAAAATGGGCGCCAAACTGGTGGTTGTAGATGCCCAGGATGACGCTTCTAAGCAGGTTTCCCAGGTGGAAAACCTCATTCAGCAAAAGGTAGACGTTATTTTGTTAAACCCCACCGATAGCGATGGTTTGGTTACCGCCGTAAAGGATGCCAACACTGCCAACATTCCTGTCATTACTCTGGACCGTAGTGTAAATGGTGGTACTACGATTTCCCACATTGCTTCCGATAACGTAGCCGGTGGTAAAATGGCTGCTGAATATATCTTAAAGCAATTAAATAATCAAGGTAACGTAGTTGAATTAGAAGGTATTGCCGGTACCTCGGCAGCTCGGGATCGTGGCAAGGGTTTCCACGATGTCATGGATGCGCAACAGGCTGTCAAGGTTGTGGCCAAGCAACCCGCAGACTTTGATCGCTCCAAAGGACTGACTGTGATGGAAAATATTCTGCAAAGTCAGCCCCAAATACAAGCTGTTTTTGCCCATAACGACGAAATGGCCTTAGGGGCTATCCAAGCTCTGAAAGCTTCCAAGAGAGAGAATGTTATGGTGGTGGGCTTTGATGGCGGCGCTGATGCTGTTAAAGCCGTTAACGATGGCACCATGGCTGCTACGGTGGCCCAGCAGCCTAAACTAATCGGTGAAATTGGTGTACAAACTGCTGAAAAAGTGAAGAAGGGTGAAAAAGTAGAAGCCAGTCTTCCCGCTGAGCTGAAGCTGGTTACCAAGCAATAAGGCTACTAAAAAACGTCTGAGCCATAAACTCAGACGTTTTTTTACTTTCAGAAAGAAAAACTAAGGCTGCCGCCGGCATCTAAAGACTTGGCCCAAGCCAAGTCTTTTCTAATAGGACTCAAAAGGATACCGGTCAGTTCTTCTAATACAACATGATCACTGCACCTACAAAAATCACATAAAAAACACTATTAAAAATCAATGTTTGAGGCCTTATTTCACCCCGCGTCTTTAACAGGAAATACACCGTACCTGCGGCAGTGAGTGCGAGGATGGCGCAAATAATGCCCAATTGAGATAATTTCCAAGGTGTCAGGATAATGCCCAGAGCAGGGATGATTGAACTCTGGAACACCATGGCTCCGGTGATATTCCCCAGAGCCAACGTATCTTTACCTTGACGCACCCAAATAACACTGTTAAACTTCTCCGGCAATTCGGTAGCAATGGGAGCAATAATCAATGATAAAATAAAGGCTGGGATGCCCCACATATTCGCTAAGTTTTCTACTTCCTTGACAAATAAATGGGCCCCCATAACGATTCCCACCAGAGCCAAAATCACCTGTAGGGATACCATGGGTAAGGCAGGATCAGGGTGTTTTTTGGCTAAATAAAGGGGAGGGAGGTTTTCACATTTCCCCCCTTCACAGCCAAGCGTTTTATATACATAATATACGTAGGCTAACACTAAAAAGATAGCCACCAGGGGCTTAAAGCCGTCGCCAAAGATGCCGGCCAGCACCGCGATACTATATACCAGTAAAAAGAATTTAAGATCCCGAGTCATTACTTCCCGGTCAATAAACATGGTCTCACGGGGTTGTCCTTTTACCTTACAAGTCATCGCGGCAATACCGGTAACGGCCAAAGCCAGGGTGGACAGCATAAAGGGAGCACCCAGAATGGCTCCGATGCCCACCTCATCGGCCATGTCGCCGGTGCCAAATAAAATGGCAATTACCGGAATCATGGTTTCTGGCAGGGCTGTTCCTACCGCCGCTAGCACGCTGCCCACCGCACCTTCGGAAAGGTTTAATTTTTTCCCCAACCATTCAACGCCGTTGGTAAACACTTCCGCACTCAAGAGAATAATGCCTAAACTGGCAAGTAAGAGTAGGTAGGTCATGGGTTGTCGATCCTTTCATCTAATGTCCTTCTCTAAGATTCCCACTTTTTAGAATGGTTAATACGAATCATCCTGGGCGATTTAGCAGGAAACTTGTAAAATAAGCAGAAGTTCTTTTTATTCTAAAGCTGGAGGCTGATTCTTTTATGGAAAATTTATGGGCACCCTGGCGTTCCGTCTATATTGGCAAACCACAGGTAGGCTGTATCTTCTGTGAGAAGCTTACTGCCGAGCAAGATAAGGAAAACCTGGTGGTGTATCGGGGAGACAAAACCTTCGTTATTATGAATCTGTATCCTTATAATAATGGACACCTGTTAGTCGCACCGAAACGGCACGTAGGAGATATCACAGAGTTAACTGATGAAGAATTACTAGAACTAAATAAGATGACTCAGTTCATGGTCCAAGCTTTGCGGAGAGCTTTTGGTAATCCTCACGGTTTCAACATCGGTATCAATTTGGGCAAGGTAGCTGGGGCAGGCATTCCCGGGCACTTGCATGTTCATATTGTTCCTCGGTGGGACGGAGATGCCAATTTTATGGCAGTGCTTGGGGATACCAGAGTAATCTCAGAAGCTTTAGAGAGAACCTATGATAAAATTGTTGATGCCGTTGCCAGCCTGAATAGTAATAGCCATGCCAGCTCATGATAATTGTAGTTAGTAAGAAAATTGTTGCTTTTTGATAGAACAATTTATAAAATGGCGGTATAATAGGCGAAGGGAAAATTATCCATGCAAGAGATTTGTCTGATGGGCGGGACCTTTGACCCCATACATTATGGCCACTTGGTGGTGGCTGAGGAAGTACGACAGCAATTTGCTCTACCTAAGGTGCTTTTTATTCCAGCAGCCAGGCCACCGCACAAAGCGGGTAAGATTATTTCTGAGCCCGAACACCGGGTTCAAATGACGAAATTGGCCACTGCCAGTAATCCCTATTTTGATGTCTCCACCCTGGAGGTAGAGCGGCAGGGTTTGTCTTATACCGTTGATACGGTGAAAGAAATTAAACGCATGTACGGTGTAAAAAGAATTTATTTTATAACGGGTGCAGATGCCGTGTTGGAGATTCTTAGTTGGAAAGAGGCAGATACGTTACTGGGGTTGTGTACCTTCATAGCCGCTACCCGCCCGGGTTACGATTTGCACCAATTGGCTGATATACTAAAGCTTTTACCAAAGGAAGTATTGAAGAATATTGTACCGTTAGAGGTACCTGCTTTGTCCATTTCCTCCAGCAACATCCGCAAACGCGTGAGAGAAAATAAAAGCATTAAATATTTGTTGCCGGAATCAGTAGAGGAATATATCGTAAAGACCAAAATATACCAAACTTAAAATTATCTTACCTAATTTGGAAATATCTTTGTGCTTAATAATTGCATTTAGTCCGAGGCTTCTGTAAATAATACATTCACGTAGAGGATATTAGAACCATTTGAAAGAGGTGACATCATTGGCAACTTTATATGTAGGTAACCTACCCTGGTCTACCAAAGCAGAAGATTTACAAAATGCCTTTGCCCAACATGGTGAGGTTTTAAGCAGCCGAGTTATTACCGACCGTGAAACCGGTCGTTCTCGAGGCTTTGGTTTCGTTGAGGTAAATGATGCCGATGCTGAGAAAATGATTACAGCATTGAATGGTACTGATTTTGGGGGCAGAGCTATTACCGTGAATGAAGCAAAAAGTCGCGAAGAAGGACAGGTTTAGAGAAGTCTGGCCTCCATCCCCTGGGATTGGAGGTTTTTTCTCTTAAACAACAGATCATGTTTTGACAAGATAGTATTGGGGGTTGGAGAAGCTGTGTTAAATGATGAGATGATTATCATCAAATTAAAAACAACCTTACCGGAGAAACGACTTACCCATGCCATCGGAGTGGCAGATACTGCGGAAAAATTAGCCCGTCAATATCATGAAGACCCCGACAAAGCCAGAATAGCTGGCTTATTACATGACATTGCCCGGGATTTTGATGACCATGAATTGCTCAAGCGGGCTAAACAGGCCAACCTGGCTGTCAGTGAATTTGGTTTTGCTATGCCACTTTTGCTGCACGGACCTGTCGCCGCGGTGATGGCCAGAGAGGAATTTGGTATTCAGGATGCGGCCATCCTAAATGCCATTGCCCGACACACCGTTGGCTCGGAATACATGAGTCAATTGGATAAGATCCTCTTTGTGGCGGATAAAATTGAACCCAACCGCCGTCATAGTTCGGTGGTGGAAATTCGCCGACAGGCCGAAAGTAGTCTGGAAGAGGCCTTACTTAGCTGTTTTAATGAAAGTATTCGTTATGCTTTAAAAATTGGCTGCTTGCTGCATCCCACCAGTGTCAAAGCTCGCAATGCTATTTTAGTGGCTCGGGGAGATTATCGCCAATAACTTTTGGACAACATTCCTTTAGAAAATAGAGGAATAGGATATAATAAAATATAGCATACATAATGGCAAACTAAGCTTTTGTCGCCAGCTAAAGGCCCTAGGGTATCCGATCGGTCAGGGGCAGGCATACAAGCTGAGTTTTTCTAAGAAATTAAGGAGGGGTTCATTTGGCACTTAGTCCCAAGAAGATTGTTGATTTAGCCCATCAGGCAGCAGATGAAAAGAAAGCAACCGACATAACAGTATTGGATATTAGTCATCTTTCGATTATTTGTGACTATTTTCTAATTTGCACCGGTCGTTCTAATACCCAGGTGCAGGCAGTGGCCAATCATATCAAGGATCAGTTAGAGGAAGCAGGAGTGAAGCCGCTGCGTGTTGAAGGCTTTCGTGAAGGAAGTTGGATCTTGATTGATTATGGTGATGTGGTTATTCATATCTTCCAGCAGTTGGAGCGGGAGTTCTATAACCTGGAACGTCTGTGGGGCGATGCCAATGTGGTGGAATTATCTGCTGGAGTTTAAGTTTAGAAATATTCCGTTGACATAGCTAGTTAGTGTGGTATAATTACCACTAAAACACAAGGCAAAAATCTTGATGGGGAGTAGTAAGTGGTGTAACCCTGCAGAGAGCCGTCGGTTGGTGCAAGGCGGTGGGTCAAATTACTGAAGCTCGCCCCGGAGTTGTCTGAGGGAAAAAAGTACTTCAGACCGGGCTTGCCCGTTATAGCTTGCAAGAGGATAAGATTACTTATCAATTTGGGTGGTACCGCGGGAGAAACCTCTCGTCCCTTTTGGGGACGAGAGGTTTATATATTTTTAGCCTCCTTTTCGGGTTTATTCTGCAGGAGGTATAATTTGCTATTTTTCTAATCCAGAATCTTCTTAAAACATAACGGAGGGTTGATTATGCAGAATTTAGACGTTATCACGGTGGGCGGGCTACTTGACAGGGTTGCTGCAGAACATCCGAAAAATGATGCCTTAGTTTATGCCGATCGGGGGTTGCGCTATAGTTATCGGGAGTTTAACCAGTATTGTCGGCAGGTGGCCAAGGGCCTAATGGCTTTAGGGATTCAAAAGGGTGAACACATTGCCATTTGGGCTACCAATGTTCCGGAGTGGGTGAGCTTACAATTTGCTACCGGTAAGATGGGGGCAGTGTTAGTAACCGTCAATACCAATTATAAGAGTTTTGAATTGGAGTATCTGTTGAAACAGTCGGATAGTACCACGCTGGTGATGATTACTGGTACCAAAACTTCGAATTATCTCGCAATGGTCAATGAGTTGTGTCCTGAGGTGCAGAAGAGTCAGCCTGGCCAGTTGGTTTCTGAACGACTACCTGTC
>CAMKDG010000112.1 GCA_946411205.1 uncultured Desulfotomaculum sp.
GCCTGCAGCGCAAGCTTCTTCTTCCTTAAATTTTGGTATAGACTAGGCAATTATTGATCTCACCCAGATAATATCTTTACTTCGATTTATGGTAACCTTTGGTTGATAGGGTGCATAGGTTAAGGTAGAATAAGGGAGGAAGTGAATCCTATGCTACCACCGGATATCGAAGCTGCTGAGTTAGAGGAAATTCTTCCATTAATGACCTTAGATGATCTGGAGGAAATGCTTCAAAAAATATATGATCAACTCAGAGTGGAAAAGAACGGTCCTAAACTAATGAGATTGCTAACCAATCGGGACATCGTAGAGAAAGCCATGGAGAAATTTTAGAGTACTTTTGAAATAAAGTTTTTTAATGTTTGACAAGTATCATAATATAATGTTATACTCTAATAGTTGTCGCGGGATAGAGCAGTTGGTAGCTCGTCGGGCTCATAACCCGAAGGTCGAGGGTTCAAGTCCCTCTCCCGCAACCAAGATTATAACTCTGCCAAAAGGTAGAGTTTTTTGTTTTTATGAAAGAGGATTAACTGCTAGTCGGGCTAAAGCAGCAACCTGAAAAAATGTTCTGATTACAAAACCATAATGATTCTATGAATGCCCGGGATTATCTATAAGGAGTTAGTTTTTAGAGTTCTATTGTTTTCTTAAAATTAGGTAACTGTATTTTTAGACTTGTATATTGAGTCACTTTGAGTTATAATACGTGTAAGCTCGCATAAAGTTGGATATACGGTAAAAACCTCTCTGTTATCACGGTTGGGGGAATTCAAACTGTAATCCCCTTAGCACGGGCCACCAAAACCAGAGGAGGTTTTTTAATTATGTATCAAGACAAGACTTTAAATTGCAAAGATTGTGGTGCGGATTTCCAATTTACTGCTTCCGAGCAGGAATTCTACGCTGAAAAAGGTTTTACCAACGAACCTGGACGTTGCCCCGAATGCCGTGCAGCTCGTAAAGCTCAAAACAGAGGTGGTCGTGGCGGCGGTGGCGGTTACGATCGTCAGGAACGTCAAATGTATCCTGCTACTTGTTCTGCATGTGGTAGAGAAACTCAAGTTCCTTTCCAGCCTCGTGGTGATAAGCCCATCTACTGCAGAGACTGCTTCAGACCCCGTAACAACTGGTAAAAAATTAAAACACTCCACTTCGGTGGAGTGTTTTTTATTGGCACTTTCAAAAAGTAAACAAAAACTAAGTCGATTACGAATGTTTAAGTTTATATTTTTCTGGCTGCCTAAGGGCCACTAAATATACATGATATACTTCATCATCAGCCAAAAATGACTAAAGCTGCCAGCCAGCACAAAGAGGTGGAAAACTTCATGGAAGCCAAACCAACCAGGAATAAGATTGGGGGGCCATTTGGTGCCGTAAAAAATTGCCCCGATGGTATAAAATACTCCACCTAAAACCATCCAGACCACACCCCCGGTGGCTAAAGATTGGGTTAGTGGCCAAAAAGCAATAACGATTAGCCAGCCCATCACGATATAGAGTAGAGTGGAAAACCAACGGGGAGCCTCCAGCCAAAAGATTTTCAAGAGTACTCCAATGATGGCTAACAGCCAGACTCCCACCAGCAGGGAATAACCCCAACCACCACGCAGGGGAATTAAACATACCGGTGTATAGGTACCGGCAATTAATATAAAAATCATCATATGGTCGATGCGTCGCAAAAGCAATACCCCTTTGGGCGATAAGGGCAGCAAGTGATATAGGGCGCTGGCTGTGTAGAGTAGAAACAGACTGGCACCGAAAATGGAAAAGGAGATCACATGCCAGGTTTTGCCGTGGGAGACAGCGTGGTAAATTAATAATACCAAACCCAGGATGGATAAAAGAGCACCAGCTAAATGACTCAAGCCACTAAAGGGATCTCTTACTTTACGTAACATCAGACCACTCCTTCGCAGGGAATTTCGGCTTGTTTATCAGTAGGCATTTAAATGTTGATAATGCCAATATGCTTAAGAAGAGATTAGCCATTTTATATCATTTTCCTGCATCATTATCAAGTCGTTGGTAGAGTTATTTAAAAGAGGAAAAAAATGTTTGCTGGCGAATTCTCTATAGACGCTCTGTTTAATATTTGCTTGGGAGGTTTTTTTTGTGAGATCATTCGCCAGACTATTTCTGATGTTTTTATGTTTACTTATCGTGCCATCTTTAGCTTATGCGGATTCGCCCGTAACATCGACTCCTTTTTCAAACGCTTATCTTGACCAGCCAATTGTGGAGAGGGCAAAAGATGCCGGCCAAATGACAAAGGAGATTGCCGAGTACCTTAAAGACTCTGACAACCCTTTGACTATTAAAGCAGCGGTTATTAACGCCCTCTATAACCAAATGGAATGGTCTGAGAAAAATTATGCGGATACCTATGCCAAGTATGTCTATAATAAATTTGTTCAAGAACTAGATATGAATACACTTAGCGGTGAGGAGCTATATTGCCTAGGGTATTTAACCCTGTTAGATCATTATATGACTCCCCAAAAGGCCATTCCTTACTTAGAGGCTGCTTTAAACAAAAAGCCTGATAGTTTTACCGTATCGATGACACTGGCTATTGCTAGGGGTCAGGAGTCGTGGAGTGATATTTGGTCTCTTACAACTGCAGTATTGGAGGATCTAACCCTTAAGCAGGACATGAAACCAGAGGCGGTAGAAATTATATTCAATTATCTAAGCCTTTATCAAGATGCTGCTGAACAATCTGAACAGCTGGAGCAATCGGCCAAATCCACACAAACCTTTATTCAAGCTGACGAGATGAAGAATATCATTGATATTATCACGGGAGAAGAGACAGCGGTTACTGTGTATTGCAATGGTTTGAAAATCAATTATGATGTACCACCGGTTTTAGACAATTCTACAAATAGGACAATGGTACCTTTCCGTAAAACCTTTGAAGCCCTGGGAGCTCTGGTATGGTTTGATGCAAGTACCAATTCAGTATATGGCAGAAAAGGTCAAATTTTACTCCGATTACCTGTTGGTGAGAACAAGGCTTTTATCAATGGGCAGCAAGTAGCCTTAGATGCACCGAGCAAAATCACAAAAAAACGAACCCTAGTTCCCCTGCGTTTTGTCAGTCAGGCTTTGGGATATCAGGTTACCCCCCGAGTGGACGGTGAGGTATTGAGTGTCTATATTAGCAATTGAAGGGATAAACAGGGGTACCATTACTTTAAGGATAGGGGTAATGGTTTTTGGTAAGGGGGAAGTATTTTGCAGGTACAGATCAGCAATTTAAAACTGGGCACCAAAGTAACTCTTTGTTTTGGGATTATTCTACTAATGTTGGTGGTCAGTGGATTTTATTCAGTAATTTCTTCAAGAGCGAATGAACAAAATATCGAACTGGTGAAAGCAACCAACCAGCGGGTTACCATTAATCGGGAAATTGAAGCCCACTTCTTGGGGGCTGTTGCCAATATGCGGGGCTATTATGCCTATGGTAAGATGGAATTTAAACAGGGCTACTTTGAGACTATTCAAGAGATGCTGGCAGAGGAAAAGGTTCTTTTGCAAAGTGTCACCTCTCAGGAACAAAGAACCAAGGTGGAAACCCTGATAAAGGCCACCGAAGGATACCATAAGCTCATTGAAACGGAGTATTTTCCTCATGTGGGAGCTTATAACCAAGCCTGGGAAAGCAGGAACGTAGAGGAGCAGGAAAGGGCAGATGCCCAAATTAATGCTACGGTAGAGAAAGTCTTACCCTATACCAAGCAAATCCAAACGATTACGCATAGTTTTGCTGAAGAAGAAAAACAAATTCTTACCAAGGAATACAATGCCGTGCAACAGAGAAGTCAGAAAGTTATCGTGATTAACCTCTTGATCAGCGGTGTCGCTGTCCTAATTGCCGTTTCCTTGGCCTTTTTGATGTCTAGAAAAATTACCCGGCCAGTTCAACAGTTGGCTAAAGAAGCCAACCGCATGGCTACCGGCGATTTTAGCCTGGAGGTTAAGGTTTACAGTGGGGATGAAATTGGAGAACTGGCTTATGCTATGAACCAAATGCGTGTCAATATGATCAATGCACTCAATAAAGTAAGTCGATCCTCCCAGAAATTGGATGATATGGCCGATGGTTTACGGGAACAAACGGAGCAGACTTCTGCTGCTGCCATAGAAACTGCATCTACCATGAACGAAATCTCTGGCAGTGTAGAACAAATCAATAATAACCTACAGCAAATTGCTTATAATGCAGAAGCCACCGATAGTCATGCCAATGAGGGTATGGTCAAGCTTGGACAGGTAGATGAACAGTTTCAGAGAAATATGCAGGTGTCTGCTGAGGTAGCTGGAATTGTGGATACTCTCAGTGTAAAATCCCAAGAGATTTCACATATCGTAGAAATGATTACCCAAATCGCTGACCAAACCAACCTGTTGGCTCTCAATGCCGCCATTGAAGCAGCTCGGGCTGGTGAGCATGGCAAGGGCTTTGCTGTTGTAGCAGACGAGGTTCGCAGGTTGGCAGAACAATCCGGTACCTCGGCCAAAGAAATTAGAAACATTATCGAAGGGATACAGGGGGAAACCGGGAAGGCAGTGGCCGAAATAAATGCCGCTGAGGGCTTGGTACAGGAAATTGATCAGGCGTTTAGGGAATTGGAAGCAAAGTTTAAAGAGATTAACGGGGCAGTGCAGAGCTTAACCGGACAAATTCAGGATGTAGCCTCTGCCTGCCAGCAGATGTCCTCAGGAGTAGAGAATGTAGCAGCTTCCACCGAGGAGCAAACCGCTACGATGGAAGAAGTTACTGCTTCCGCCCAGAGTTTGTCTGCCATGTCTAACGAACTGAGTTCCCTGGTTGCACAATTTAAAATGGGCTAGTCTAAGGAGCCAGGATAGGATTTCTATCCTGGCTCTTGATTCTTATTTTTAGTATTGAAAAATATGAGGTATTTACTGTCATTATCTGATAAAATAGGACAAGAGTTGAATGATCTGTCAGAAATGGGAGGGTAGTTAGTATCGTTTGCCCTTGGAAGTTAAAGGGTTGCGTTTAGAGACTCTTTTCAAACTCCCTTCAGAGGAAATTGATCATAAGGCCTTAGAGCCATTGGGCTCTTTCCTCGATGGACATAGTTATGTTTTTTATATGGACTAACGAGTCAATAATAATGGATAATGCCGATGAATAGTGTCATGAAAGGGTTGAGTTACAAATTGGTTATTAGCCAAGTTTTATCAGTTTGTGAAGAAATAAACACCAAAACATAACGGAATTCTGGTACTCTAGGAGATAAGGTCTTTGGTAGTAATATATATTGAGGTGAAGATAAAAAATGGAGAAATCGACCATTATTGGCCTGGTACTTGGTTTTTTAGCCGTTGGTGTAGGTATGGTATTAAAAGGGGCCAGCCTTACGGCTCTTTGGAACCCCGCTGCCATGATGATTATTTTCGTTGGTACGACGGCCGCTATTTGTAATGCCTTTCCAATGGAGGAATTGAAAAGAATTCCCAAACTTTTTAAGCTAATCTTCCAAGGGCCCAAAATTACACCCAAAAAGGAGATTGTTTATACCTTTGTGGCGTTGGCTACCACTGCCCGCCGGGAAGGCTTGCTGTCTTTGGAAAGTCAGTTAGAAAGTATTGAAGATCTTTTTATTAGAAATGGTATGCAATTGGTGATTGATGGTGGGGATTCGGAATATGTGAGGTCCCTGCTGGAGGAGGAAATTTATGCCACCGAAGAACGACACCGTTCCGGGGCGCTCATCTTCAGCCAAGCTGGCACGTATGCTCCTACCCTAGGGGTTTTGGGGGCAGTAGTAGGTCTTATTGCAGCTTTAGGCAATTTATCTGATATTGAAAAATTAGGTCATTCTATTGCAGCGGCCTTTGTGGCCACGCTGTTGGGCATCTTCACCGGTTATGTTTTGTGGCACCCTATTGCGAACAAACTAAAGCGTATCTCCAGGAGAGAAATTGAAATTAAGCAGATGATTATGGAAGGGGTTTTAGCCATTCAAGCCGGCAATTCCCCTCTCGCCATTGAACAAATGCTGTTGGTCTACCTGCCTGTGTCCGAACGGAGATCTGAGAGGGAGGAAAAGAATGTCCAAGAAGCGCAGGGAGCAGCATGAGGAACACATGGATGAAAGCTGGCTGGTTCCTTACGCTGATATATTGACTCTTTTACTGGCCTTGTTTATTGTGTTGTTTGCTTCCAGTACCATTGATACTCAGAAGTTTAATGCCGTGAAAGAGTCCTTGAATGCGGCATTAAACAGTGGGGCTGGCATTATGGATTCTAAGTCTATGTCTGACCAATTAATCGATAAGGCTCAAATGAGCAAAGATACCATTGTAGAACTACAGCAATTAAAAAAACAAATGGACAACTATATTCAAGAAAACCATATGAATGCTGAAATTGAAACCAAAATAACTAACAATGCCCTGACACTAACCATTCGGGATCGGGCGCTGTTTGATTCTGGCAGTGCCGTAGTAAAGCCGCAATCTCGAAGTCTAATTGGGGCAATGGGAGATATTCTACAGCAATATCCCAAATATGAAGTTTTAGTGTCCGGTCATACAGATAACCAGCCCATTAATAATAGGGAATTTGAATCTAACTGGGATCTCAGTTCCAAGCGGGCGATTAACTGTATGAAAATCCTCTTAGAAAACCCAGCGTTAGATCCCCGAAGACTAGTGGCCGTAGGTTATGGGGAATATCGGCCCATTGCTGACAATGCCACCGCAGAGGGGCGAGCTAATAACCGTCGAGTGGAAGTGACCATTAAACAAAAAGTGATGGAGTAATTTATATAGGAAATACTCCGGTGGATTCATCCGGATCGTAATAGATAAAATTGGCCGCAGCCTTTTTAGGAGACTGCGGTTTTTTGTTGACATACCAGAAGATAAATCGGTATATCTAAGGGCAAGCTGCGTTTTCTAACAATTGTTGACTTGACGGAAACGCTTTTTTGATACGCCTCTTACAATGAGGATTAAGGTCTTCCTTTGCCCTAGGGGATGTTATATCATATACGTAGTAAAAAGAGTTGGAGAGTTCAAGGGAACATATGACAAATAATGAACAGAAGAATCTATGTGAACAAGATGCTTATGTTGAAGAACAGCCACTAGGAGAGAAACCCGAGGAAAAAAGTATTCTCTCAAAACTGGGTGTGATTGGTGCCATCCTGGCGTTCTTTTTAAAATTTAGTAAGCTGACGGTCCTGGGAAAGCTTCTTTTAACAGGGCTAAAGGCCTCCAAGTTTGTCGGAACCATCATCAGTATGTTTTTAACGGTAGTGATTTATGCTCAATTTTACGGCTGGTTATTTGCCGTTGGTTTTGTTTTGGTGCTCTTTGTCCATGAGATGGGGCATTATATAACCAGTAAAAGGATTGGGCTGGATGTTACAGCCCCTATGTTTATCCCCTTCTTGGGTGCGTTTATTGGCATGAAGGAAATGCCAAAGAGCGTAAGGGAGGAAGCCATCACTGCCATTGGTGGGCCTGCGGCGGGAGCGTTGGCAACGATGGTATGTTTAGCTTTATATCTTTCAACGGATTCGTCCTATTGGGCAGGGCTGGCTTATGTCAGTGCTTTTCTCAATCTGTTTAACTTGCTACCCTTTGGTCCGCTAGATGGTGGCCGGATCACCAAAGCGTTATCACCGTTGTTCTGGATAGTAGGTATGGTATTAACCATTATTCTTATCTGGAAATTACAAGCTTATATACTATTGTTAGTGTTATTCTATGGTGTTATGGAGATCGTTCAGATGTTTAGAAATAAGCAGCAAACCGCTCAATACCTGGAGGTTGAGCCGGGATTTCGTTTGCTGATAGGGCTTTCTTATCTGTTGTTATTAGCCGTTTTAGCAGGCCTAATGATGTATGCTTTAGGTGTTTCCGAGGAGTTTACACGGTCGCTGAAAAGCGTAGGTTAAGAAGTCAAGAACACGGTCAAGAGAGATGTACCTTTGAGAGGATTACTTTCTCTAGTAGGGTTCCTACTGTTGCTCCTGCCAGACCGTAGCCAAGACTGGTGAGTAGGAGAGTATGGTAAAGCGGCCAAATGAGGCCAAGTTGCATACCTATGGCCAGGCCAATAAAGCATCCGGTTAGCTTAGGTGTAAGCGGTTCCTGAGGTTCTTTTAGCAGAACATTTTTTTCTACCGCCCGATTGTAGGCATGCCACATGGAAAAGGCATACATTCCGGGATAAAATAAAGCCCAACTCATATCCAAATGTAGGTCAGACCCTTTATAATAGGAAGGGTTGAAGGCTTGGGTGATGGCATCATTGACATTGGCAGAAAAATTAAAACCTACTTCAATAATAAAGAAGGCTACGGCCAGCCAATAATCCTTATTATAGAGATGGCCGAAACCGGGCATCATGGCGGACCAGAGCAAGGCAACGCAGGGGGAGTATTTTATCTTAACCATAGATTGGTTCATGGAAATACCTCCGAAAAAGCAACGTAATTTTATCCAATATTTTTCTTAAATTCTTTTATATTTTCTGCACTTCCAAACATTCTATCCAAATCATTTCCAGAAAAATTTTGAAGGAACGCTGTACAATTGGCATTAATTAACTATAATAAAACTAAAGGCCTAACTTGCTGGGGGTTACCTTTGCTTGAAGGGTTTGGACAATGCGTTTGGGTTTCCTGAAGTCAAGGGCTGCTGCCTGAGAGTGAGGGTGCCGTTATGATGTGTTTTACCCGTCCGTGCCTTTTTGGTAGGACGGGTTTTTAGTTATCAATAATAAAAAGGAGTTGCTGCATGTGGATTTTAAGGAGGCTCTCTTAGAACGAACCCGCGAGGCGAGAAAACAAATCGAAGCATACGAACATTCCTTGGATGTACCGAGAAGACAATATCGACACCAATTTGCGCTCGTCATGCAAACCAAAAACCTGATCAACCAGATTTTTAATACGGTGGTACAGTATTTTCCCAATGCAGAAACTGAATTAACCCATGCTGTTGATGAAAAAACAGGTGAGATATGCCCCTTAATGTGGACGTCCAGTTGTTGTATCTTGAACTTTGCGTCAAATAGTACCTATCAATTTCCGATTCCTGCGCGTTTTGCTATAAAAATACTGGTAGCAAGCAATCTTTTAAACGTAAACCTTGTTTCCGGTTACAGCATGGGGAATGAAGCCATAAAAAAAGATGCTAAATCCTACCATAGTGTATTAAAACAAGTGCAATATAATGGGAATTCTTATTATAACGGTCCCTACAATGAAGAGGAAATAAAATCAGCCACAGAACGGGAAATCCTGAGGCTGCTGGATAGTTACCAGGAAAAAGTGAAATTATTTTAGATTTTCTTTTATTCGAGAATATTCCTTTTTAACACCCCAGTATAGTAACAAGGCTATCAAAATGCTGATACCAAGGTTGAGGTAATTCTGGCTAATCTTTAGTAGATTATAACTAAAGAAAGTTTCCAGGATTAAGGCGGGGAATTTGCCAATGGCTGTCGCGATAGTAAAATTCAGCAGCGGGATACCTGCCAAGGCAGCTAGCAAATTGATAACGCCAGAGGGGACAAAGGGGGCTAGACGAATCACTGCCAAGAAGTAGATTTGTTTTTTAGCCGGCAATCTACCGATATTTTGGAATAATTTCCATTGCTCTGTAGGAATTTTGACAAGGGATGTGATTCCCCAGCGATAAAGTAGAAAGGTGATGACAGCCCCCAGCAGTTCCCCGGCATAGGAAACCAAAAAGCCACCATATAGGCCAAAGACCAACGTATTAGCCATAGTTAGAAAAATGGAGGGCAGTACGCCTAAGACACTAATCAAAGTATTCAAGAATAAGCTAACCAGAATCGCAGCCGGTCCATAACTGGCAATGGTGTTGGCAATTTCATTGGTATCCCGAGAACGTACTAATTCTAATAGGGTAGAGGTGTCTCCCGTTAGTAGGAAGATGATGAGCACTATCAACAAAGGAATTGTGTAGATGAATTTTTTCAAAGGGAACCTCCTAGCGTTAGTATTATTGAAGGTAAGCATTGATTATCTATTTTTGGGGGAAACTCTGGTTTGTGGTAAAATAAACCACAGAAGAGTTTTAGGAGTGGTACAATGACCGAGTCTCTACCCATAGCGGAAATTTATCAAAAGAACAAAACGAATTACCAAGCAGCCTTAACAGGAGTCCAAAAAACAGATGGTACGTTGGTTTTTTACCGCAGTATGGTAGCCTTACTGGCCCTTGGTTTGTTCCTATATGGAACCTTCCAGAAAGTGTATGTACTTTATTTTTTGCTTGTACCCATTGTACTTTTATTTACGATACTGGTAAACAAACACCAAAAAATTCGCAAACAAATTATATTTTTAGAAAATCTTATTCGTATTAACCAACAGGCGTTACTTCGGTTAGCCGGCCAGTGGACTGATTTTTCTCAAACCGGAGAACGTTTCATGGCTCCAGAGCATCCCTTTACAGGAGATCTCAGTATTTTTGGTCAGGGATCCTTGTTTCAGTATATCAATGCTACTAATTTGATGACTGGTGAACAAGCGTTGGCCAAGTTGCTCAGTGAAGAAAGCAATTATCAAGACATTGGTGCCCGACAATGTGCCCTGCGGGAACTGGCTCCCCAGTTGGACTGGCGACAGAAGTTTCAGGCCATTGGGATGGGAAGTCGGTATAAAGAAGGGGAACTGGAAAAGCTATGGCTTTGGGCCCGCGAGAAAGCTTACTTCTTCCAGAACAAAGCCAATTATCTGATCCTGTTGCCTGTTGTTACCTGGCTATTCGTTATCCTGATGGCCTTTCGCCTGGTACCTACCTATGTGCCTCTTGGTTTATTTATTCTGCAGGTACTGCTGGTCACTGTAGGACAAGCGTTCATTGCCAAAATCTTTCAGGATACTGAGAAGGCAGCGGTAGAGTTGACACGTTTGTCGCAGTTGTTGGCTCATATTGAAGGGCAGAAATTCCAGGCACCGCTGTTGGTGACACTGCAGCGGAAACTTTTAAAGAATAAAAATTCTGCAGCCCAGCAGGTCAAAGCTCTCTCCCAAATTGCCGCATTAATTAACCTACGCTATTCTGTATTGTACCATTTTTTTAATGCCTTGTTTTTCTGTGATCTCTATACTATTAGAACCTTGGAAAAGTGGAAATCCCAATACGGCATGTCCTTGGAACAGTGGTTTCGAGTGATCGGCCATTTTGAAGCACTTGCCAGCTTAGCTGTCTTGGCTCATGACCATCCTCACTGGGCATTTCCTGAAGTGAAGAACGAAGAACCGTTCTTTTCGGCGGTTAACCTGGGACACCCACTGATTCATCAATCTGTCAGGGTGTGCAATGAGGTTTCTCTACGGCAACCGGGTACCGTTCATATTATTACTGGCTCTAATATGTCCGGTAAGAGCACGCTGTTGCGTACGGTGGGTATCAACCTGGTATTGGCCTACGCCGGGGCACCGGTCTGTGCCAACGAACTGCGCTGTTCCCAGATGAGTGTTTATACCAGTATGCGGGTGCAAGACAGCCTGGAGGAAAGCGTCTCCTCCTTTTATGCGGAACTAAAACGAATTAAGTTGGTCATAGAGGCGGCTCGTAGGGAGAAGCCCCTTATTTTCCTACTGGATGAGATATTTAAAGGAACCAACTCCCGGGATCGTATTACCGGGGCCAGAACGGTGATTAAAAACTTAGCTCAGCAGAACGTCATTGGTTTTGTCACAACCCACGACCTGGAGTTGGGAGCGCTGGAAAAAGAATGTCCAACACAAATTAAAAATTATCACTTTACCGATGAGATTATTGATCAAACCATTACTTTTGATTATCGCCTAAAAGAAGGGGTATCAAAAACCACCAATGCCCTGGCGTTAATGAAAATGGTGGGCATAGATGTGTAGTACTAACGACTCGTTTCTTCTGGAAGTGGGTCTTTTTGTTCGACAGAATAACCTTTATCTAGACTTTTAAATAT
>CAMKDG010000113.1 GCA_946411205.1 uncultured Desulfotomaculum sp.
GCTTTATCTTACCATGTCTTTCACTTTCTTGCAAGTAAAAGTTTTGGTAATTTGTTTTGCTCGTTGCCACCGCTCAGCGGCGACATTTGTTATCTTACCACTGCGCGAAACATTATGCAATAGTAATTTTCTTGCTGCGCATCCTCACTTTATTCCCTTTAGGGGATACTGGAGTAGCGCTGAGAACGTTTTTAATATTATCATAACATTCGACACTGGTCAAGCTCTTGTCGTAAGAAATCAATTAAAAAAATACAAAATACAAAATAATTACAACTGGCTTACGATTCGGTCTGCCCAAACACGACTAATTTCTACTTCAAGTGTAATGCCGTCTTCCTGATATTTTTCGAGCAATACTTTACCCTTTTGATGTAACAGTGAAACAAGATTTGATTTAGCGTACGGAATCGTTACCTTAATCAAAGAGTATCTCTGCTTTAACACATCTGCCACCATTCGCAATAGTTCATCGATCCCTTCGCCAGATAGGGCGGATATATTGACACCGGGAGAATGGCTAGGCAAATCTGTGACGTTATCCATTTTGTTAAAGACCATAATCATTGGTTTCTCTAAGGCTCCCAGGCGTTGTAGTACATCATGCACTGCTTTAATTTGCCTTTCACTGTTGGGGTGAGATGCATCCACCACATGTAGCAAAAGATCCGCCTCGATAACTTCTTCTAAGGTTGCTCTGAAGGCTGCAACCAAATGGTGTGGTAGGTTTTGAATAAAGCCAACCGTATCGGTAAGTAAAACAGTATCATTATTAGGCAGTACTACCCGACGAGTAGTGGGGTCTAGGGTGGCAAAAAGTTTGTCTTCTACTAAGACATCCGCCCCGGTCAGGGTCTTTAGTAGTGTGCTTTTGCCAGCATTGGTATAACCCACCAAGCTCACCAAAGGAAACGGTTCATCTTTACGGTCCTTTCTTAGTAAAGCCCGGTGACGTTGCACTTCCTTAAGTTCCCCTTCCAAATCGGAGATCCTTTTCCGAATTCTCCGTCTGTCAGTTTCTAACTTCGTTTCACCAGGTCCTCTGGTACCAATACCTCCTCCTAATCTCGATAGCTTTGTCCCCTGCCCAATAAGACGCGGTAGCATATATTTTAATTGTGCCAGTTCTACCTGTAACCGGCCTTCCTTGGTTTGCGCTCTCCCGGCAAAAATATCCAAGATTAGTTGGGCTCTGTCTATCACCTTAACGCCAATTTTATCTGCGAGATTTCTGGACTGGGCTGGAGATAATTCACGGTCACTGATCACTAAATTAGCTTCAACTTGCTCACAATACTCTTTTAATTCTTCTGCCTTACCTTTACCGATAAAGGTAGCGGCATCCGGTCGTTGTCGATTTTGAATAAACTCTCCCACCACCCGGGCACCGGCAGTATCCGAAAGGCTAATTAATTCCTGCATGGATTCTTCCAATTGCCAGTCATGATCATCAGGCAGTCTTACCCCAACTAATACAGCCCGTTCTTCATGAATATCTATAATTTGTTCCACTGGTATCCTCCTCAATCAAACCCGCTCTGTCAGCATTATAGTGTTAATACTAATCCGCATTTAATTAGTTCCCCTAAAGCGGATTAGTAGATACTATTTTCCTCTGTCGCGGCCAAATATTTGTCCGCTTTTTATACTAAAAATAGTATAACCCTTCCAAATAAGCAACTACAATTCCTTTCTTTAACATAAAAAATATTCGTTTTTAAGGTTATAGACAAGCCCTCTCCTTAATAGTCATGTATTGATAACGTTTAGGGAGGGGTTCATCACGTTGTACAGAAGGTTTTTTCATCTCTTGGTGACAGCAGCATTGCTGGGAGTTATGTCTTTTTTTATTTTTACACCTGTGGCAAATGCCCAGGAAACTAGCAGGATTATAATTAATAAAAAAACCAACCAATTAGGCTTTTATCAAAACGGTGTCCTGGTAAAGGTTTTCCCCGTTGCCACCGGTCTCCACAGAAATTTTACCCCAGAAGGACAATTTCGAGTCATTACCAAAATTGTCAATCCACCCTATTATAAGAAGCAGATTCCCGGAGGCAGCCCCTCCAATCCATTAGGCCCACGTTGGCTAGGCTTGAGTTGCGCTGGCGGGTCCTACGGCATTCATGGTAATAGTAATGCCAACTCCATTGGGACTTATGCCTCTGAAGGCTGTATTCGTTTATACAATCAAGACATTTTATGGTTGTATGACCAAGTTTCTCTGGGAACCCCGGTTACTATCGTCTGGAATGACACTAATTTAAAGGCAGCTTTTATTGACACCACGCCAATAAAAGTATACGTTAACGAACAAGTAATACCCTTAGAAAATCAATATAAGCCCTTTTCCAAAGAAAACAGCCCTTACATCCCCTTAAAGATTTTCAGCCAGTTATTGAATTGTAACATTCTCTGGAATGACCAAACTAACGCCATTGAGCTGCAATCCCCGGACTTTACTGCAGAATTAAGGCCTAACAGCCAAACTGCCAGCTTTAACGGTCAAGTTGTATCGTTAACCGAGCCGCCCCTTATCTTTGAAGGAACCACTTATTTAACAAAATCTACCATCGAAGAATTCTTCCATGTCCAGACAGAATGGTTAGCTAAAAACCGGGAATTGCACCTAACAATGAACACTTCTCCACAGTCTGTTAACTTTGAACCTATCCCTGCAAATACTACATCCACCATGCAAAACACAGCCAAAATTTCTGAGAATCCAGTCTCTCCATAATTTTGATGCAGGAGATCGTTATTTACAATCGAAATATTTACACAATACTATTATTACAACTAAGTGACAGGAGTGACTTCAGCAATGGATTTAAAAACCGTTAGAGCCCAAGCAAAAGAAAATTTGAAAGGTTACTGCCGGGTTTGCCCAATTTGTGACGGTCGGGCTTGCGCCGGTGAAGTTCCTGGCATGGGTGGCACAGGTACTGGAGTTAGCTTTAAAAACAACTTACATGCTCTTGCTTCCTATAGCTTAAACATGCGTACCCTGCATGGTGCTAAGAACCCTGATACAGCAACTGAGTTATTCGGTACCAAGCTAGCTAGTCCTATTATGGGAGCTCCCATGACAGGCACCCCCTATAACATGGGCGGAGCCATTAGTGAGCGTGAATTTATTGGTATGATTGTTTCGGGCAGTCGTCAGGCAGGTACCCTGGGCTGGACCGGTGATGGTGCTGACCCTGCTATGTATACCTCTGGGTTAGAAGCCATTGCCGAAGAGCAAGGGAACGGTATCCCCATTATTAAGCCTCGTGAACAAAAGGTAATTATTGATTGCCTTCGCCGAGCCGAGGAGGCAGGTGCGAAAGCCGTAGGGGTCGATATTGATGGTGCTGGCTTGGTAACCATGGCTTTGAAAGGTCAACCTGTGGGTCCCAAAACGAAGGAAGAAATCAAAGAACTAGTGGCTTCCACCAAACTACCCTTCATTTTAAAAGGTATTATGACTGTAGACGAAGCCGAAATGGCCGCTCAAGCCGGTGTTAGTGCCATTGTTATCTCAAACCATGGTGGACGTATTCTTGATTTTACTCCGGGTGCAGCTAGCGTACTGCCTTCCATTGCCGCTGCAGTGAAGGGGAAAGTCACGATCCTGGTGGATGGCGGAGTTCGTACCGGCGTGGATGTACTAAAACTTCTGGCATTAGGTGCTGAAGGCGTTCTGGTTGGCAGACCCCTTGTTGTAGGCGCTTATGGTGGTGGTGCAGAAGGTGTTAAACTACTGCTGGACAAAATGACCGCCGAATTAAAGCAAGCCATGATTCTTACCGGTTGTCAAACCATTAAGGATATTGATCGTAAGGTTATCCAACAAGGGTAATTATACTTTCTAATGTACAAAAAAACCTACCTCAGCAAATAATTTGTGAGGTAGGTTTTTTTGCTTAATTAACTGAAAGAACAGGAAATCCTCTTCCTTGCAACTCTTTGACCAGTTCTTCTGGTTCCACAGAGTTTACCCTTACGATGATATTAAACAAGTCATTATTCCTGCGATGGACAACCATGGCCCTAATGTTAACGTTCATTGTCTTCATAATTTCTGTGATGTCAGCAATTGCGCCTACTCTGTCACGAATCTCCAGTACCAGTCTGGTACCCGCTTTCTTGATGCCAAAAAACTCAATAAAGGCATCAAAGATATCCGTCTGGGTAATAATGCCCGCCAATTCTTCCCCTTCCAAAACTAACAAGCAAACAATCTTATTTTCCCTCATAATCAGAGCAGCTTCTTCAATCGTTGTTTCAGGAGATACCGTGATGGGGTTCTTCACCATAACTTCCCCTACAACCATTTTAGAAAGGAGGTAGTTCATTTCAAAAATACTTAGGGTAGTGGCAGGTGAAGGAGTAACGGTTAGTAACTCTCTTTCTGTAACGAGGCCCACTAACTTACCCTTGTCAACAACGGGCAGTTGGCGAATCTTTAACTTTTTCATTTTTTCCAAGGCCTCTAAAATAGGTGTACTCTTGACAATTGTAATTGGAGAAGTCGTCATGCAATCTTTTACAAACACCGGCCCAACCTCCTTAAAAAGCTTCTTGTTACCAATCATTGTAATCTAAACCTATTATCACCGCAAGAAGAAAATATTCATAATTGTTCACTAGAGAATAATTCAATGATTGATCAAGAATTGGACATATCCTTTAGGTAATCCAGATAGGTCAACGGTGGCTCGCTAGTTTTAACCGCTGCTTCGATAATCTTAGCCACAAAAAGAGTATGGCTCTCCAATTCTATGGTGGCACTATGATCTACCAGGCAATCATAATAACTGTCACATCCTGCAATAATCGGACTGCCAGTACCGGCTGGCTTTTGCTGATAATCCAAAAATTTATCTATTTGTCGGCCAGAGTTTCGACCGAAATGATGGGCCATTTTTGTTTGACTGCGGCCCAAGGGGGCCAGGGAGAACACACCCGTCTCTTTGATATTATCATGGGTAAGGGTATTTTTATTAATGGCTACAGCCACTTGGGGCGGACCATAGGTAATTTGTGTAACACTGCTGCAGCACATGGCATTCGGGATATCTTTCCGGGTTGATCCGATTAGGTATAATAGACTGTTTAGACCGGGAATGTCGAAGTAGTTTTGCAATTCCTCTCCGCTACCTTGCCGGTTATGGGGCAACAAAATATAGCGATTTGCTTCACTATGACATTTTCTGCAACTGCCCGGAGGATTTTTAGCATAATGCTTGTCACCACATACTGTGCATTTCCAAATATAAACTGGGCCTTTGTAGGACATCCATATCTCCCCTATGATTTAGCTGAATAAAATAACCCCCGGATATTTCCGGGGATTCTATTTTATTATTCTAGCGCAAGCTCTTCTTTCTTATTCAGTATTTGTTCTGAGGAGGAATTGACAAACTCAATAAATCTTTCTCCAAGAAGTTCGGACACCAGATACTGGAGTATCTTAGTTCCTTCTTTAACCTCCTGTTCATTCATGTTATTCATTAAAGATAATAACCGAAAATGTGCTTCACCCTTTAAGGTTTCCTTTCTTACTCGGGAACCTTTTTCTGTGATAAAAATCCGCTTGATACGTGCATCATTCAAATCAACTACTTTAGTAACCAGTCCATTCTTTTCCATCCGTTCAACCATACTCATGACCGTTGAAACGTGCCACACGCCAATTTCACTTAACTCTGTCAAGGTGCTACCATTTCTAAAAGATAAAATCCATAATAAATGCTGTTGACAGGGGGTAAGACCTACCTCAGAAGCTGCTTTTCTCCAATCATTATCCAGTGCTTTATAAAGTCCACGAATTAAATTTAAAAGCACGTGCAATCTACGATAATTTTCTACTTTTTCCTGACTCAACATGCTCCCCCCAATCATAAACATATACTCCATTTATAAAAGTTTAATTAAATTATGTATTTATATCTTTTTAATATAAAGGTATTTCCACACTTTGAATAAACTTCCTGCATTTGTATGCTATTTATTCCTAAAATCCAATCTTTAATTTTAAAAAAATCGTATAGCTAGCCGCTATTCGGATAAGCTATCATAAATGAAATGCTAGGAGGTTAACTCCATGCCAGAAAAAACGAATGGCCAAGCAACCGTCCCACCCAAACCCTATAAAATAACACCTAAAGAAGTTTATGCCGAAGCAGGCTACGGCGGTTGCCGCAAACCAGAGTCAGGCAAGTCAAAGACAGAGTCAAATAAATAGTGATAAAAGATTACCCTCCAGAATGGAGGGAATCTTTTTTTCTAGCTATAACAGCCTGTGAAACTCCCACCGGGAAATTCATATACCTTAACAGTAATTTTTCCAGTTTTAAACATAAATAAAAAAAGGAATTTAAAGATCTAGATCCCAATTGAAAATCGGTTTTGGGCATCAGAGCAGTAGCTTTGCTC
The DNA here is from genome assembly GCA_946411205.1 of uncultured Desulfotomaculum sp. GTDB lineage: Bacteria > Bacillota > Desulfotomaculia > Desulfotomaculales > Desulfotomaculaceae > Desulfotomaculum. Next base: position 6,424 of record CAMKDG010000113.1, read on the forward strand.
CCAAATCGCCTTACTACCCATATAGGTAGCAGTAGGAAAAAATTAAAATAGGTTACACGTTCTATCGATAAGTTACAGTCAGTAAGAAGCCCTTGTAGTTCCCCAAAATTATATCTCCTACAATGATTATTTAGAACGTCATGATGTCCCCACAACCAGCTAAAAGCAGGTACCGTAAAAATCATAATCCCACCAGGACGAACTACCCTAATAAGTTCTGCCAATGCTTGTTTCTCATCCGGAATATGTTCTAAAACATCTAAACAAAACAACAGATCAAATTCTTTATCTGGAAAAGGTAGTTCACTAACACTGGCATGATAAGCCGTCATCCCTATTTTTCGACATTGTTCCACCATTTTTTGCGAAATATCAACGCCCCTAGCAGAACCATATCTTGACATATATTCCATTGTTCCACCAGCACCACAACCGGCATCTAAAATTTTTACCGGTGCTGTCATATAAGAGCGGGCAATTTTACCAATTATTTCCCGCCTACCCTTATACCACCAGTGATTTCGTTCCATCTCAACCATATTAAGGTAAATTATATCTTCCATATTCTGTATTGTACCTAGTTTTTACCAGCCTTATTCTCGACATATAAAATATCATCACATAATTTGTGTCGAATGGTTCCGCGATATCGACATTTCAACAGACAATTCTCCGAAGGTATATTACTCCCCTACAGGGAATCACTTTTATATCACTTTCAGAAATAGTAAATTCTATTGATGAAAGGATACGAAAAACCAGGCTTATAACCTCCACATTATGGCTAGAGATTATAACCTAATGTCGCAGGCGAATAAGACAGTTTTTCTAACAAAATAACAATTGGAGGAATCATTTCATGCAAAGAAGCCTCAGTAGCGTAGAAAAACACATTTCAGAAATATCTCAGGAACAAGTTGTCAGTCTGTCTGACTTTCAAGAAATAGACATCATTAGTAACCGAGAAACAGTTAACCATATTAAAAAACTGTCCAAAGAATCCGGTTTACCCATCTCAAGAGTCATCGAGGCCATGATTGGGCCGCGTTGGACGATTTAAAGGTAGCGACTGGGTAGACCCCGGAAAAAATATGCTAAGAAAGGTGATGGGGAAAACCCATCACCTTTCTTATTGAACTTGAGGATGAATCTTTTCACTCAATTTAATACCCGTTGGTGTGGTTGCTAAACCAGCTTGGGAAGTCTCTCTCAAACAGGAAGGCAGCATGGTACCTATTTTATACATTGCTTCTATTACTTCATCAAAGGGAATTACGCTGGTGATTCCAGCTAAGGCCATATCTGCAGCCACGATGGCCACCGCTGCTCCCATGGAATTTCTCTTCACACAGGGTACTTCCACCAAGCCAGCTACCGGATCGCAGACCAACCCCAACAAATTTTTTAGGGCAATGGCACCTGCCTCAGAACACTGCCCAGGCGTACCACCTGCTAATTCCACCACCGCAGAGGCAGCCATAGCTGAAGCCACTCCCACCTCTGCCTGACAACCTCCGGCAGCACCAGAGATCGTGGCATTGTTGGCAATCACAAAGCCAACTCCCCCGGCATTAAATAAGGCATGAATCATTTGTTCCCTAGTACTATTCCTTTGTTTGCCTGCGGCCAAAATACACCCTGGAAGAACACCACTTGATCCGGCTGTAGGAGTCGCGACAATAAGCCCCATCGATGCATTAACCTCTGAAGTAGCTAGCGCAAAGTTTACGGCATCCAGGATGACTCCCTGACTCAGGCTTTGGCCAGTGTTGGTATAATCCCTTAATTTTTTAGCATCTCCTCCGGTTAGTCCACTGCGGGAATATACAGCCTCTTGGATTCCTTTTTCTACAGCCTGTTCCATGATTTGCAAGCTTCTTTCCATGTTATCCCAAATTTCCTCAGATCGACGAGCGGTTGCTTCTATCTCCTGCTCCAGTACCACTTCTCCAATGGTTTTATTCTTTTGACAAGCAAGCTGAACCAGCTCAGCTACGGTGCGATATTTCAATGGTCTTCCCCTCTCATTTAAGGATTAAGCAATGCTACATTATATACATGATCAATTTTCTTGACATCTTCCAGTGTTTCACCCGGAATTTCCTGATCCGTTTCAATTACCATTAAAGCCAAGTCACCCTTGGATTTTCGGGCAACCTCCATGTGTGCAACATTAATTCTATTAAGGGCCAATATCTGGGCTACGCGAGCAATAGCCCCATAGCGGTCATGATGAAAAACTAATAAAGTAGGATTCTCTCCACTGAGGGATATTTTAAAGCCCTCTATTTCCTTGATCGTGATTTTCCCGCCACCGATCGAAATGCCAACTAATTCAAAGGAGCCTTGGTCGTCAACCAGGCTCACCTTGGCTGTATTGGGATGGTATGCGGACTCTTCGGGAACAGTGACAAATTCTATAGCGACCCCCTGTTCCTTGGCTATCTCAAAGGAACGAATAATCTTCTCATCATCTGCATTTAAATCTAAAATTCCACCTACTATGGCCAAATCGGTACCATGCCCCCGATACGTCTGGGCAAAGGAGCCGTAAAAAGTAATCTTTGCCTTTTGGGGGCATCTGCCAAAGATTTCTCTGGCAGTCTTACCAATTCTGGCGGCACCGGCTGTGTGGGAACTGGAGGGGCCTACCATGATTGGTCCTATAATATCAAATATTGAGTTATAAGGCATACTATCTCCCCGTTCTTCTCAAAAACTTACTAAAATAATAACACTTCTCGTAATCTCTCTCAAGACCAAGCTACGGAAGCTTATAAACCCATCATTAAACAAACAAATAATTCTGAATATTATTTATGTTTTTACTATTAGTATTTACTACGATTCGAATTAGTGATATTCTAAATATAAAAAAATTTTTATATTTTTGCGCAATGGAGGTGGTTAAATGGAGTCCGCCCTGGTCCAGCAGGCTGAGCAATTAAAGGACCTAATCAGAACCCTTAACCGAAAATTTCGTCAATATATGCTGTCTCAAACAGTAGGTTGTGGTTTAACGGTTCCACAAATTCATTTAATGCAAGAATTATATCAAAATCCGGGTATTACCCTAGGCGAATTAAGTATGAGATTGGGCCTAGCGAAAAGTACGGTATCTGGTATTGTTGACCGATTAGAAAAACAAGGTAAAGTCGTTAGGAAACGTAATGATAACGATCGTAGAGTGGTGCATATCGATCTTTCTTCTGGAGAAAAACAGTTAGGCGAGAGCATTTCCTTAATGAGGACGAATTATCTTGCGGGTCTGATGAATTCTATGAATCAGGAAGAAATTCAGGGCCTGATTATTGGTCTAATAAAAATTAACCAACTAATGATCCAGGAAACCGATGGACCGGGAGCTGCCGACCCGGATTTAGATTAATAAAATGCTTACATAACCACTTTTAGGGTGGTTTTTTTTTGTTTTTATCCTATCATCATTGAGTGATAAGTCTTACTAATTTGTTCTAATTAATTCAACACCTGGATAAGTTGTAAGAAGACAAAGGAAACCTTATTTTTACTGTTGCTTAACCTCTCTTTTACCCAACCATAAAATTAAACCTGTAAGATGATAGTAGCAAGACTAAAAATTCCAGCAGGAGGGGAAGCCGTGCACGTTAGGATACTCGATACAAATGTATTATTGGATCGGCCAATCAAGGAGATTATTTCATCCTTTAAACCCTGCAAGATTATTATCCCCTTAGCCGTAGTAAACGAATTGGATCATTTTAAGGGGCTGGAAGATGCCCGGGGACACTGTGCCCGGCAGGCAATTCGTTTTTTGGACAGCCTGCGTCCACAGTTGCACCAGGGCGTTTTACTTCCCACGGGTCATCAAATTTTAGTCGAAGTCAATCACTGTCACATATCACTGCCGGAATATTTACCCAAAGACAAGGTAGATACTCGTATCTTAGCCATTGCTAAAGGATTTCATGAAGAAGAACCTGGCCCCGTTACGTTAATCAGTCAAGATATCTGCCAGCGAGTAATAGCGGATACTCTGGGCGTAGCCGCTGAAAATTATGCCGTTGAACAGGTTAATTTGGATTGTCTTTACAAGGGTTGGAACCAGATCGAAATATCTTACGATCAAGTACAGGATTTTTACCAGCTTCGCTGCATCGAAGCAAAGGAGGAATTGCAGGAAAATCAATATCTATGTATGCAAGATAACTTAGGAGGCAAACACTTAGGCCGCTATAAAAAAAGGGGGATCTATCCCTTGCGCCGAGACCTCCACGCCTTTGGCTTGGGTCCGGCAGAAGGAAATTTGGAGCAAGCTTTTTTAATGGATGCCTTATTGGACCCAGATATTGAGCTAGTTAGTATTTTAGGACCTGCAGGAACCGGGAAAACCTTATTGGCTTTAGCCGCCGGCCTACAGCAAGTTGTCAATCAACGTCTGTATTCTAAACTTATTGTAACCAGAGCACTTATTCCACATAGCCGGGATTTAGGAGCATTGCCGGGAACAAAAAAGGAAAAATTAACGCCCTGGATGGCAGCCATCTATGACAACTTAGAGTACCTAACCAGAAATTTCGTAGCTTCCAAGCATGAAGAAAGGTGTCCTCCCTCAGAACGGGTGGAAAAATTTATGGAAGAAGGTTTTATTGAACTAGAGGCTCTCACCTATATTAGAGGGCGCTCTATTCCTAAACAGTGGATTTTAATCGACGAGGCACAAAACTTAACCAAAGAAAATATCAAAACCATCATCACCCGAGCCGGTATGGGCAGTAAAATTGTTCTAACAGGAGATATTCAACAAATTGATAATTATCGATTAACGGCCACCAGTAATGGTTTTGTTACCCTCATTGAAGCTTTTAAAAATCAGGACCTCTATGCTCATATCACATTAAGCCGCACTGAACGTAGCCGTTTAGCAGCCCTTGGTGTTGAATTACTGCCTTAAATTTTAAAAGGAAACGCCAAAACAGGTGTTGGTCTTTTGGCCAACACCTGTTTTATTTAGCGACCAAAGTTTATGGAAATTTTTGGTCCAGTATGTTTTACTTTTTGAGTTTTAATGT
>CAMKDG010000114.1 GCA_946411205.1 uncultured Desulfotomaculum sp.
ATTTAATAATAGAATTTTATCATTTTAGATATGAGAATGTTTAAAAAATATGTCGAATAATATTAATGGGAATCTGTATAGTACGATCCTAATAATAACGAATGACCCCCAACCTTTCTAAGGATGGAGGTCATTCTAAATTTATAGATACATTAGTATACAACTGTATTTTTTAGTATCAAACTTTATTTTCTAACAATTGCTCACAGTTGACGTATAAGTTACTGATACCACATCATGTCCCATTTTGATTTTGATTTGGTGTCAAAAGGAACCGCCCCCTTGACACTTGTGCAAGTTTAACAAAGTAATTCGTTTGTCTTTAAAAGACCTGGAATCGTTTGAAAGGCACTGGTAGTTGCCAGTTCAATTTTCCCTTCTTCGCATATCGATAGGAAGCTTAGGTCAAAGGAGAGAACCTCTAGGACAGGTAACTGTGATAGTCCCATTAAACGTTTGGCTATTAGTTCATCCCTTAACCCTACTTTAAATTGACAGCTGGGACAGCGGAAGGAAGCCATGTTAATAACCAGGCCAAGGGTATTAATGTTAAAGCCCCTGGCCAATTCGTAGACATTCTTGGTTGCTTGAATCACTGCTCTTTGCTGATTTGTCACCAAGATAAGCCCATCCAGGGGAAATTCCTGAAATACGGTCAGTTGCAAGTCACTATTGTTGGGCAGGTCCAAAAATAAGAAATCTAAATCACCCCAATTTGTAATCTGCCAAAATTCTTTAAGCATCGTACAGGAAGCGATACTTCTCCACACTAAAGGCTGTTCAAAATTATTTTTAAGCAAACCCATCGATAAAATCTTAATACCTGAGATACTACTAGCTGTATACTCATCATTTTTGCTTATACTACCCGGACCAAGCCCAAAAATATCTGAGATAGAAGGGGAGTACAAATCACAATCAAGAATACCAATCCGGTATCCGATTTTACTAAGACTAACAGCCATCAAGGAGGTTATGACAGACTTTCCTACGCCACCCTTGCCACCCGTTACAGCGATTATCTTACCAATGCGGCTTCGCCCACCAATTAATAGCTTTTGGTGCGTTTTTTTACCGCAATTTTGCTGGCAGGTCATTTCTTACACACCCTTAGTCCTTTTCTCTAAAATTAAGGCAGGACTAATTAAATGATGCAAGTGGGCCAGTTTGGCATCTACCTTAAAGTGCTTAATCGTGTCGTTGAGCTGGTCCCAGCAGTTATGACAGGGGCAGGCTACAAGTTTACAACCTGTGGCAATAATTTGATCGGCTTTCAACTTACCCTTGGCTAAACGATAGGGTTGGATATCTTTGCCCATAGCCAATAAGCCGCCACCACCACCGCAACAATAGTTGTACTTGCCGCTGGGAGTCATGTCTCTAAATTCCATGACAACCTTCTTTAAAACATAGCGCAGGACCTCTCCCATATCCTCTTTACGTACCATATTACAAGGATCGTGCAGGGTAACAGGCTCCGGGTTTACAGTTGGGTCGACATGTAAGATACCTGCATCAAACCACTCTTTATATTTCTCGATAATACTTTTTACCGGATAAAAGGGATCTTTCGTCCACACCTTCGGACCCCATTTTTGAGCTCTGGTGGCGTGGCCACACTCAGTCACTACCAATTCCTTCACCTTTAGCCGCTTAACTTCGTCACCAATTCTCTTCATAAGTATGGTGGATTCCTCGTCATTTCCGTTAAATAATCCGTAATGGGTAGCATCCCACCACTGACTGCTGCAGGTCCAATTGGCACCTACATACCAGAAAATTTTAGCAATACTCTGGATGTCCTGGGGATAATATTTAACTTCCCTTGGGTCCCAAAGGAAAAGGAAATCTGCGCCTTCCTTATCCACCGGTATTTTAGCGTTGGGATCACCCAGTTCGGCCTGAAGCTCTTCCTCCATCCATTCCAGGGTATCCAAATATTCCTCCTTGGTAACCTCCATCTGATTCCCGGTGTTAATCTGGGCATTCACGACATCTTGTAAAAACCCTGGTGAAATCAGCCCAAAATTGCCTCTGAGTGTGCGGATCACGGTAGACACATCCACCCCCATCGGGCATTCAGCCGTACAGCGTCCGCACATTGTACAGGTCCAAACTAGTTTGTTATTTAAAGCTTTATCCTTTAGTCCAAGGAAAATCTCTCTAAGAATTAGACGCGGATCGGAATTATCGTGGACACCGTTATATGGACAACCTGCACTGCACATACCACAGGTAAGACAGTTATACAAATCAAGCCGCTGCTTATCAGTACACATTTTTTGCAGCACTTCATTTTTAAACTGCCAATCAGCATTATTTAATAGTAATTCAGTCATTAGGTCCCCCCCAGTTCAATGGATTTTATCTCCTTAATTAGTTAATCAAGGTTAACCTACAAGTAAGTATATAATTATTCAAAAACATTTGTCAACGTTAACCTCATTAATGATATTGAATATATATGCGTAAGATATTTTATGTTTTACTCTTCGGATAAAACTTGCCTTGATAGGGGCTAGGACAAAGCTCATGTGCGCCAGATAATACGGAAGCAAAAAAAGAAAGGAAGAACCTGCTAAGAATCTCACAGAGCCAGCAAAGCTGCTCCAAATTCCTAACATGTTCTTCCTCTAAATAAGTGAACCTTGTTTCTGCTTTCATTAACTTCCTGGTAATCCTTAACCCGGGGACAGGAACTGCAATGAATCTTACTCTTGGGTCAGAGTGGTTGAACAAGCCATCAGATAATAGTCGTTTTGATTGAACTGAAAGGTTCCCCGCGTCATCAGAGGGACTTTTTTGGTGTGTGCTGCATAGGAGCGATGATTAATCTGGTTAATAAATGTCACCATGATTGGATAGCGTTCTCTCATACTGGCTAATGAGGCGTAGAACACCTGTTCAAATAGCCCTGTTCCTCTAACCGATTTATCAATGCAGATCGGCCCGTACTGATAGGAGTTTTGCCTCGTCAATGTCTGACCCTCAAATGTAAATTCGGGCAATTTTTCAATCATGTAGGCGAAGAAGGGCCACTCCGCCCAAAATTCCCAGGAGGCGGCCATAGCAAAGGAAAGAACTTTGCCGTTCTCCTTTGCAATCGTGACACCCTGTTCATTGACAATTAGTGCTTCCAGCTGTGCATCTGTAAAATTGGTTGTCACAAAACCATCAGGTTTATCTTCCTCGCTGATGTAATTGATATGGTTGGCTCTAATTAAAGAGAGGATTCCCTCAAAATCCTCCATGGTTGCCTGTCTTATAATCATGATAATGCTCTCCACTTCTTTTGATATACCCTAGAATAAATTGTACCACCTGCTTTGAACTGTTGAAACCAAAGAATTGTAGGACCTACAATTCTTTATGAAATTAAATACTGCTCATTATGTTTTCTGAAGTGTATCTATCACTTGCTGATATCAGATATCAAAAGTTCAAAAGATAATTACCTTTTTTCATATCAGTACCTTATAAAATTCAAGAAAAAGGGAGTGGCGCAAAAGCGGCACTCCCTTTTTTTAGGCTTTAATTAACTTCTTGGCAATCCCTAAGATGGGGACAGGAACTGCACTGATCCGCTTTATCCTCAATGACATAGCAATATGTACCCTGTTCTTTCCAACACGGTTTGCTGTAATTAACCTTCTCACCTTTTTCCGTATTACCGCCATTACAGTTTTTAATATTCCAACAGGGGTACATGGTGATAATTTGCAACACACCTGCAATATTAAGACCTTTTTCATTGATTAGAAAATGAATAAACTGTAACCGCTTAACATCGTTGTTGCTGTATAAACGCTGTTTATTACGGCGTGAGGGTTCCACTAAACCATGCTTTTCCCAAATCCTTAACGTTTCGGGATGAACTTTCAGCAACTCTGCAATTACCCCTATGTTAAACATGGGTTGATCATCATTTCGGAACAAAAGATTTATCCCCTCTCATCTAATTTCTGTATTATATTTGTATTATATAGTCTATAAACTAAATTTGTAAATAATCTAAATACAAACAAAAATTAAAGATTTTCTTATATTGCTCACTCTCGTGAGATATAGCTCGAAATTTTGCAGTTTTTGCCGAAAATACGAATAAGTTTATTCCACTTCAACTTCTAAATTTAATAGTGGAGCATGCTGCTGAGCACCATAAACATCCGTTTCTCCCAAAGCACCGGAAGGATAGGGTCGCACAATGGTTGCTTTGATAGCGTTGGCCGGTGCAAACAGAGTGATGGCGATTACTTCCTCTTCACGAATGCCATATAGTTTGGCTATGGTAGTTTTATTGATCACCTGGGCACGGCAGGCTGCCTCATAGGTCGCTTGATCCTTAAAAATAACATCCAACGTTAACTCATAGGGGCCGGAATTTTTACTTCTAATGACCGAAGCTAGTTCTGGCAGTTTCATTTTAGCCATTTATTGAGCCTCCCCCATTTTCATAATTTCCACTGGGAATAACGCCAAAGGATCTACCACTTCTAGTAAATGGTAGATGTTAAAATTATAAACTGCTCCGGCTTTAAAGTCCGAAGGTGAATAGGGGAAAGCCAGGTTGCCTGCCGTAGCCACTCGGCCAGGATAGCCATAGTGCAGCATGGTAGACCGGGCAAAGCCGCAAATGGTGTTAGCAATTTCTTGAGTCTCTGCCACTGCCTCAATGATAATCCCTAATTCATGGCTAGTGATTGCTGCATTGGGTTCCAACTGTCCCATGACACCGTTCTTACCATAAATCGTAAAATGTAGGAAGTATTGATAGCCATATTTTTTAAAATTGTCCGCAACCCTTTCCCGGACGGCCTCAACAATATGATCTATTTGGGCAATCATAATTGAGTCGCGACAACCGGCAATGGAAACTGTACGATAGCCTACCCGTTTGGCCCCCTCCAATTTAACCGCGAAGGGTTCTGCAGGGACAAATTTGCTCCCGGTTACTTTAACAGCTTGCTCAGAAAGTTGTGTAAAGGTAGTCTCCCGCAAATCCAAGACACCGCCCGGACCCGGTAAAACATACGGGTTGGTCTTTTCATAAAGGGTGTGGGCAGCCACCGAGGTGGGTGTACAATGTCGGGCAGGGCTTAAGGGTTCCACAATAAAGCAGTCTTCCCGTAGCGTTCCCAGTAGGCAATCACTGCCGCTGCCCGGGGAAGCAGCGATGGCTCCACACTCTAAAATTTTCCCCATGTGAATGGCCAATCCTTTATCAAATCCAGCTAGTAACGCTCCGGCACTAAAAACCGCCGGGTCGTAAGCTCGTCCTGCCAATACTACCTTTGCTCCCTGTTGCAAGACCGACATTACCGGCTCCGGACCCATCTGGGCTACGATACGTTCGGCAGCGTTTATCTCTGCCTCAGTTAACTCCGGGGCAGGATGTAAAGGAGCTATTTTATTGTCCCGGTAGGCTTGTAATACAGTCTCCCGTTCAAGCTCTGCGTGAATCACACCTAAAGGAAATTGCCAACCCTTTTCCAGCACTAATTCTTTAATAATATCTAAATTCCATTGCAGGTGGATATCAGCACCGCACCCCCCTGCTGTACCAATAACAACCGGAATGTCCAACTGCAAGCCCGCTTCAATCATTAACTCTAAATCCCTTTTAACAGCAGCCCGGTCGGTAAAAGATACACCGGCACCCAAATAATAAGGGCCAGGATCGGTAGAACCTGCATCAACAGCAATTAAGTGGGGTTTTCTGGCTAAACCGGCCTGAAAGGATTCTTCCGGAAAACCATAACCCAAGATGGCGGTGGGAGATAAAACACGGTATTCTTTCAAAGCGGTATCCCTCCAATAATTCGTTATCATTTAATGAGTCCTTTTATCAAACGCCCTTAAGATCCCTACCTACAGAGGAGGGGTCTTAAGGGCGTTTGATATAATAAGGTGAGACATTTTGCCTCACCTTATTATATACCCATTCGATACTTATTTCATTAAAACCTATCCTAGCTTTAAAACATTTCTGGCAGCTGAAATAACACCCAGACGAACATATTCTTTGGATAGGCCACCCTGTAGATAGACAGCGTAGGGTTTTCTCAAGGGTGCATCCGCACTTAGCTCAATCGAAGCACCTTGTACAAAGGTGCCGGCAGCCATAATCACATCATCCTCGTAGCCAGGCATATAATCTGGTTCCGGCAAGGCATGGGCATCCACCGGTGAGGCAGCCTGTAACCCCCTACAGAAAGCAATTAACCGCTCCGGGGTTTCTAAGGCAATGGATTGGATGATATCGTAGCGCGGCTCATCATAGGCCGGGGAAACGCGAAAGCCTAATCTTTCAAATAATCTTGCTGCAAAAACGGCTCCTTTCAGAGCTTCGGCTACGGTATGGGGAGCTAAGAAAAGCCCCTGCATCAACAACCGCTGATGGTCCAAGGTTGGTCCCACTTCCGCACCGATTCCCGGAGCAGTAAAACGATTGGCCGCCCAATCCACCAATTCCTTTTTACCCACGATATAACCACCCGTGGGTGCCAAGCCGCCACCAGGGTTTTTTATTAATGATCCTGCCACCAAATCTGCTCCCACTGCGGGTGGTTCCGCCGTATCTACCAGTTCTCCGTAGCAGTTATCGACAAACACATAGGTATTGGGACAGCGAGATTTCACAAACTCAATCAGCTTCTGCAACTCTTCCAGAGTTAAGGCAGGCCGCCAGGCATAGCCCCGGGAACGCTGCACCATAACCACCTTCGTTTTGCTATGTAAAGCTTGTTCAATAGCCGGCCAGTCCAAGCTGCCGTTAGGAGTCAGCTCCACCTGCCGGTAACGGATACCATAATCCTTTAAGGAACCAGGAGCGTCCCCTCGTTTGCCAATAATTTCTTCCAGGGTATCATAGGGCGAACCCTGTACGGCCAGCAGTTCATCTCCGGGCCGCAATAAACCATAAAGGGCAATGGCAATAGCATGGGTACCCGATACGATTTGCCCCCTTACCAGGGCAGCCTCGGCACCAAAGACATGGGCATAAATCTTCTCTAAGGTTTCTCGACCGGCATCATTATAACCATAACCGGTGGTTCCTCTTAAATGGTAATCAGAGGTGCGGGCCAGGTGAAAGCCTGCTAAGACACGGGCGTGATTTTGCATAGCCCGGTCTTCAATGATCCGGTAAATGGGCTGTACTTCGGTTTCTACTTCATTTGCTAGTTTGTCCAATTGATCGATTGTCACGTACTTCCTCCAATGTTGCGATTTACTTGATGCAATGGAGGAATTAGAGTTCCTCCACTGCACCCGTCAGGTCTTCTCGATGAATCATCATTAGATCATCTCGGGAGATGCTTCTTTTGTTTACCAGGCGCACCGCTTGATACCGCATGGCTCTTTCAATAAGATTACGTACCAACCGGGCATTGCCGCTATGTTCATGTTTTCGGATTAAATTTTCAACAATTTTAATGAGTTCCTCCCTGGCTAAAGGAGCCAACACATATTGCCGCTGACTTAACATTAGATCTGCAATATCCATCAACTCATGAATACTGTAATCCGGGAAGGTAATATGTAAGGGAAAACGAGAACGTAACCCCGGATTGGTTTCTAAAAAATAATCCATTTCATCCTGATAACCCGCTAGAATAATAATGAGATTGTCTTTATTGTTTTCCATACTAGCTACCATAGAATCAATAGCTTCCTTACCAAAATCCTTTTCGCCGCCTCTGGCCAGCGAGTAGGCCTCATCAATAAACAGGATACCGCCCAGAGCTTTTTTAATCTGGTCTCGGGTTTTAGCAGCGGTATGACCGATATACTCCCCCACCAGGTCGGCCCGTTCCACCTCAATGAGATGCCCCTTCGGTAAGACATGAATCTCTTTAAAAAGACGGCCAATGATTCTGGCCACAGTCGTTTTTCCAGTACCCGGATTGCCTTTAAAAATCATGTGCAAAACCATGGGCTCGTAAATCAACTTTTCCTTCTGTCTTAATTTTTGAATTTCGACGAAGGCTTGGATCTCATGAACCAGCTTTTTCACACCGGAAAGCCCGATGAGTAAATCCAGTTCTCCCAATATTTCCTGGGCCGCTTTTTTGTTTAACTCCTCCTGGCCAATCGTCTTTTCCTGCCCCGTTTGTTTCGATGGCAAGACAGGCTTCTTGATAAAACCTGGTGATTTGGGCGGTTCCGGCCGATTCGGTGGATTTTGATTTTGCCACATTTTTATCTTCACCAAGGAGTTCACCTCCGGGTAGTACTGTTTTCTACTATCAAATAGCATGACTCTAAAACAGTATACGCTTGGAGGTTTAAATAGTGACCACAAAATCAAAAGCCCCTCCAACGGAGAGGCTAATCAACCTTACTTAGACAGGTTTATTTTCCGAGAAGGAGGTATTTACCGGACGCAAGGGGCTGATGGTGGATATGGCATGCTTATATACCATTTGTTGCTTGCCATCACTTTCTAAGATCACAGTAAAGTTATCAAAACCTCGCACCATACCTTTTAATTGAAAACCATTTATTAAAAATATGGTTACAGGAATATTTTCTTTTCTTACTTGATTCAGAAAGGCATCTTGCAAATTAATTTGAGGTTTAGTCATGAAGGTTCCCTCCATACAAATATTTTCTCTCTAGGTTTCTTACGTTCTACACAGTTACTAATTCTCCTGCTATCTTTTTGGCAATTTCTTTTGCAATTTCGCTACGATCTGTAAACTCTTCCAATTCTATCCACCGAATTCTTGGATCCGCCCTAAACCAAGTAAGTTGTCTTTTGGCAAAACGACGGGTATTTCTTTTTAGGGTTTCCACTGCCTCCTCCAAGGTGCATTCCCCCTGTAAGCCGGCAATGATTTCTTTGTATCCCAGACCCTGTAGGGCAGTCCCTAGTGTACGGTATTTTTCTAACAGAACCCTCACTTCCTGCACCAAGCCTTGGTCTAACATCAAGTCTACCCGTTGTTCAATCCTTCTATATAATAATTGTCGATCCATGGTTAACCCAAACATGAACAGTCGATATTTTGGTCGGTGTATCTTAGCGTTGTTCTGATAGGCCGTGATGGATTTGCCGGTCTGGTAATATACTTCCAAAGACCGCATAACGCGTCTGGTGTCATTAGGATGAAGACGAGCGGCCGCCGCAGCATCCAGCTCAGCCAATTTTTGATGCATGCCCAAAGATCCTAGCTTGGCAGCTTCCTCTGCAAGTTGCTGCCGTAACCTGTCATCCCGAGGCACCATGGCAAAATCATAATGGTCTATCACCGATCTCACATAGAGGCCGGTACCACCCACCAGGAAGGGGAGATGGCCCCGCTCTGTAATGGTTTCGATCAGTTGCTCCGCACCCTTTTGAAACATCGCCACACTAAATTCTTCATCTGGATTGACAATATCAATCATATGGTGGGGAATACCCTGCATCTCTTCGAGAGTTGGTTTGGCTGTGCCAATATCCATACCCCGGTAAACCAGCATGGAGTCAGCCGAAATAACCTCTCCTCGGAGCCTCCTGGCCAATTCTATAGCCACTTCAGTTTTACCTGCAGCCGTCGGTCCCACAATTACCACCAAGGGTTTTAAGGATTTCACTGCTCTACTCCCCCCTTTCGGATAATACCGTAGGCCACCGGGGAATAGCGTCCTCCCTGAAGGGTATGAAACCCTAACCGAAAAAATTCCTGGCTTTGACTTCTTTCTTTCATCACAACTCTCTTTCTGGCAACACGGATTGACTCCCGAACAGCCTCCGGTGATAAAGGATGGTGGTTAGCCAAAGGGCGTAATGGTGACAGAGAACTGGATTTTTCCTGAGGCTCCCGAAACATGGGATCAAAATATACCACATCAAAGGAATTATCGGGTAGTTGCTTCAGATAGTGTAGATGATGTTCCTGATACACTTGAATTCTCCGCATGGCTTCAAGCATCGCTGGCTTTTCCCCACGATAAGACTGTAACCCTCTGCTTACAATCTCCGCCACTGGACGGGAATCCTCCAGACCAACCACCCTGCCTCTGGCACCTGCCACATAACTTGCCACCAAGGCATCTGAAGCTAACCCCAGGGTACAGTCCAAAAGGCTATCCCCTTCCTTAAGATCCATGGCACGAATCATTTGGTCAGTTTTCCCAGCCTGTATTTCCTTTATGCGCAATTTAGCTAATCCTGGATGAAAAAACAATTCTTTACCATCAACAACTAAAGATAATTTTTCTTTTCTCACTATCAGTATGATATTGGCTCCGCTTTGTTCCCGAATGGCCTGCAGGGAGTGTTTGTCCCGCGGTAGGTAGGGTACCTGTAGCTCCTGGCTAAGAGCTACGGCCTCCGCTGCCAATTGCTGGCCACTGCGGATACCGGTTGTGATCACCAAAGAATCCTTCATCGTTTAAACCTTTTTTTCAGCTCCTCCTGGGTAATTTGAATCAACGTCGGTCTGCCGTGCGGGCAGGTAAAGGGCTGTTGACAGTGGGCTAATCCTTCCAAAAGTGCCTTGATCTCTGGATTGCCAAGATGTGCTTTAGACTTGACAGCATCTCGGCAGGCCATGGACACCGCCAACTGTTCTATGGCCAAACCTTTGTTAAACCTGGACTCCGGGTATTCCTGCAGTCTGGCCAATAAATCTAAGAATACATTGGCCGAAGCATCCGCAGCACGATCCGGGACGCCCCGTAGTAAAAAAGTATCCCCGCCAAAGTGTTCCAAGAGAAAGCCGATCTCCTGAAAATCCAAAATATGCTGGATCACCAGTTGTGCTTCATGATGGGGAATTTCTAAGGTAATAGGCTGCAGTAATATTTGGGCTCTGGCATTTTGCTGTAATAACTTGTGATACCTTTCATAGAGCACCCTCTCATGGGCTGCATGTTGGTCAATAATGTATAGCCCTACCTCACCGTAGGCCAGAACATAGGTAGGAGGAATCTGACCGATGGGTGTTAGATAGGGAAATACATTGTCCTCGGCAGTTTGATACGGGGTACTGCCCTCCGAAATTGCCTGGTTTGGCACGGTTTGGGGAGTTGCTTTGGCCACAGGCTTAAAAAGCGGTTCTGCTGAAGTCACAGCTTCTTTGGCTGACTGATGTTGTAACGGTAGAGGAAACCTCAATTGCTCTTTACTTTGAACGGCTAGTTCGGTCTTGGTTTCCATCTTGGCTGTATCTAAGGTACGCTCAGCAGTCGGGTTTTCTTTTGGTTGCTCATGGGTTGTAACCTCCGCCTCCACAGGAGGTGTTATTTTTCTGTTGGGCAGGGCTTCCCAAAAACCAGGAATAGCCTTGGGTAAGCTCAAGGTTTGGCTGAGCGCCGCTAATACATTACTCTGTA
>CAMKDG010000115.1 GCA_946411205.1 uncultured Desulfotomaculum sp.
CCAGATGCCAACCAGAAGGTAGAATTATATCGCCGGTTGGCAGCGATGAAGGAACCCGGCGAGGTAGACGATTTGGCAGAAGAATTGGTGGACCGATACGGCGATTTGCCGGCAAGTGTCCAGGCTTTGTTGCAAGTAGCCCAGCTAAAAATTCTGGGTCGGCAGCTTAAAATTAAGAGTATCAGCCGCAATCAGGGAGCCTATCGTTTGCTGTTTGCCCCGGAAGCCCCGCTGGATGGAGAAAAGTTGGTAGCAGTGAGTGAAAAATATAAAAATAACGTGAAATATCATACTTCAGCCGATGGTTTTGAGATGAAGCTCTTAACCAAGGACAAGGGAGAGGTGGGGTTACGAAAACTGGAGCAGTTAAGGAGCTTTTTGGGCCGGCTGAAATAACTTGCCGGTCCTTCTGGTTACGGTGTATAATTGCACTATTATGCAAAAGGAGGTCTTGGTTAAGTGAAAAAAATAATTTCCCTTGGATTGACCATGCTGCTCGTAGTAGCTCTATTGAGCGGCTGTGCCAATAATAAGGCCAATGTTGTGGCTACTGTTGATGGTAAGGAACTCTCCCGCACAGAACTGGACAAGCGTGTTAATTTCACCATAGAAAGCTATAAGATGCAAGGACTTGATTTAACCACGAAAGAGAACAGTGCCATGCGTCAGCAGTTGGAGCAAAGCGAGTTGGAAAAATTAATTCAAGATACCCTGCTGTTACAGGAAGCAGAAAAACAAAAAGTCACCCCTTCTAAGGAAGAAATCGATAATAATATCAAACAAGTCAAAGAGAGCTACGGCAAAGATGAAGAATTTAAAAAGGCTTTGGAACAGTTTAAGTTAACCGAACAGGATTTCCGGGAATTGGTCGTTGCAGAAGCAGCCAAGAAAAACCTGTATGACAAGGTTACTGCCGATGTAAAAAAGCCTACAGAAGAGGAAATTAGTAAATTTTACAACCAACACAAAGGGTCAGAACCCATTGGTACCCCCGAACGCCTGGAAGTAAAACATATGTTGTTTGCCATCGACAGCACACAGCAGGGTGTACCCAAGCGCACCGATCAAGAAGCTTTGGCAGCGGCCAAGTTAGCCCTGGCTGAAGTTACCCAAAAAGGTCGTGAATTTGCCTCCGTGGCCAGGGAAGTGTCCGATGACCTGGGTACCCGGGAGAATGGTGGCAGCTACACCATTGATAAAGGCGCCGGTACCACCGACCCAGCCTTTGAAAAGGCTGCTGTGGCCTTACAGCCTGGCCAGGTTACCAAGGAGCCTGTAAAGAGTTCTTACGGCTATCATTTAATTAAGTTAGAGAAGGTTACTCCGGCTACCCAAAAGTCCCTAGAGGCAGTGAAAGAAGTTTATTTTCAAAGTATATTAATTGCTGATTTGCAGAAAAATGCTAAGATAGACAACAAATTAGCCCCAAAATCAGGGGATTCGTCAAAAAAATAGCTGTTAACCCAAAACCCGAAAATAAAGTTCAAACGATGGAAAATTATGAATAACACCTTCCCTCCCGTTATATACTATCAATGAAAGTTAATCCGCGTAGATTATGCAGAAAAGGAGGGAAGGAAACCTATATGAAAGCAACGGGTATTGTTCGTCGTATTGACGATTTAGGTCGAGTTGTTATACCAAAAGAAATAAGAAGAACTTTGAGGATTCGTGAAGGTGACCCCCTGGAGATCTTTGTTGACAGGGAAGGTGAGGTCATTCTCAAAAAGTACTCACCTATCGGCGAGCTGGGTGATTTTGCCAAAGAATATGCCGATTCGCTATATGAAGCCCTTGGACACATAGCTTGCATTGCAGATCGGGATACCATCATTGCCGTGGCCGGGGCTCCGAAAAAAGAATTTATTAACAAACCCATTGGCCCTAACGTGGAAAAGGTGATGGAAGATCGCAAAGCCGTGGTTATCAATAATCCTGGTAACGATCCCCACTGTAAGGAGTGCGGCATTACAGAGGACGGCGAATGCAAATATTCTTCAGAGGTCATTGCTCCGATCATTTCCGAAGGCGATCCAATTGGCGCAGTTATCCTGGCTTCCAAGGACCCCGATACGAAAATGGGGGAAATGGAACTTAAGTTGGCCGAAACAGCCGCTGGTTTTCTCGCCAAACAAATGGAACAATAACAAACGAAGAAAATGGGCCGAAAGGCCCCTTTTTTTGTCTTGCGGGTATTCCTTTGGGGGCTGGCCATTGGCCGTTAGCCATAAGCCATTGGCTTTTGGACTTGATCTTTTAACAAGCAGTTTCACATTTTATGAAATAAACAACTATTTAGATAAGGTTAGAGGGATTATACTAACAAAGCTAATGGCTAACGGCCAATGGCTGGTTTTTAGAAAGGTAGGAGATTACAATGGACAAGTCTGACAGTGGCGGCATCATCATTGCCGGCCTCGGCCCGGGGGATCCCGGCATGATTCCTCTTAAGGTGTGGGAAGTGCTTTCTTCAGGCATCCCAGTCTACCTACGGACAGCGGTTCACCCTACGGTGGACTGGCTAAGGGAGAAAGGTGTTACGTTTCATTCCTTTGATCAGCATTATCAAAATGCAGAGACCTTTGAAGAAGTTTATCGGACCATAGCCAGCGACTTGGTTGCTGCTGCAGGGTGTGGAACAGTACTTTATGCAGTGCCTGGGCACCCCATGGTGGCAGAGGATTCCGTAAGGCTAGTGCTAGATCTGGCCGAGCAAGCAGGCCTGACAACGGAAGTGTTGCCAGCTATGAGCTTTCTAGACGCATTAACAGCCAGTCTAAGGTTAGATCCCTGTAAGGGGTTACATATTGTGGATGCTTTAAGGTTAGATGCGCACCAGCCTTACCCTGAGGTAGGCACCGTGGTGACCCAGGTATATGACCGAATTACGGCGGGGGAAACCAAGCTTAACCTGATGGAGTACTACCCCGATGAACATAGGGTTACGGTGGTTCGGGGAGCTGGTATCCCGGGGCAAGAACGGATAGAAGAAGTACCTCTTTTTGAGTTGGACCGTTTGACCTGGATTGATCATCTAACCAGTCTTTATATTCCGCCTTTGGCTGAAGAGCTTATGTTGGGAGAGGAGGAAGCCGTTGCTGATCCTGTCGGGGCAGGTATGGATACCACGTACCAGAGTTCCTACCCGCTGGATCCGCTGGTGGAAGTGATGGCCACCCTGCGGGGGGAAAAGGGCTGTCCTTGGGATCGGGAACAGACCCACGACAGTTTAAAACAGTATCTAATAGAGGAAACGTATGAGGTTATTGATGCCCTAGATCAAGGCGAAATGTATAAAATATGTGAAGAATTGGGAGACTTATTACTACAAATCATATTTCATGCTCAAATTGCCAATGAGAAGGGCCACTTTGACATGAATGATGTAGTGGATGCGATTACCGAAAAAATGGTAAGAAGACATCCCCACGTTTTTGGCACTACCCAGGTAGAAACCAGCCAGGACGTGCTGATTAACTGGGATAAAATTAAATCCCAGGAACAGGGGGAAGAAAATAAATTTACATCTTGTTTAGCCAATATCCCCAGGGCATTACCAGCCTTATTACGGGCCGAGAAGGTGCAGGCCAAGGCTGCCCGAGTAGGCTTTGATTGGCCGGATTATACCGGTGCTTTAGAAAAGGTTCAAGAAGAACTTAAAGAGGTGCTAGAGGCCCTGCAAATAGGGCAAGCTGCGGCAATAAAAGAGGAAGTGGGAGATTTGTTATTTGCCGTGGTCAACTTGGCCAGATTACTAAAGATTCAACCGGAAGATGTTTTAGCCAAGACTATTGACAAATTCATTCATAGGTTTCAATATATAGAAGGTCAAGCTAGGCAGAATGGAAGACAACTTTCAGAGTTAACCTTGGAGCAAATGGACCATTGGTGGGAAGAAGCCAAACGACTTTAACCTCCAAAAATAAAAAAAACAGGAAAAATTTGCTTCTGAGGAGGAAAACCAAATAAAATAGCGAAATACCAAACTTAGTTTATTCTGATTATCGAGGAGGGTCCTTAGTTGAACAAGGCCGAACTGATCTCTGCAGTAGCAGAAAAAACCGAATTGAGTAAGAAAGATGCTGAAAAGGCAGTCTCAGCAGTTCTCAGCAGCATTGAAGAGGCGTTAGCCCAAGGGGACAAAATTCAGTTGGTAGGATTTGGTACCTTTGAGTCCAAACCCCGTAAGGCTCGTGAAGGTCGTAATCCCCAAACCGGCCAAACCATTCAGATTCCTGCTACCAGAGTACCTGTTTTTAAAGCCGGTAAGATCTTAAAAGATGCTGTGGCCAACCTGCCTGTAGAATAGTAGCTATTCTCTGGGAGGGTATAATATCTTGCGACTGGATAAATTTTTGAAGGTATCCAGGGTAATTAAGCGTCGGACCCTGGCGAAAGAAGTTTGTGACAACGGTCATGTGCTGGTGAATAACCGGGTGGCTAAGGCAGGTCTTGAGGTTAAGGTAGGAGACCGGTTGGAAATGAGTTTTGGTTCCAGGAAGCTGCTATTGGAAATTCTGGAACTTAAAGAAACGGTGCCTGCCAAAGAGGCAGCCAGTCTTTATAAAACGATTGAGCAATAATTTTTCTAAAGTAAGGTATTCCCTTAGGGGAGTACCTTTTTTCATTGCACATATTTTTTGCAGATGGTGAAGACAATAAGATAAACAATGAAAATGGAGGGATCTAGCCTTGAGAAACCGTTGTTTATCTATCTTTACCGTACTTTTAATCGTCTTACTGGTCCTGGCTGGCTGTGCCCAGAAGTCAACGAAAAAACCGGAAACCACGGGGCCCAAACAATTGAAGAGTGAACCTACCATTTCTTTATACGACAATAAAACCGGTGAGAAGAAGCAAGTTAAGTTAGAGGAATACATCACCGGCGTAGTGGCCGCGGAAATGGAACCCACTTGGCCGGTCAATGCTTTAGCGGCCCAAGCTATTTTAGCCCGAACCTTTACCATGGAGAATATTGAGTCCGGTCGCGTAAAAGAACTACACGGTACGGATGTATCCACCAGTGTGGAAGAATCTCAGGCCTACGATCCTTCTCGGATTAACGACCAGGTAAGACAAGCAGTAGAAAAGACCAGAGGAGAAGTAATTACCCATAATGGCCGGTATATCAAGGCCTGGTTCTCTGCCAGTAATGGCGGCAAGACTGCCAGTGCCGCTGAGGGCTTGTCCTATACGAAAACACCCACACCCTATATCAAGGACAACATTAATGATCCCCTGTCTGTGCAAAACACCCTCCCGGAAATTCAAAAATGGACAGCGAAAATCCCCGGGGCAAAGGTACAAGAGGCTGTGAGAAGTGTTTCCGGTAAAGATCCCGGTCCTTTAACCAGTGCGTCCATTGCGGAAAAAGGGCCATCTGGACGAACGGTTCAATTGAAAATCAATAATGTTAGCGTGGGAGGACCGGCTTTTCGCTTAGCTGCAGGTAGCACCGAAATACGTTCCATGTATTTAACCAACGTAACGGTCTCTAATGGCAACTTGGTGCTGACTGGGCAAGGGTATGGTCATGGTGTAGGCATGTCTCAATGGGGTGCCAAAAATATGGCAGAAAAAGGAACTTCCCCAGAGGATATTATAAGGTTTTACTTTAAAGATGTTGAAATAGGCAGGTTATATAAATAGTATCCAGGACGGCTGCAGAGCCGTCCTTTTGATTTGTGGGTAGGATTGACTGTTGGGCTTGCCAAATAACAAGCCCTCGCGTGCATATTGCCAGCCTGCAGAGCATATATATTACCAGTCTGTTGTGGAACGGAGGGGTAGCTGTGGAAGAGTACGGAAAACACGTTTTGAGTATTGACGGGAGAAAAATATTAAAACTCGAAGGTGTTCAGCACGTAGGTAGTTTTGATGAGCAGGAAATTACCCTAGATACCAATATGGGGTTTTTGAAATTAAAGGGAGAAGGGATGCATATTACCCATCTCAATTTGGACGAAGGAAGCTTGGTGGTAGAAGGTTTTATAAATGCCTTAGAATATGTAGAGGGACGCTCGGCTAAGGGTGGCAAGGCCCGGGGTAAAGGGTTTATTAATCGAATACTGAAATAAGGATGGTGCAGCCAGTGGTTCCCCTGTTAGATCAGTTTTATTATTTTGCTTTTACCGTTTTAATTGGTGTGGTGGCTGGCTTTTGCTATGATTTATATAGGGTTACCAGAGGGACATTAAAGCTGCGTAAGATTGGCACTGCTCTGGGAGACATTTTGTTTTGGGTTGTGCTCACAGGGGTCGTTTTTACGTTACTCTTAATGGGCAATTGGGGTGAAGTGCGTCTCTATGTATTTTTAGGGTTAACCCTAGGTGCTGTACTCTATTTAAACGTACTCAGCCGTAGTACAACTTCATTATTACAGCTTACTTTTAAAACCGTACACAGGCTCTGGAAGCTTTTCATAAAATTGTTGAGCAGTATTTGGTGGGTACTTTGTCTACCCTTTCGATTTCTCTATCTGGCAGTGGCAGTTCCCCTAGGTTTTGTGGCAGGACTCTTAGGCAAAATTACCCAGAGGCTCTTTGGTAAGCCACTACGCTCTGCCAAGCGCAGTCTGCGGAGTCGATTATCGTCAATATTTCCACTTTTTGAATATAAAGACCATGATTAACAGGACTAAAGTCCTGTTTTCGCGGTTTTTAGGGAAAACTTTTGCACTAACTTCTTCTAAACACCTGGAAATTTTTTGTTTTTGTAGTAAAATTGTAAATGATATGTAATAAGTTTGTACACACCCTGTGGATAATATGTGGATAAGTTGTGGATTTCGGTCGGGAGTTGAACAAGGTGCAGGTAGAGATTCGCGGGGCAGAGAGACTCAGTTTTCGAGAGCGACAGGTGGTTACTCTAAAAGAGATGGGTTTTTCTACAGAAAAGATTGCAGCAAAACTAAAGATTAGCCCCAGTTCTGTAGCTACTTTGTTTAATCGTGCCCGTTCTAAAGGGTATCAGGTGGTTATTGTGATTCCGGGAGAAAGCTTGGGTTTATTCGGTTCCGAGGATGAGGAGGAAGCCTTTGAATGATTTCCACCGGTAAAAATAAAGTAACTGAACTAAAACTACACCGAGAACATAAAGAAAAGGCCGTACGATTGCGCTCGGGTCGTGGCAATCATAAAATAATGATGTTTATGGTTTTAGCGGTGGTGGGTTATATTGTCTTTTCATTAACCAGTCAATTTAACCGCTTACACTCCATGCAAACCAATGTAGAATCTTTACAAAAGCAAGTAAAAGAAATAGAAACTCGCAATACTGCGTTACGGGAACAAATTAAACAAATTAAGTCCGATGCTTATATTGAACAGGCCGCCAGAGAGCAACTGGGTTTAGTAAAGCCGGGAGAAACTTTGGTAGTACCAACTCAATCTCAGCAGGGAGCAGATGCGAGTAAACAACAGGGTTCTTCTAAACCAGGAACCGGTGAAGGATTTGAAGTTAAATATAAGAATATTTATGACTAATCATTTTTGTTGACACCTCCGCTTAATTTACCATATACTCTTATTAAGTATGGTTGGCCAATTAAGGGAGGCAATTGCAAGTACATGTCGTTGGAACAGGGTAGTATTGTAGAGGGTGTCGTTACCGGAATTACAAATTTTGGTGCATTCGTAGAGCTGCCAGGTGGTCAGACTGGCTTGGTGCACATCTCAGAAGTTGCCGCGGTTTATGTAAAGGATATTAATGAGTTTTTGAAGGTAAACGACAAAGTAAAAGTAAAAATCATTTCTGTAGACCCCAAGGGTAAAATCGGTCTGTCATTAAAGCAAGCTAACCCCACTGCTTCGGCGGCTAGAGCTCCTCGCAAACCGAGATTTGAGCCTTCCTTCGAAGATAAACTAGCCAAATTTATTAAAGAAAGTGATGAACGGTTGGCCGATCTTAAAAAACATACCGATTCTAAAAGAGGCGGCCGAGGCGGCCCGAAATTCTAAGACGTTGCAATTGAGTAAGCATTCTCTGTTTAAGAGAATGCTTATTTGTATGCTTGGGGCTTTTGGGTATTCCTTTGGGTCTGGCTCTTGGCCATTAGCCATCGGCAAGCAGCTTTTTGATTTTTTCTTTAGCCGATTGCCTGAAAAGTTGCCAAACTGATGAAAAAGATAAAGCGATGGTTACAATAAAAATCAAAGGGAGGTAGGCTGTATGCTACTCGCCAGCATCGACATTGGTACGAATTCTACCAGATATCTATTGGCGGAGGTTACTGATGGTACAGTAGAGACGATTACATCGGGCCTAATCACGACTCGCTTAGGGCAGGGGATTAATGATGGAAAATTGCTGCCCGAAGCCATGGAACGTACCGTTATTGCTGTTGAGCGGTTCCTTACTGAAATAAAGCCCCGGCAGCCTCGGGAACTGCTGGCTGTAGCCACCAGTGCGGTGAGGGATGCTGTGAACCAGGAGGAATTTTTACAACGAGTTCAGCAAAGAACCGGGATGACTGTGCAGGTGTTGTCCGGGGAGGCCGAGGCAGCCGCTAGTTACCATGGGGTTCTGGCCGGACTTGCTGTGGAAGCAAGCACTACGATGGTGCTGGATGTGGGTGGGGGCAGTACAGAAATGATTTGGCCAGTAGGTCATAGGATCGAGTTTGTGAGTCTAGCGGCAGGCGCAGTGCGTATGACCGAGGGAGGACACACGGCAGAACAGATAAAACAACTGCTACTCCCCACACTGGAGCGGATTAGGTGTTCGCAAGGCCAAAAACGTTCTCTGGTTGCCGTAGGGGGGACGGCCACCACCCTGGCAGCTATGTCACTGGGGTTAGCCAAATACCGCCCGGAATTAGTGCACGGACACTATTTGTCGTATGATGAAGTGGTGCGTTTGTTAGAAGTGTTGGTAGCGGCAGGATATGAGGGTAGAAAAAATATTGTCGGGTTGCAGCCTGAACGGGCAGATATTATTATAGCGGGTGCAAGCCTGGTTAAAATTGTCCTGGAGGGCTTGCAATTAAAGGGTTTAACGATTTCTGAGAGTGATATTCTGCAGGGTTTAGTTGTGACAATGTATCAAAAGTTGTCGAAATAAAAAATGGAATTACCTACCAATAATGACAGGAAATTTCCAATCCCTATACTATAATGGAGCAAAGCGACATAGTAAGGGGTGGAGCGGTTGTTTGATCGTGCTGATATTTATACCTACCACAGGGACAAGCAGGGTTGCCAAAGTAAAAAGCAAGCCCGTTTCCGCCAGAGCACACCCACCATGAAAAAAGTATTGGTTAGGCCTAAAAGTTTTTCTATGGCCTGGGTGGGACAAGCACTGGCTAAAGAAAGCCTAATTCTCTGCCTGGTAGGTTTGTTTTTGGGCAGAGCCATTTTGTTAGGGGAACTATCTCCCTTTGGGGTGAGCTTTGTTTGTGCTGTGACGTGGCTGTTTGGTGCCTTACCCTTGGTGGTACTGTCTACGCTGGTAGGACTGTTGACAGTAACCAGTGGGTCTGCTTGCTGGAGCTCGGGCACGGTGCTAGCTGCGGGCTTTTTAACCATGTTGTCCATTAAGCCTCAAATAAACAGACCCTGGCTGGTGGTGCCGGGGGTAGCGGTAGTAACCACCTTAACGATTAAAGCCATTTTTATCAGCGTGCAACAACCCTCACTTTATGACTATATCACGGCTGGTTTTGAGGCAGTCTTTGCGGGCATACTGACGTTCCTGTTTCTCCAGTGTATGGCACCCTTTGCCCGAGGCGCCGCCCATCGAACGTTATCTGGTGAAGCAATTTTTTGTTTATTGATATTGTTGGCAGGGGTTATTGCCGGTACCGGTGGTCTGGAATACCAATTTATTACCCTCAGGGGGGTTATTAGCCGTTTTATCATTTTACTGGGAGCTTTGCTGGGGGGGGCAGGGATTGCTGCTGCCACGGGTGCGGTGGTGGGTGTGATACCGGGTTTGTCCTTCGTAGTGGCACCCGTGATTATCGGGGCCTATTCCTTTGCCGGAGTATTGGCTGGGTCGGTTAAAAATTTTGGCAAACTGGCAGTGGCCGTAGGTTTTTTGCTGGGGAACATTGTTTTAGCTGTTTATATATCTAACTACGGGGATTTAAAAAGTGTATTGGTAGAAACGGCTCTTGCTACGGTTCTATTTTTACTATTCCCGGCTACCTGGCAGGAGCGGATTAAGGAACACTTACCTAAATCGCATGCTGAGGCCCCAATGGTGACAGCTTTGCAAGATAGCCGCCTGAGAGAATTAACTGTGGATCGGATTCGTAACTGGGCTTCTATTTTTTCCGAGCTGTCCAAGAGTTTTGTACAGGTTTCTTCTACCGTTCAGCAAAGTCAGGAAGAACACGGATTGCAGCAACTATTCTCCGAAGTAGGTAAAAAGGTCTGTGATGGTTGTGCTCTCTACCGCACCTGCTGGGAAAGAGATTTTTACCGCACCTATCAAAATATGTTGGATATGCTATCAACGGTGGAACTGCAGGGGAGGGTTACCATCGACGATTTATCCGATGATCTAAAAAAGCGTTGTGCCAGGTTAAAGGAAATGTCTATTACCATCACCTGCCTTTATGAAACCTATAAAGTAAATACCTATTGGCACCAGAGATTGCTGGAGAGCCGTGAGTTGGTTTCCGAGCAATTAAAAGGAGTCTCTCAGATTATGGACAATATGTCCAGCGAATTGGAATTCGATGTTGAGTTGGACGGGGAAATCGATGAGGCTTTACGCCATCAGTTTGACCGCTTGGGGATCCCGGTACAGGATGTCTATACCCTGCACAAAGAAGATGGTTTAATGGAAGTGGGTGTGGTGAAACAGGCTTGCCGGGGTGAAATGGCCTGCCGTTTTACCATAGCACCGGTGGTTTCCAAGGTGGTGGGCCGAAGTTTCCAGGTAGCCAGTACCAATTGTCAACTGAAGTCTGGGGAAGATATTTGCTCCTTTAAGCTATATCCGGCCTTACGATATTCTGTGGATGTGGGGGTAGCCAAGGTCGGCAAAGACGGTAACAGTGTATGTGGTGACAGTCATGCGATTTTGCAGCTAAAAGAGGGTCGGGTAGCCTTGCTGCTCTCCGATGGTATGGGTTCCGGACCCAAGGCTGCTAGGGAGAGCAGTACCATCATATCTTTGTTGGAGCACCTATTAGAATCTGGTTTCGGGCAGGAATTGGCAGTTAAAACCGTGAATTCTATCATGATGTTACGATCAACTGAAGAAAGTTTTTCAACAGTTGACCTGGCAGTGGTGGATTTGTATACGGGGAGTGGAACCTTTCTTAAAATTGGCGCGGTACCCAGC
>CAMKDG010000116.1 GCA_946411205.1 uncultured Desulfotomaculum sp.
TGTTTTTATAGATGAACTGGAAGAAAAAATACAAGTTATTAACGACGGACTGCTGGCTTTGGAGCGGGATGAAGGAAACCCTGATATTATCCAGGAGATTTTTCGGGCAGCTCATACCATTAAGGGCTCCTCGGGGATTATGGGTTACCAGGGGATGGCCAGCCTTACGCACGAAATGGAAAATCTATTTGATAAGATCCGCCATGGCGAAATTCATGTAACTTCCGTCATGGTTAATGTGCTTTTTGAGGCTCTGGATACCTTGAAGGCATTGAAGGATGAAGTGACCGGAGATGGCCCGACTGTGGACACCTCTTCCGTAGTCGGGAGAATCAAAGCCTTTGTCGAAGGAGGGGGGCAGGCTCCGCATAACGAAACTTCGGAGGCTAGCCAAGCAACCACCCCTGTTAATGAAGCTGCACCAGATCGTGGCTGGATTGAGATTGGTGATGTAGAGGAAAATGTTATCCGGGAAGCAGAGTTACGGGGTTACCAATGCTTCCGTGTGGCTATTGATATCGACCGAGACTGCCAGATGAAAAACGTGCGGGCTTTCTTGGTTTTTGAAACTCTCCAACAAAACGGGGAAATTCTCAAAAGTGAACCCCCTGTTGAAGAGATCCAGGATGGTAAATACGATATTGGCTTCCAGGTGATACTTATTACCAAGGAAGATGTCGACCGCATCAAAACCTTAATGATTACCATCTCGGAAGTAGCTGATGCGGATGTGCAGCCGGTGGTACTGCCGCAAGTGGAATCCTATGTTGAAAAGGCTGTTATCAAGGAAGTCGTGGGAACTGTCCCGGTGGTCCAGGAAAACGGCATGGCTAAACAACAGGATGCCTCCGATAAAAAGGCTGTTAAAACCGTTCGAGTGGATGTTACCAAACTGGATAATTTGATGAACTTGGTAGGCGAACTGGTCATTGACCGTACCCGCCTAAATCGTTTTGCCGAAATTTTTGAATCCCGTTTTGGTTCTGATGATCTGGTGGAATCCATTAACGAGATCTCTAACCATTTAGGTCAAGTTACCGGCGATTTACAAGAGCAAATTATGAAGGCCCGCATGTTGCCGGTGGCCCAATTGTTTAACCGCTTTCCTCGAATGGTACGGGATACCGCCCAGAAGCTGAATAAAGAAATTGACTTTGTGGTGGAAGGAAAAGAAACAGAACTGGATCGCAACGTTATTGAAGTGATTGGCGATCCCCTAATCCACCTCATACGCAACTCCATCGATCATGGCATTGAAACACCGGAGGAGCGGCTGGCCGCGGGCAAACCTGCCATGGGTACCCTGCTGCTGAAAGCCTCCTACGCGGAAAGCCACATCGTCATTACTGTACAGGATGACGGTCGGGGCATCGATGCCAACAAGATTAGAAATAAAGCGGTAGAAATGGATTTTGTGGATCGTGAAACCGCCGATCGCATGAGTGATCGCGAAGCACTGCAACTGATTTTCAGGGCAGGGCTCTCCACCAAAAATAATGCAGTCAGTGACCTCTCGGGCCGCGGTGTTGGTATGGATGTGGTGAATACCGCCATTGAGCAAATCAATGGTATTGTAGAGCTGGACACCAGACTTGGTGCAGGTACCACCATCACCATCCGTTTGCCCCTGACACTGGCCATTATTCGTGCCTTAATGATCACCCTGGGCAAGCAAGTCTATGCTTTCCCCTTAACCAATGTATCAGAAACCATCCGTATCACCGATCAAGATGTTCGTCGCATCCGCAACAGTGAAGTTATTGTGGTGCGGGATCGCATTCTGCCTCTGGCCCGCCTAGGACGGATGTTCAATTGTGCCGATTGTGCCGAAGCCAGTAAAATGTTTGTAGTGATCTTGGGCTCCGGCGATAAACGCATTGCTGTGGTAGTGGATAAGCTTATGGGTGAACAGGAAATTGTGATTAAATCCCTGGGTGATTACCTAGGTCAAGTACACGGCTTATCCGGCGCCTGCATCCTGGGCGATGGTAAAGTAGCCCTGATTGTGGATGTGCGAGGTTTGGTAAAAGATCTGGGGGCCGAGGAGGCAGCCTATGCTGCCGGTTAAGGTCCTTGTCGTAGATGATTCCTCCCTGATGCGGCGGCTGATTAGCCGCCTGCTGGAGGAAGACAAGGACATCAAAGTAGTGGGTACTGCTGCCGACGGCATGGAAGCTTTGCAACTTATCAAAACCCTCAAACCCGATGTGGTTTCTCTGGATGTGGAAATGCCAAAGTTGGACGGTATTGGCACTTTGCGCCGCATGATGGTGGAATGTCCTACCCCGGCCGTGATGCTCAGTGCCCACACCCACGAAGGTGCCCGGGCCACCATGGATGCCCTGTCTGCCGGTGCGGTGGACTTTGTGCCTAAGCCTGGCACTTCAGCGGATCTTCCCAGAATGGTGGAGGATTTAAAGACCAAGCTAAAGGTGGCCGCCAGGGTTTCCCTGCGCCGAGTGGTTAAAACCACGCTGCCTCCGCCGCCCCGGCCTAAGGCCCCGGTCATGCCCCCCAAACCTGTTCTTACGACTCCGGTGAGGCGACCTCAGCCTTGCGGTAAAATAGATCTGGTGGTCATTGGCTGCTCCACCGGTGGACCTGCTGCCCTGCAGCAAATAATACCGTATCTACCTGCCAATTTACCTGCCGGCGTGGTGATTGTCCAACACATCCCGGTGGGTTTTTCTAAATCTATGGCTGAACATCTGGACAAGAAAAGTGCCATCACTGTACGTCACGCCGAAGAAGGTGACGAAGTAAAAGCCGGCCAAGTGCTGGTTGCTCCGGCAGGTTTTGATCTCAACTTCCGCTCCCGTGGCAATGGTGCCACCGTAACCCTTACCAACCAAGGCCAACCCCTAGCCCCGGGCGGCTTCCGTCCCTCAGTGGATTGGGTGATGAATTCCGCTGCCGAAGTTTACGGTTGCCGAGCCCTCGGTGTACTCCTCACCGGCATGGGCCGGGATGGTGCTCGGGGTATGCTGAACATCAAAGAGCAGGGCGGTCCCACCATAGCAGAACACGAGAGCACCTGTGTGGTCTACGGTATGCCGAAGGCAGCCGTTGATCTGGGGGCAGCCAAAAAAATAGTACCTTTACCACAAATTGCCCAGGAAATTCAAGCGGTTTTTTAGTAAACCAGACAGGATTATGGAATAAAATGTAGGGGCGGGGCTTTGCTCTGCCCGCTGTTATTAATAGGGCAGAAATTTTATATTTTGATGAAAATGTTAAAGAAAAACCTTGAACTGCCGATAATAATAGCAAAGAGATACAGAGAGAAACAAGGGCGTGATGTAATGAAAGTGTCAGGATCCGGCTTTAAACCCACCACCGATGCACTCAAGGCCTATAACCGCAACCAAGTTGCTAATGGGAGAAGCCAAATAAACCAAAGGCAGGGAGATTCCGTGCAGCTTTCCCAAGAGGCAACCTTTAAAAAAGAAATTGAAACTGCTCTAAAAAATCTGCCCGAAGTACGGGAAGATTTGGTGAATAATCTAAGCAAAGAAATTAAGTCTGGTAATTACCAACCAGATGCTCATAAAATTGCAGATGGTATTCTTCAAGATAGGCTCCTGGACAAAAAGATTTAAAAGGATGGTGCAGATGGAGTCTTTATTTTTTAAGTTGGAAGAAATATTAAAGGAACAAAATAGCGTTTTGCAAGAATTGCTGCAGGTAGCCAGAGGGCACAACCAGGCCCTGCAGAGTAACGATCACCAGCAAATCCTGCACTGGGTCAAAGAGCAGGAGAATTTAGCCAAGCTGCTGCTGCGATTGGATGCCACACGTGAAGAACTGCTTGTAGGAGCCACTGCTCACATCGGTTCACATGTGCAGCCACCCCATACCCTCAGCCAATTAATGGAATATCTGCCCTCTGGAACAACGGCCACTAGTCTGAAAAATCTAACTACCGAGCTAAAGCAGAAGTTGGCGGAGTTAACCCTGCTCAACCAAAGGAATGAAGTTCTAGCCAAAAATGGCTTAGACTTTATTGCACAACTGCAAGGGGTTTTCCAGCCTAGGGGCAGCACAACCTACCAAAGCAAAGGGCAGGTTACCGGACCGCAGCCAGGAAAAGCAAACTCACTATTGAATAAAACTATTTAAGGATAAGGTGGTAATAAGTATGCCAGGAGGAACTTGGTTTGGTTTAGAAACCGCCCGCTGGGGACTCAGAGTGAATCAACAAGCCATGAATGTGACTGGTCATAACTTGGCTAATGCCAGCACCCCGGGTTATACGCGGCAGGAAGCCGTAATTAAAGCCAACATGCCCTATACCAGTCCGGATATGAACAGTTCCTGTACACCAGGTCAGTTTGGTACCGGGGCACAGGTGGAGTATATCCGACGCATTAAAGACGAATATATGGATAATAATGTACGCCGGGCCAACGCAGACAGCGGCTACTGGGAAGACCAAATCTCCATTATGCAGCGGGCCGAGGCCAGTTTCGCTGAACCCGCCACCAAGGGCATCGACAATAAAATTACGGATTTTTTTAAAAGCTGGATGAACCTCAACGCCTACCCCACCGACATGGGGGTAAAAGCAACCGTAATGGAACTAGGCAGAAACTTGGCCGTTATGATGGGAACGGTTTATAAACAACTGCAGTCTATCGAAAAGGGTATTTTAGATTTAAACTCGGCCAACACCCCTCCCACCAGCGGTATGCTGCAGGATCAAGTAAACCAGGTCAGCGATATCTTAACCAATATCAACGACCTGACCACAGCCATTAAAAGAATCTACGATGCCGGCCAGCAGCCCAACGATCTGCTGGACAAGCGCGACATGTTGCTGGAAAAACTCAGCCACTACGGGCCGGTTACCATAAGTGAAGGAAGTACCAACGGCAAGCCCAACGGTGAGTTGGAGGTTAATTTTTTCGGGAATAAGGTGTTTGATTCAAAAAATAATGTTTGTCTAAACGATGTGAAGATCGATTTTGCTGGCGGTACATCTGATCCAATAAATATTACCTTTGCCCCCAAAACAGTGCCGCCAACGACGCCGACTTACTCTGTAAACTTAACACAAAAATTAAACAATCAGGAATACAGCGGCTCCCTGGTAGGACTGGTCAACGCCAGAGAAACACTTATCACCGAGCAGGATAAATTAGACAAATTATCTATTGCCTTTACCGAAGAAATTAATAAGATTTTAAAAGACACCTCCGATCCATCCAACCCTTATGATTACTTTTTCGGTGTCAAGGACTCCGTCACCCATATAGTTACCGGAAGCTTGAAAAATGGCACATTTAATGTCAATGATAACCTAATAAAAGAACCCAGCAATCTAGACGGCTCCAAAGCCTTCAACGCAGGAGAACTAAGAGACCATGACATCCCATCCTTGGGTAATAATACATTCAGCGAGTACTGTCGTGTTATTCTCACAGATGTCGGTAATGCTGCTAAGAATGCCAACAACATGGCGGCTAATCAGGAAGCCATTAAAATTCAAATTACCGCCCTCAGGGATTCTATTAGCGGTGTTGACACCGACGAAGAACTAACCAAAATGACTCAGTTTCAACATGGTTTTAACGCTTCAGCCCGGATGGTTACCGTGATAGACGAAATGATAGACCTTGTGATCAATAGAATGGGGGTGTAACCTATGCGCATTACTAACCAATATGTTACTGCTACTATGATTAAACATATGCAAAATAACCTAAGCCGATTAATGGAAACCCAAGAGCAAATGGCTACCACCAAACGGGTTAACCGCCTCAGTGACGACCCCACCATCCTAAGCCCCTTGCTGGCCGTTAAAGCTAATTTAGTTTATAACGATCAGTATGATCGTAACCTGGACGATGGTATAGCCTACCTGGATGTAGCCGACAGCACCCTACTAACCGTGGGTCGTGTGTTAGAGAACGCATATGCAGAAACCCTTAAGGGTGTTAACGGCCACTATAGCGGTGACCAGCGGCAAGCCACCGCCCTGCAGATTGATAAATATATCGACGAAATTCTGGAAATGGGCAACGCTGCGGTAGGTTCCAAATATATTTTCGCCGGTAAAAAAAGCGGCGACCCGCCCTTTGAGAGAATAAAGGATCCTACTCCCGGAAGCAAGAAAGAATGGATTATCTTTAAAGGCGACCTCGATAGAGTGGAGCGGGAGGTAGCCGCCCACAGCGCCTACCCCATTAACGAACCTGCTGCAGGTTTTGGCAACACTACGCCGCCCACACAGCCAGGGGTTTTTGGCTGGGCGAAGGACGGTACAGCAGATATGCCACCGTCTCCACCGGCTCCATCGACTCCGTTTCAAGTCCTTTACGTGGACGATCCGGATGCATCGCCCAACCCGGGAGAAAGCAGTGATTACTCCGGCGCCTTTAAAGAACTGTTCCTCTGCCGCAATAGACTT
Organism: uncultured Desulfotomaculum sp.; assembly: GCA_946411205.1. GTDB lineage: Bacteria > Bacillota > Desulfotomaculia > Desulfotomaculales > Desulfotomaculaceae > Desulfotomaculum. The sequence continues at coordinate 6,410 of CAMKDG010000116.1, forward strand.
AACGATGTTACCAATGCCAACCAGGAAGTGGAGCTGGAAAAAAGCATTGGCGAATTGCAAAAAGCACGCGATAAGGTGTTGCAATTTGAGGTGGCGGTGGGTTCCCGCTGGAACCAATTCAAAGATATGAAAAGTGAGCTGTTGAACCAAAACATCAGTTTACTGGGAACCGAATCCTTCCTTGAGGATGCCGATATAGAAAAACTATCCATCGTGATGGCCCAGCAGAAACTAGCCCGTGAGGCCTCTCTGGCTGTGGGAGCAACCATACTTAGGACGACCCTGCTGGACTTCATGCGGTAACTCCTACGGAGTAAAAAAGGAAGTGTTGCCCATGCAAATAGGTGCCGGCGGCTTGCAGCCCTATGTGGTGCATGACATTGTTAAAGAAGTGGCAGCGGCCCTAAAACCTAAGGCGGGCGTCCAAGAAACCCTGGTCCAAGCCCAGGGACGCGATGCCAATATGCTGAAAGAAGAACTAAACCGGGCGGTGGAGCACCTTAATAAAATGGCTAACGCCCTTAACCACCCCATTCAGGTAGTTATCAAAGAACCGCCGCCTAGATTAAGGGTAATCCTTAAGGATAAAAGGACAGGTCAGGAAAAAGAAATCAACTTAGAGGAACTGCCCCAACTCGCCGATCAAATTGCTATAGCTAGGGGCATGAATGTTGATCGCTATGCCGAATAAATTTTTTGCGTTAACTATTAAAGTCCCGCCATGATTGTCCGATAACTATAGTAGTTAGATTGATAAACAGTCTCTGTGGGCGGCCGACCGTAAAGACTATTTATCACTAAATATATCCAGAGTGGACTGGAGTAAATAAACCACAGGCAAGGATGCCAACTATCTAAAATCAAGGAGGAAAACTAAATGATTATTAACCACAATATGATGGCGATGAACGCCCACCGTTCCTTAACCATTAACTCCGGCGATACCGCCAAAGCCATTGAGAAGCTGTCTTCCGGTCTGCGCATCAATCGCGCCGGCGACGATGCTGCTGGTCTGTCCATCTCCGAGAAAATGCGCGGCCAAATCCGCGGCTTACAGCAAGCTTCCCGTAACGCCCAAGACGGCATTTCCTTAATCCAAACCGCTGAAGGTGCCATGAACGAATCCCACGCCATTCTGCAGCGTATGCGCGAGCTGGCTGTTCAGTCTGCCAACGATACCAACGTAACCGTTGATAGAAGCGCTTTGCAGAAAGAGTTTAGCCAATTAAGCAATGAGCTAACCAGAATTGCTAACGATACCGAGTTCAACGAACAAAAATTATTGAATGCTACTGGTGGTACTGCTGGGACTTTTAAATTCCACATTGGTGCTAATAAGGATCAAATAATTAGCGTAGCCATTGCTAACTTGACTACTGCTACCACCTATGTACCAACTGGTGACGTTACGACCAGAGATAATGCTGAGAGTGCCATTAGCGCCGTTAATGATTGCATTAAAAACGTGTCTGACCAGAGAGCTAATCTTGGTTCGGTACAAAATCGTCTGGAGCACACCATTAAAAACGTAGATGTTGCGGCTGAAAACCTGCAGGCTTCCGAATCCCGTATCCGCGATGTAGATATGGCTAAGGAAATGATGAACTTCACCAGAAGCAACATCCTGAACCAAGCTGCTCAGGCTATGCTGGCTCAGTCCAACCAGGTTCCTCAAGGCGTACTGCAACTGTTGCGCTAATTTAATCTAAGCATAAAGCAATACAACAAGACAAAAAGGCAACCTCCGGGTTGCCTTTTGTAAATTATCCTTAAGGGGTAAGTAGGATGAAACTTAATCATAGTATAGTTCAGGTGACGGCCAAAAATGGTCAGCCCACGCTTAGGGTAAATGATGTATATCTCCACAGCACCTACGACCCGGGCCGAGAAGCAGAGCGTTTGACAGATAATCATTTTAAGCCGGGTCATTTTCATGTTTTAATTGGCTTTGGCCTGGGCTACTTGGCCCAGAGCCTGTTTAAAAAGGTAACAGCGAAGGACTACCTGCTCATTATTGAGCCCAACCCGCAGGTTTTTCACTGTTCCTTAGGACAGCAGGACTTTAGTGCCTTGATTGAGAGTAGGCAAGTCGGCTTTGTGGTGGGAGAGGAACTTACTGGTTTAGATGATTATTTTAGATTGGCTGTTAGTCATTATCAGTCCCAAACGGTATTTATCGAATCTCCCAACTACCGCCAATTATATCCAAGCCTGGCTGCCAAAATTAAACAAATTCTAATAGATGCACTCCAGGTAGAACGGCTTAATACGAATACCAGCCTCTATTTTGCCGGTGATTGGCAAAGGAACTACTTACATAATTTATACCCTGCCGTAGCCGCACAGCCATTTTTAGCCTTGGTGAATAAATTATGCTGTCCGGTTATAATTGTTGCCGCTGGACCCTCCTTAAGCAAACAAATACCCTTATTGCAGACCGTGCAAAACAGAGCATTTATTCTCTGCGCCGGCACAGCCATTAGTCCCCTTTTAGCGGCGGACATCAGACCCCACGCCATTGTCTGTGTTGACGGCGGTGAGGCTAATTACCATCTTTTTAAAGACTTGGCGATCAGGGATATACCCCTTATTTATACACCGATAGTCCATCGTGGGATAGTGGCGGAACACCGAGGTCCCCAAGTGGTTTTTAACCATCTCCCGCCGGACTCCCCCTTGGTTAACTGGACGGAGCGGTTTTTAGGCAAAAAGCTGGGCTATCTATTTGGCGGTGCTTCGGTAGCCACCTTTTGTTTTGCTATTGCCTCCCAAATGACCTCTGGATCGATTTGTTTTGTAGGGCAGGATCTGGCTTATACGGGCAATCAAAGTCATGCCGCCAACCATCAAAGCAGTAGAAGCATCAGCAGTGTCGAGTTGGACACTGATCGAAGGTATTTTAAGGTGCAGGGTTACTTTGGCGACGAGGTTGTAACCAGCGACCTGTTGTTCAGTATGAAGCAAACCATGGAAAAGTATCTGCTACATTTACGGCAAAATGGTGATTACCGCCCAGTGATTAATGCTACCGAAGGCGGGGTAATGATTGAAGGAATGCAAAATATGCCCTTGCAAGAATTTTTGGCTAATGATTGCCGGCAGGATTACTCCCCGCAGTTAAAGGAACTATTTTTGCAACCAGAGCCCAATAGCATTGACTGGGAGCACTATGATCGGCTCCTGTACCAGGAACAGAAGAAAATGCGTCAGATCAAAGAGTTATGCAGTAAGGCCATAAAAAAAATTAAAGGGATTAAGGTTGAACGGGAAACTATAGATGCTTCTATTATCACCCAGCTTGATAAAACGGATAAAAAACTGCAGGTTCTATTAGAAAATAATTTAATGTATTTTGTCCTGCAGCCCGCCCTCTTAAGGGTTCGACACAGCTTTCCGGAATCGCCGCAGGAAACCCCGGTAGAGCGTTGCCAGAGAATACTGAATAAATCCCAGGCGCTGTATGAAGATATTTATAGAGTGACGATCTACACCGAGGAGTGTTTGCAAGAGGTCTTAGCAAAAGCAAAATGATAATTTGTTGATGAAAGGTAAGGCATAAAGATGGTACAACAACTAATTAAGGAAACCAGACGATCCTGCCAGGACTATTTACCCAAGCTGATACAAGCTACCTCGAGTATTTCTCATGGTCTGCAGAGCGGCAATGAAGTGGAAGCGATGGCTGTTTTGCCCGATGTCATCACCGGCTTGCAATGGCTGGTGGAGGCGGTGCGGGGAATGCAAGGAAATGGTTGCGATCTGGATATCAGCTCAGACCTTCTGACTGCGCATTTTCATGAATTGGAACAGGCCTTGCGGGTTAAAGACTATATCTTGCTGGCAGATCTCTTTGAATACGAAATAACACCAACATTGGAAGATTGGCTTAAAAAGGTTACAATAATAGAACAGTAATCGTTGCACGAAATAAAGGGAGATCTTTATGTTCAATAACAAAACAATCTTAATCACCGGCGGCACAGGCTCCTTTGGCAAACAGTATACGCAAACCTTACTTAACTCTTACCAAGCCAAAAAAATCATTATTTTCTCCCGGGACGAGTTAAAGCAATTTGAAATGCAGCAAGAATTTAACAGCCCGGTCATGCGCTACTTTATCGGCGATGTCAGGGATTTAGAGCGTTTGCGGCAGGCCATGCGAGGTGTGGATTACGTTATCCACGCGGCCGCTTTAAAGCAAGTACCTGCGGCAGAATATAACCCCATGGAATGTATTAAAACCAACATTAACGGTGCCCAAAATGTCATTACCGCCGCCATTGAAAACGAAGTAGAAAAGGTGATTGCTCTTTCTACGGATAAAGCCGCTAATCCCATCAATTTATATGGTGCCACTAAACTAGCCTCAGACAAGCTATTTGTGGCTGCCAATAACATGATCGGTGATCGCCGCATTCGTTTTTCAGTAGTGCGCTATGGCAATGTGGTGGGTTCCCGAGGCTCGGTATTGCCCTTCTTTAAAAAACTAATTACGGAAGGGGCCAGAGAACTACCCGTTACCGACCCACGCATGACTCGTTTTTGGATTACGCTGCAACAGGGTGTGGATTTTGTGCTCAAAAACTTTTCTCGCATGCATGGCGGGGAGATTTTTGTGCCTAAAATTC
>CAMKDG010000117.1 GCA_946411205.1 uncultured Desulfotomaculum sp.
ATTTAAATAAGATGATGGCAGCGTCAAGGCAGTTGGAGCAGCTTATCGAAGAAAATCAGGTTGAACAGTGCCTGTCTACCTTGTTGCCGATGCTTCAAAATATGAAAAAGTTTATCAATGAAGTCCAGGAATTGCAAAGAAATGGTGTCTACCAAGAGGTAACACTACCAGATATGTACAATCCGTTAACTACTTTTATGGAAATTTTCTCCCGTGGAGAAGTTATTCCGGCGGCTCAGCTGATACTAACAAGTTTGAAGCCTAGGTTAGAGGAGTGGCAGCAGAAGCTAATTACTCCACCGGTTGTTGGGTTGGTTTTTAGTAAGGACCGGGCTATGCAGTTGGATGCTACCCTGCATTCTTTTTATGTACGCTGTCAAGACCCTCAGTTGGTGCAGATGAAGGTGTTGTATGTAGCCACCACTGAGCAACTACAGAGGCAATACCAAGTCTTGCAGCGGGATTACCCGGAGGTCACCTTTATCGAAGAAAAAAATTTTAAAGAACAGGTTTTGAACTTACAGAACAACCATCAATATGTCCTCTTCCTGGTGGATGATACTCTTTTTGTGAGGGATTTTTCTATCCAGGCAATTATCGACGCCTTAAATAAATACCCAGATACTCTAGGATTTTCCCTGCGCCTGGGATGGAATACGGTCTATTGTTATACCCAGTGTTGTTTACAAAAGGTGCCGCCCTTTGAAGACATTGAAAAGGGTGCCATTATGTATGACTGGACGCAGGCAGAGCAGGACTTTGGCTGTTGCCTGGAAATATCCAGCTCCCTCTACCGGATTGCTGATCTACAAATCCTGTTGCAGCAACTTCCCTTTGATCATCCGAACACTTTAGAACGCGTACTTTCCCTGCAACAGGAGCATTTTAGCCAGCAGCAGAGGTTACTATGTAATAAATTTACCATTGCCTTCTGTACCCCCATTAATCGGGTGCAGGAAATCTGTGCCAATGACTTCGGCAGAATTTTTTCTTACTCTATTGAAGAGTTGCGTGATAAATTCTCGCAAGGATATCGCATTGATGTGGAAAAATACAAAAACTACTTACCAATGGCCTGCCATGAGGAAGTGGAATTACATTTTGTGCAGAGAATCCTAAAAGAACCTCAGCTAGACTGTAACCATGGAACGCTGGTTTCCACGAAGTCAGAAGTTACAAAAGTAGAAGTTATTAACACCCCGAAGATCAGCGAATAAATTGATAAAAAAGATAAAATTGTACACGCTAAAGACATCTTTAGATGGTGAGGAGGGGAATGAAAATAAGCAACAAGCTAAAATCACCGGATGACGGTAAACACAAGGCAAGGCCAAAGCTTAGTAAAGATAGAAAGTCAAATAAACCGGCGCCAACCAATAGCCCGGGAGAGGTTCATTTTACAAATTCATAAGGAATTTAAAAAGTAACCCCCAGATCAGGGAGTTACTTTTTTTAATATTAAAAGTTAAAAAAATCACAAATAGGTTGCTTTATTAAAAATCAATAAAAATAAGCTAAAAATTGTTTTTGCACAAAAAATCCTACAATGAAATCGTTAAAACAGTAAATATACTTGAAAAAATTAATTGATATTGTTACCATTTGCACAATCGAGGTCTTTTGAAAATCTTTGGTAGAGGAGGAGTTTATATGCGAGAGGTCAATACTTTTGTGGGTGAGAAGTGTATTGTTTTAAATGTAAAAACCAATTGCCTTTACCCGGCCTGTGCCATCATCAGTAAAATAAGAGATAATAAATGGTACTTTGATCGCCTAATGGTCCCCAAGGAAGCAAGGCACCAGGGATTTGCCAGCCGCTTAATGGAAAGGCTGGTGAGCTTGCTGGATGAAAAAGATATTGAGCTAATTAATGAAGTACATGGCAGAGGAGATTTAAATAATGATCAATTAGTTGTCTTTTACAAAAAGTATGGCTTTCAGGAAACAGAGAGACCTTATCGACTGTTGCGATTGCCTCACTAAGGATGCCTAGAGGGCATTTTTTTATGCCTATTTGGGACTTGCCGCTGGAAATTAAGAGACTAACTTTAGACCAATGGCAGCACCCAGAACCAGACAAATAAAGAAAACCCTGCGCCAGTCCTTAGATTCCCCGTAATACAGCATTCCGAGCAAAGCCCCTCCAGCGGCCCCAATACTAGTCCAAACCGCATAGGCTGTTCCCATGGGCAAAGACTTCATTGCTAAAGTGAGAAATAAGAAACTGGCACCAAAACCAGCCAGCAATAAAAGTAGAGCCTGCCAATTCTTATCTTGATGCAGTTTATTAATCAAAGCAACACCAGTCATTTCAAAAATTCCGGCCAATAAAAGATAAACCCAAGCCATCTTTACTCAACTCCTTGCACGTCAGCCTCTTTTTCTCCAGTCACTAACTTCAGCCCAATAACGCCGGCCAGTAAAAGGATAATCAGAAGTAGCTTGATTACTTTTAAGGGTTCACCAAAGAAAACAATTTCTGAAAAGACTGTACCAGCAGTTCCCAGACCAACAAAAACGGCGTACACTGTACCTACAGGTAGTTTTTTACCGGCCATAATCATTAGATAAAAACTTACGCAGATGGCTAGAGCTGTACCAAACCAGGCCCATAGATGATCTGCATGTTTTAATCCGATAACCCAAAACACCTCAAAAAAAGCTGCTATAAAAACCTTTAGCCACTCATAGTTCATGCTTGCTGCTCCTTTCATGGGAAAAACAGAATGTAAAGAACAAATAAAGCCCGGGAGATATCTTTATGATAGATATCCTCCCGGGCTTTTATCCCTCCGTGTCACAGAATCCTCTGTGCGTTTTCTCTTGGACCAGACCAGATAAAACTGCGGAACCCTAGAAAACTTAATTTTTTTATGATAACATAAAAACTCCACATTATCTTATCATAAAAAAAATACAGTCGTCAATTAATCAATGCAACTAAAATATATATTCAATATGGGGTGATAATTATTTTGTTATTATAGCAGTAGAAAATATTTTCCTTTTTTGTTAAGCTTTCAATTACAAAATGAAGTACAATACAAGAAAGGGGAGTTTTGCACTATTAATTATGTTTGGGGGAATCGATATGAGTAGAGTTTTAAATGTTGGACTTGATATTGGTTCTACTACCGTAAAGATGGTTATTTTAGATAAGAATAACAATATTGTCTATAAAAAGTATCTAAGACATTTTTCCGACATAAAAAATACAGTGCTTTCTCTTTTTGAAGATGCTAAATCCATCATGCACAGAAACCTATTGACGGTAGTGGTTACAGGATCGGGTGGCTTTAATTTTTCTAAAAAGCTGGAGGTACCCTTTATTCAGGAAGTAATTGCTTGTGCCCATGCCATCAAAAAGATTATTCCCAACACCGACTCTGCCATTGAACTGGGTGGCGAGGATGCTAAGGTTACCTATTTTGGCGAATCCATCGAGCAAAGAATGAATGGAACTTGTGCCGGTGGCACAGGGGCCTTTATTGATCAAATGGCTGCACTCTTGCAGACAGATGCTTCGGGGCTTAATGAGCTGGCTAAGAATCATAAAAGTATTTATCCCATTGCCTCCAGATGTGGTGTATTCGCCAAAACAGATATTCAGCCCTTATTAAATGAAGGGGCAGCTAAGGAAGACATTGCTGCCTCGGTGCTGCAGGCTGTGGTCAACCAAACCATTGGTGGCCTAGCCCAGGGAAGATCCATTCGTGGTAAGGTTGCCTTTTTAGGTGGACCGTTACATTTTATGTCGGAGCTACGAAACCGTTTTATTGAAACTTTAAAACTAGAAGATAATAATGTGATTTTTCCCAACAACTCCCATTTCTTTGTGGCGTTGGGGGCAGCATTATCTTCCAGAGAATCAGAACCCCTGCCCTTTGATTGTTTACAGGAACGGGCTCCCGGCATCTGGAAGATGAACCAGGAAGACGCTGACAAGGTAGAACCTTTATTTGCCAACGCGAAAGAATATGAAAAATTTAAGGAACGGCATGATCAAAACAAAGTAGAGAGGATAGATCTAGAGAGCTATCAAGGGAATGCTTATCTGGGTATTGATGCCGGGTCTACCACCACCAAGGTGGCACTGATCAGTGAAGAGGGAGGACTACTCTATTCTCACTACGGCAGCAATAATGGTAGTCCCTTAGAATCTACCATAGAAGCTCTACAGGATTTATACGGCAAACTTAACCAAAATACGATCATTTTAAACTCTGTGGTAACCGGTTATGGTGAACATCTAATCAAAGCTGCCCTCAAGGCAGATATTGGGGAAATTGAGACGGTAGCCCATTATAAGGCAGCGGATTTTTTCTTACCCGGCGTCAATTTTGTCCTGGACATTGGTGGACAGGATATGAAGAGTCTCATTATCCGAGACGGTGCCATTGACTCCATCATGTTAAATGAAGCCTGTTCCTCAGGATGTGGATCTTTTATCGAAACCTTTGCTAGCTCATTAAATATGGATATTAAGGATTTTGCTCAGTTAGGCCTTCAATCCTTAAATCCTGTAGATTTAGGGACCCGTTGTACGGTATTTATGAACTCCAAGGTAAAACAAGCCCAAAAGGAAGGGGCAGAGGTAAGTGATATTTCCGCAGGAATTTCTCTTTCCGTTATTAAAAATGCTTTGTTTAAGGTGATCAGACTGAGAAGCACGGAGGACTTAGGGGATAAAATTGTTGTTCAGGGTGGAACCTTTTACAACGATGCAGTGCTGCGGGCCTTAGAAAAAATCACCGGCAGAGAAGTAGTGCGGCCAGATATTGCCGGTATCATGGGAGCCTTTGGTGCGGCCTTGTTAGCCAAGGAACGCTATGAAGTAGGCTATCAGACAACCATTCTCCAAGGGAAGGAGCTGGAGGGTTTTTCAACCGAGACTTCCATGAAGCGTTGTGGCTTATGTGGCAATAATTGTCTGGTGAGCATTAAACATTTTTCTAATGGACAAGAGTTTTATTCCGGCAACAGATGCGAAAAAGGTGCTGGGAAAGAAAAGGTTAAAAACGACATTCCCAACCTATACGAATATAAATACAAAAGAGTATTTGGCTACAAACCCTTATCAGAAAAGGAAGCAACCAGGGGGATCATCGGGTTACCCAGGGTACTAAATATGTATGAGGATTACCCCTTTTGGTTCACCTTTTTCAGTCAGTTGGGTTATCGAGTCGTTATTTCAGGTAGGTCAACGAAGAGAATATATGAACTGGGTATGGAGACAATTCCTTCGGAATCGGTGTGCTACCCGGCCAAGCTGGTGCATGGGCATATTATGGATCTGGTAAGTCACGGGGTCAATAAAATTTTCTACCCTTGCATCCCCTATAACATTCCAGAGGATCAGGAAGCCGATAATCGTTATAATTGCCCCATCGTTACTTCGTATCCAGAGACTATTAATGCCAACATGGATATTTTAAAAAGTGGGAATGTTATTTTTTATCATCCATTTTTGCCCATTGATATGCCGAATCGAATGGTTAAACGATTGGTTGAAGAATTGGCGCCGGAAGGTATTACCAAATTTGAAATAGCCAGTGCTGTTAAAAAGGCCTATGCTGAATTGGCGAGATATAAGGAAGATGTGAGGAAGCAAGGGGAAGAGACCCTTACCTATATCAAAGAGCACAATATCAAGGGGATTGTCCTAGCGGGCAGACCCTATCATGTTGATCCGGAAATCAATCATGGCATACCAGAGTTGTTAAAGTCCTATGGCTTTGCTGTTTTACCGGAAGATGCCATTAGACACTTAATAAAAATTGATAGACCCCTGCGTGTGGTGGATCAATGGATCTACCATTCGAGGATGTATGCTGCTGCCACCTATGTTGCCCAGCATAAAAATCTGGAATTGATTCAACTAAATTCCTTTGGTTGTGGTTTAGATGCTGTGACCACCGATCAGGTGCAAGAAATTTTAGATGCTTATGGGAAGATTTATACGGTACTCAAGATTGATGAGATCAGTAACCTGGGGGCCGCTAGAATCCGTATACGCTCACTGATTGCCGCTATTAAGGAACGGGATAAGAGAGCTTTTACACCACAGAAATTATTTAGCTACCCCAGTAGAGCTATCTTTACCAAGGAAATGAAGAAAACCCATACTATTTTAGCACCCCAAATGTCTCCCATTCATTTTCAGTTTTTAAAGATCGGCTTTGCCAAAGCCGACTATAATATCGAGATCCTTCCCTCAGTGGATAAAGCAGCCATTGAAGAAGGCTTACGGTATGTGCATAACGATGCTTGTTATCCGACCATCATCGTAGTTGGTCAGTTGATGCGGGCCTTACGATCCGGCAAGTATGATTTAAATCATACCTCTGTCATTATGTCCCAAACAGGTGGCGGTTGTCGGGCTACCAACTATATTGCCATTATCCGTAAGGCATTAAGAGATGCAGGTATGGAACAGGTACCCGTTATTTCCCTTTCTTCTGGTTTAGAGAAAAACCCGGGATTTAAAATCACCCTGCCGATCTTCCATAATTTAATGATGGGGTTAGTTTATGGTGATCTTCTTATGCGAGTATTGTATAGAGTACGACCCTATGAAAAGATACCGGGTTCTGCCAACCGTTTATACGAGCAGTGGGTGGTTAAATGTCAAAAGGCCTTAGCGGATGGTGGAAAGAAAGAGTTTAGGGAAAATATCTATAGCATTGTTAAGGATTTTGACAGCCTGGAACTTCATGATGATTTAGTCAAGCCAAGGGTTGGCGTAGTCGGTGAAATATTAGTGAAATTTCACCCCACTGCCAACAACAACATTGTTGAATTGTTGGAAGCCGAAGGTGCAGAGGCTGTGGTACCGGACCTAATTGACTTCTTTTTATACTGCTCCTTCAGTAATAAATTCAATTATGAGCAACTGTCGGGAACCCTTTGGAAAAAGATTTCCAGCTGGTTTTCCATAAAAACCATAGAGACCTATAGAACGGACATGAAAAAAGCTTTGCAGCAAAGCCAACGATTTGAAGCACCAAAACCAATTGAAGAGATTGCCCAATATGCGGCAAAACATCTATCTTTAGGTAACCAAACCGGAGAGGGCTGGTTTTTAACCGGTGAAATGGTTGAGTTGATGGAAAGCGGTGTGAACAATGTCGTTTGTTTACAACCCTTTGCTTGCTTACCCAACCATATCACCGGCAAAGGGATGATCAAGGAGCTTAGAAGATCGTATCCCACTGCCAATATTGTGCCCATCGACTATGACCCAGGAGCCAGTGAAGTGAATCAGCTAAACCGTATCAAGCTGATGCTTTCTGTGGCGATGGAAGAAGTAAAAAATAAAACATAATCTGTTTCAGAAAAAACGGAACGCCTCCCCGGTTTGTGGGAGGAGTTCCGTTTTTTCTAAGGAGAGACATAAACTTGGGGTCTAAACCCTGGCCTGCAGCCAAATTTTAATTTGCCCGGTACCACTTTCTTGGGAAGCTAGGCGAAAGGTAAGTCTGTTATAACGTGTAAAAAAATTACTAACGAAAACTCTGATTTGACCGGGAAATAGTTCAATCTCAGGCTCCTCATCGATAAAATTGCTCTGATTGGGGCTAGCTTGTAACTTTACTAGGGTGGTCTTGGAACCGATGTTTGCTACGATAAAACTATAGATAGAATAACCCCACACCTCTTGTGTACTACTATATAATGCTGTTTTACCTACGGAAAAATATTCTTTTCTTTCAAAGCAATTCGCTTGATTAGGTTCTGTGGTAATGGTTACTAGGGGATGTTTTGCCGGATCTGGTGTATTTGAACTGTGAAAAAGTAACACACCACAAGTTTCAAGATCTACCGGTACTAAGGCCAAGCCGCAATTTATTAATTTCCCCGTGTGCCAGGCTTTGACTAAAGTCGTAATATCAACAGAAATGGCACAACAATTTTTACCTAGGAGCACTCTTTTTAATGTTTTTTCTAGCATAGGGGGTTTATTTGTATAGTTTGTAGAACAATCCTCAAAGGGTTTAGCTAATGCTTGGATACCAAAAAAATTTGGTGGTTCACCTTTACAGGGAGGAGCGTTGAAATATATTTTTAATATGGCCGAAGAAATCACATGTTCTTTGGGTAGGGTCGATAGATTGAAAAAGAGATAAGAGATATATTTAGTAAACAGACTCGTTTTCCCAACGGGTAAATAAGGTGAATGGCACGGTGTCTGAGATTGCTTATTACTAAAAACAAAAGTACTTTTTATGGCTGGTAGCCTGAATATGTTCATCACAATACACCTTTATGTTTTTTATAGAATATGTTGGGAAAATTCCATGTGTGAAAAAAATACGTTTTTGACGGTACAAAATTGTAAAGTTACTTTTTACTATTCTCAATCCAGGGAAGCAAATTTGGACGTGGATCAAGTATGGAATCATATTGTTGGGCAATCCCATAAATACGCTGGGGATCTAATTCCTTATAACGGTAATATTTTTTTAGCCGATCCGCCGGCTTCAGCCAACCTAGGTGCTTAATCCTGAGGGGATAGTTTTCGCCCTTTAACGCTGCTATATTTACCGGAAATCTTCCACAATGCAGAGGTGTTTCCTGCCACAGGTAATGAAAGTCCGGTAAATACCGAACCATAAAGGGGCGGAACTGTTGATGGGCAGACCAGTATTGATCCTCTCGATAGTGGGTTTCGCTCCACATATCATATAACTGGAAGGAATAATAACTAACATCTTTGGTTTTCGCCAGCTTTTTTAAAACTTCAGGGGCAGCCTCTTCAAATAGCTCATCTGCATCCAGGATTAAAATCCAATCGGGATTGGTTGTAACGGCCATTTGCCAGAGCTGCTTCCTGAGAATAATTTCATTCGTAAAACCCATTTTGTTATTTGAAACGATTGTCAGAGGAATACCTGCTAAAGTTCTTTTGCAGACCTCTACGGTATTGTCCTCACTGGCATCATCTAAAATTACCACATTATCAACAAACTGCTTAGCTTGTTGCAAAACCTGCTCCAAATACCTGTCAGATTCATTCCTCACTAACATGGCCAGTGTAATTTTATTGCCTTTTCCTTTTTTGCTCCCGGTTCTGCCAGTTTTCTTACCATCTTTACGGTGCTCCAAGTTCATATTTTTTTTATATTCCATTAGCTGCGGCAGTTCCGATTCCCTGTAAATATGAAAGGGGGGGTAATGGGTATCTGCAAAGAGTTCAAATCCCAAGGCTGCCGCCCGTATACAAAAATGCCGATCCTCACCCCAAAAACCAAGATTATAGATTTCACTGAAGGAAACTCCCCTTGAGAGGGCTTGCTTGCTGAGTAAGGTGCATGCTCCCAGTCCGCCAACTTTGTACGTACCTGGTTTAGAAAGCATAGCAATAAACTCCGTCGCTCTCTGCTTGATTTCCTCCTCACGTAACGTTTGACATCTGGGAGCATCATATAACTGGTATTGATCCGCAACCCAGACTTGTGGTAGAGGGGGTAAATCTGGCTCCCACCTAGTCCAGAATACTTCAGAAACAATATCTTTTTGGAGTGAGATTAAATGCTTGATGGTTTTGGGGTGAAGGTATAAGTCTGAATCAACGAGAAACAAATAGTCATAATCTTCCTGAAGGGCCATGGCAATAAAACGATCTTTAAAAGCAGCTACTTTCCAAATCAATTCCTCACTCCATTGGTGAGTTTTTTCATCACAAGTATAGCTATTTAACGAGTTTTTTCGAATAATACGAACATTTTTCTTGTTATTGGAGAAACGTTCCAATAGATCGTGATCATTATTGTCATCAATAAAAGCATAATCAAGTTCCAGCCCCGATTGATGCAATTTTTCCAGGGAACTAAGAAACTCGTTTAAAATGTTCTTCTTCTGCTTAATGGGGCTTGCCAGTAAAACGCGTGTCTTCATATCTGCTCCTTTCTCAAGGAAAATGATTGATCTTCTCCCGGAGGAAGGGAAGGAGTCATCAATCTGGAAGAACAACTTTTGATTGCCCATAGTAGTAAGTCTGTCAGAAGAATTCTGATTCTTTCACGGGCCATGAAAAAACGACAGTCATATCCCTGTTCAATGATCAAGGCATAGGTATCAATTTCTCGCGTGGTTATACAAATGTATTCAATGGCAGAGGTATTACCACATAGCGGAACTAATTGCGTAACTACCGCTAACAGTTCTGCTGTTAGCCGGGTCAGCGACACCCCGGTTTCTTCTATACTGCTTGCGTGATAGATTTCCAGCAGGAGTATTACCATCGCTAAGGGTATTTCCTGATGTTCCAGTAATTCTCGCCAGAAGGAATCTTTTTTTTCCAGGGAACAAAAGGTGTATAACGTAGTACAGTCCAAATTAATATGATTTTTTTGCATCAAATCAAGAATTTGCGTTAAGGGATATAGGAAACGGTGGTTTCTTTGCAGGGCTAAAAAATACAGGGTGGCAGCTTTTTCATAGGCTCCCGATAAATGGTAGGCGTCTCCTGCCAAGCTAAGAATTTTATCGTGAGGTAGTAGGTTGCTACCATCGCCTGCCATTGAATTTTCTAGGTCACTGGCAGCTGCAGGGTACCTTTGTAAAGCTAGGTTGGCTAAGCCTCTGAATAATAATAAGTCCTGATGCTGTGGTACCATAAGCAGTGATTTTTGGACAAAATCCAGTAGTTCTTGCCAACGTTTCAGGTGCCATAACCCGATAGCTGTGTTCAGAAGGATATCCTCAAAGTAACCTTCGCAGCCGGTCATGAGAGTTAAGGCCTTTTCCAGGCAAAGAAGTCCCTGGTCAATTTGGCCTTTTTGGTAGTATTCCAGGGCTAAAGCAAAGAAAAGAAAGGGGTCCTGGGGGGTATTTTTTAATTCTTTGGCTATGATAGCGGTATTTCTCTGAAACTTATTTTTTTTACTGATTACCGCATTCAAATAACCGTAATGGTCAATCCTCAAAGGTGCTGGAACTAGGCCGTGGCCTTGGTTTGCTTTGATGATGGATGTAGCCACTTGTTCATGAATGGCACCCACAAAGCGATA